>NZ_CP095554.1:1662500-2003333 GCF_023078375.1 Roseomonas gilardii subsp. gilardii | reverse complement strand
CAGCTCCGGCAGGCCGGCATTGGGCTGCACCGAGATCAGTCCGCGCCAGGACCCGGCGAGATAGCGCACATGCTCCGCCATCTCCTGCGGCCCGGTGGCGCAGTTGAGGCCGATCAGCGGCACGTCCAGCGCGTCGACCACCGTGGCGGCGGCGGCGATGTCGGGGCCGACCAGCAGCGTGCCGGTGGTCTCCACCGTCACCTGCACGAAGATGGGGATGTCGCTCCCCGCCTCGCGCTTCGCCGCCTTGGCGGCGTTGACGGCCGCCTTGATGAACAGCGTGTCCTGGTTGGTCTCGGTCAGCAGCGCGTCTGCACCGCCGGCGATCAGCCCGCGGCACTGCTCCAGCAGCGCGGCCTCCAGCGTGTCGTAGTCGATATGGCCGAGGCTCGGCAGCTTGGTGCCGGGGCCGATATCGCCGATCACCCAGCGGTGCCGCCCGTCGGCGAAGCTCTCCGCCGCCTCGCGCGCCAGTTCCACCGAGAGCTTGTTGATCTCGAAGGCCCGCGCGCCCAGCTCGAACTCCTCCAGCGTGATGGGCGATCCGCCGAAGCTGTTGGTCAGCACCATGTCCGACCCGGCCTCGTAGTAGCCGCGATGGATCTCGCGCACGAGATCGGGGCGGGAAAGGTTCAGCACCTCGGTGCAGTTCTCCTTGCCCCAGTAGTCCTTCTCGACATCCAGGGTGAGCGCCTGCACGCGCGAGCCCATGCCGCCATCACAGAGCAGAACGCGGTCGCGCAGGGCCTCGAGCAGGTGGGGACGGGACATCACGGAGCCTCGGTTGCGGCGGGCACGGAAAGGGAATGGTCGGCGGGCAGGCGGGTGGCGGGCCAGAGGCGCACTTCCAGTGCCCCTTCCCCCCCTGGCCGCGGTCCGGGCGGGAAGCGGGGCGCAGCCGGCAGCGCCGAGCCAGCCGGCGACCTGGGCATCGTCGAAGCCGGGCCAACGATGCGCCTGCCGCGCCATCAGCTCCCCGCTCATGCGGGGCGAGGTCGGCGATCAGCAGCCGCCCGCCGGGCGCCAGCACCCGTGCCGCCTCGGCCAGCACGGCGGCCGGGTCCTCGGCATAATGCAGCACCATCTGCAACGTCACGGTGTCGAAGGAGGCATCGGCGATCGGCAGCCGGTACATGTCCGCCTGCCGCACCGCGCAGCGCTGCGCCAGGCCGCGCTCAGACAGACGGGCGCGGGCCAGGGCCAGCATGGCGCGGGAGGCATCGACGCCCAGCGCGATCTCGGGGGCGGTCCCGGCCCGGCCGGCGGTCAGTTCCAGCAGGCGGCCAGTGCCGGTGCCGATATCCAGCAGGCGCCCGGGATGCTCCGGCAGGGCATCCAGCAGCGCCGCCTCGATGGCCGCAGCTGGTAGGCCGAGGGCGCGCATCTCATCCCAGTCCGAACCCTGGCGTTGGAAGGTCTCGGAGGCCTCGCGCGCCCGCTCCGCCGCCAGCCGCGCGGCGGCGCGCCGGTCGGCGGCAAGCTGCGCATCCTCTTCCGGCAGGCGGGCCACGATCATATGGGCGAGGCCAGCCTCGGCGGGCACCTGGAAATAGACATTCGCCCCCTCGGGCATCCGGTCCAGCAGCCCGGCCTCGGTCAGCAGGCGCAGATGGCGCGACAGGCGGGGCTGGGACTGCCCGAGCAGGGCGCAGAGATCGGACACGCACCAGGCACCCCGGGCGCAGAGCGCCAGGAGGCGCAGGCGCGTCGGCTCGGCAGCGGCACGGAGTTGGGCGAGAAGTTCATCCACGGCTGGACAATGACATAAAGATATCCTTATGTCCAGCAGATGGCCTGGACCCTCGACGCCCGCATCCCCCTGTTGCCGCTGCCGGACACCGCCGGGCTGCGGCAGGCGCTGCGCGCGGGGCCGCCCGCCGCACTGCTGCTGCCGGAGGCCGCCCCGGACCTCGACGGGCCGGTGGCCACGGCCCGCTTCCAGCCCTTCGCCACCCATGCCGTGGCCTGTGCCTGCTGCGGCGGCCGTTCCCCGCTGGCCCAGGCGCTGGATCGCCTTTTCCTGGACCGGGTGCGCGGTGTCTGCCCCTGGTTCGACCGGGTCCTCGCCCTGGCGGATACGCCGGAGGTTGCCGCCATGCTGGAGGGGGCTCTGCGCCAGGACGCCGTGGTCGCGGCCCGCTTCCGCGCGGACCGCGATGGCGGCTGAACCGCCGGCCAAGCCCTCCTGGCATGGCTGACCGGACGGCGATGGACCATGCCGGATTGGCCCCACGCACTATCCTTTCGCGAAAACCCGCCCAGATCTGCCCCGGCGACAGCCCACGCGACGCATGAGCGCGGGCCCGCCAGGGACGCCGAGGAAACACCATGACCACCCCGCCCATACCCGCCCGGCGCCGGCTCGTGATGGCCTGCATCATGGTGTCGATGTTCATGGTGGCGATCGAATCCACCATCATCGCCACCGCCATGCCGCGGATCGTGCGGCAGCTCGGGGATTTCTCCCTCTATTCCTGGGTCTTCTCCGCCTTCCTGATGGCGCAGTCGGCCACCACGGTCATCTATGGCCGCCTCGCCGACATCCATGGCCGCCGCCCGGTGCTCTTCGCCGGGATCGCGGTCTTCCTGGCCGGCTCCCTGCTCTGCGGCCTCGCCTGGTCGATGCCCTCGCTGATCTTCTTCCGGCTGCTCCAGGGCCTGGGCGCCGGCGCCATCCTGCCGGTGGGCACCACCGTGGTCGGCGACCTCTACCCGCCCGAGGAACGTGCCCGGGTGCAGGGGCTGCTGGCCAGCGTCTGGGCGGTCTCGGCGGTGATCGGCCCCATGGCCGGGGCGGTGCTGGTGGAACGGGTCTCCTGGTCCTGGGTCTTCTGGATCAACCTTCCCATCGGCTTCCTGACCATCGCCGGCCTCACCTATGCCTTGCGTGAGACGGTGGAGCGCCGCACCGCCAGCGTGGACTATCCGGGCGCGCTGATCTTCGCCGGCTGCGTCGGGGCTCTGCTGATGCTGCTGACCCTGGCCGGGGGCGATGCCTCCTGGCGCGGCCCCGGCATGCTCCTGGCCGGGATGGTGCTTCTGGCGGGCGTGCCGCTGCTGTTGTGGCAGGAATCCCGCGTGGCGGCCCCGATGATCGCCCTGGACCTCTGGCGCGAGCGCATCATCCAGTCCGCCAACGGCGCCACGCTCCTGGCCGGGATGGGGCTGATCGGGCTGTCCGCCCTGCTGCCCGTCTATGTGCAGGGGGTGGTCGGCGCCTCACCGCTCGCCTCCGGCTTCACCCTCACCGCCATGTCGCTCGGCTGGCCCCTGGCCGCCAGCCAGACCGGGCGGATCAACCGGCATCTCGGCATGCGCAACACCACGCGGCTGGGCACCGGCCTCTTCGTGCTGGGCACCGTGCCGCTGCTCTTCCTGGATGCGGGGTCGTCGCTGCTGCTGGCGGCCCTTGCCTCCTTCCTGGTCGGGCTTGGCATGGGCCTGTTCACCACCACCTGCGTGCTGCTGGTCCAGAACAGCACCGGCTGGTCGCGCCGGGGGGCGGCCACCGCCTCCAACGTCTTCTCCCGCCTGCTGGGCAGCACGCTCGGCGTGGCACTGCTGGGCGGCATCCTGAACCTGGGGGCGCAGAGTGCCCTGCGGGCCGCCGGTGACGCCGATTCCGCCGGGAAGATCCGCAACATCCTGGGCGAGGGCGGCATGGCCGGTCCCATCGAACCGGCGTTGCGGAGCGCCCTCCTGCACGGGCTGCACTGGGCCTTCTGGACCGTCTTCGCCCTGGCGGTGCTGAGCTTCCTGCTGGCCCTGCGCATCCCGCATCCGGCCGCCCAGCCCCGCCTGGGCGACGGCGCCCGGCCGCAGGAAAGCTAGAAGCGCCGCGCTTCGTGGCTGGCCACCCCCGGGGGCAAGGCTCTGCCTCGCCCCCGGAGCCCCCACTCCGCCCATGGCCATGATGGCGGACCGAAGCCGGTCCCCGGACCCAGGGCTTTCGTGGGCGCCGGTGGTGGGCGCCAGCCTATGGGCTGATCCCCGGGCGCGAGTGGATCAGCGGGGCTCCCGAAGAAAAACAAACACCGCGTCCGCGCAGATGGCGGCCGCAGTCGCCGGAGAGCATCGCTCTCCGGCGCGATCCGGCTGACAGCGAGAGCCAACGAATGGGGTCCAGGGCCCGCAGGGTCCTGGCGGATAAGAGGGTTCCGGGGGAAAAGGCGGAGCCTTGTCCCCCGGAGGACAGAGGAGCGCCCGCCGTTCAGACCCCGCTTGGCAGGCTGCGGTCGCCGTCGCCGAGTGGGCGCTGCATGAACACCACATCCAGCCAGCGGCCGAACTTGAGCCCGGCGGCCCGCAGCACCCCGGTCTGGCGGAAGCCCAGCGACAGGTGCAGGCCGATGGAGCCGACATTCTCGGCATCGCCGATCACCGCGAAGATCTGCCGGAAGCCCGCCGCCTCGGCGCGGCTCAGCAGTTCCGCCACCAGCGCCTTGCCGACGCCCTGGCCACGCACGTCGTCACGGATATAGATCGAATCCTCCGCCGCGAAACGATAGGCGGAACGGTCGCGGAACTGCGCGTAATAGGCATAGCCGACGACCTCGCCCACTTCGTTCTCCGCCACGAGCCAGGCCCAGCCCGCCTTCTGCACGTGCTCCAGGCGTTGCCCCATCTCCATCTCGTCCGGCGCCTCCTCCTCGAAGGTCCCGGTGCCATGGGCCACGTGATGGGCATAGATGGCAGTGATCGCCGGCAGGTCGGTCGGTCGCGCGTCGCGAATAGGCATCAAGATCTCCATATTCGCGGCGAACTTGTCGGCGTGCGGCGCGGGAAACAAGTCATACCAGCCGCGTGGCCGTGTCTTTCTTTCGGGACAGTCGCGGAAGAGTCCCCCCCGCCCGGCCCTTCCGGACCGGGCGGGGGGAGGCGCGGCGCCCCGGGACGATGCGTCCCCCCCGCCCTGGGTGCCGCGCTGTCCGGGTCAGCGTGCCTGGAGCAGTTCCGGCACCGACAGGAGCATGAACTCGTTGTCGTCGGCCCGGGTCAGGAACCGGCCAGCACTGAAAGGCAGGTTGTTGTCGTTGGCCACGATGATGTGCGTGTCGTCCACTCGCGCCACGTTCTCGATCGTGACGAAGGGGAAGGAGAAGCGCCCGGCCTCCAGCCCCGTGTCGCCGCGCTGCCGCGCCAGCCCCTTCGGGTCGCGGATCGCCATCAGGTCGATGCCGCCGATCCGCCGGATCTCGCCCTCGCCCTCCTCCGCCTCCATGTCGATCAGCGTGACCCGCTTCACCCGCGCCGGAGTAGCGAAGCAGGCCGGCGGCTTCGCCCCACTGGCGCAGGCGCGGGAGGGATCGCCCTCGCCATCGTCACGCTCGATCACCAGCGCCCGGCGGTCGTCGATGAAGTTGAAGTCGCCGATCGACACGGCGCCCTCCGCTAGCCGGAAGCGCTTTACGCGGCCGGTCCAATCACCCTTCTCGAGTGAGAATTCGAACACCCGCAGGAAGTTCCCCTCCGCTTGGTCGCTGCCCGGCTTGAACAGCGGCTTCTCCAGCATTGCCCAGAGCGTCTTGCCATCCGGCGTCAAAGCCATGCCTTCGAAGCCGCCCGAGCGGCGCGCGCGGAAGGGCAGCACGGCGTTGGGCGTGGCGGCGGTGCTCAGCGCGGGATGGTCGGGCGACATCAGCACCTGCCCGTCCAGCTTCGTTTCCACCACGCGGCGCACGCGGCCTTCGCGATCCACATGGATCAGGAAGGGGCCGAACTCCTCGCCGATCCAGAAGCCGTCAGCGACCGGCTGGATGCTCTCCGGGTCGAAATCCGCCCCGGTTAGGTAACGGCGTTCCGTCGCCTCGTGGGTGATGCGGAAGGGTACCTTCCGCTCGGGATCGGACAGGAAGACCGTCTGCTCCACCTGCACCGCGCCGGTCGCGAAATCCGGCCGGATCTTGCGGAAGGCCAGCAGCGCGTCGGAGCTGTTGCGCTTGGTGCCGAAGCCGTTGTCGGTCAGCACCCAATAGGCGCCGGGCTCCCCGGCCACCGGCTTGATGCCGGAGAAGCCCTGCACCGGCTGCCCCTGGAAAGGCAGCGACAGGCCGGTGGGCCGGCCATCGGGCGCCGGGCCGGTGGTGCCGGGGATGCCGCCGACCTGATCGGTCCGCAGATTGCCCGGGCCGGTGAAGCGCCCGGACACCCGCGTCTCGACGGGTGCATCCCCGGGAGGCTGGGCCAGGGTATTGGCCGGAAGGACGGCATGGCCGGCCAGCACGGCCTCGAAGCCCTGCTCCGCCGCCTGCGCCCGGCCCGGCAGGGCCAGGGTGGCAGTCGAGGCAGCGGTCACGAGCCCGCCCAGCAGCAAGGCACGGAAGGAGGCGCGGACGGTCCCGCGAAGGAAGTTCGGCAAGCGAATCGCCCCTGTTCTCATGGAGCGGCGCTTAGCCTCCGCAGGCTGCAACCCGATGACGGCTTCATGACACAGGGATGACGCAGGCGTCATCCCGCGGCGAAAAGCACGCCCGGATCAGGGCGCGGGATTCGTGCCCGCGATCTCCCCCATCGACTGGCGCGGGCGCCCCGCATGGTCCCAGTTGGCATCGTCCAGCCAGGCGGCGATCACCTCGCGCCGCGCCGGCCACTCATCCTCCAGGATCGAGAACCAGGCGGTGTCGCGCGAGCGGCCCTTCACGATCTTCACGCTGCGCAGCGTGCCCTCATAGGTGAAGCCCAGACGCTCCGCCGCCCGGCGGGAGGGGGCGTTCAGCGCATGGCACTTCCAGGTCAGCCGGCGATAGCCGAGATCATCCATGGCATGGCGCATCAGCAGGAACATCGCCTCGGTGGCCGCGCGGGTCCGCTGCAGCCGGGGGCCGAACCAGATGTTGCCCAGCTCGATATGCGCATCAGCCGGAAAGATCTCCATCAGGGTCAGCCAGCCATCCGCCGTGCCGGTGCGGTGCTGCCGGATGGCCCAGGCCATGGGGTCGTGCTGGCTGGCGAGGCCGGCCACATGGCGGCGCATCGCCTCCTCGTCCCGGAACGGGCCATAGCCCAGATAGGCCCAGGAATCCTCGGCATTCGTCGCGGCCCGGAACAGGTCCGGGGCGTGGCGGGGGTGCAGTGGCTCCAGGTCCACATTCTGTCCGTGATGCGGAATCCTGGCGGGCAGGGGGCGTGGGGTGTCGTCCACGACAGGCCCCAGCGGAGGCCCCTGACGTGAAACGGTGGATGGCGTGATCATCGGGGCGCGATCCTGGCGCCGAAGCGGAACTTCGGCAATGCGCCGCGATACCGTCCGGCCCCCTGGAGTGGGGCGGCGCGGCGCCCGATGGGGCAGACAGGCGAGCGTCAGACCAGGATATCGACCTGCGAGGCAGCGGCGGTGAGCTTGGTCTGCGCCTGGATCACGGCCTGCTGCGCCTGGGCCAGCGTGGCCTGGTCCTCGGCGATCCGGCTCGCATCCGCATGGGCCTGCTGGTCGGCGGCCAATTGCTGCCGCGCCCTCACCTCCTCCGCCTGCGCATCCTCCAGAGCGGCTTTGAGCTCCGAGGTATCGGTGCTGCCACTGCCGCCCTGGCTGGCTCCTGCACTCCCCGAGGACGAAGCGGCCGGGGAAGCTATCGGGGAAGCTATCGGGGAGGCCGCCTGGGCGCTGCCGCTCCTCGTGCTGCTCGCGGAGGATGGCGCGTAGCCCTGCGTGCCGGTGGCGGAGGTGATACTGGTCATGGCCAAGGTCTCCCGAGCCCGCTCCGGAACCGAAACCACCCTGGCCGGCGCGGCGGCATGGTGCAAACAAGCATGCCGGGCTTGAGAAAGCGTTAAGATCCCCTGGCTTGCCCCTTGGGCCCGGCATCATCTCCGCCACCGGCCCTCCGCGCCGGCATTGCGAATATTCGCAAACCACAGGGCAGGAACGTTCATTCCACGTTGCCTTCCGCGGCGCGGCACCCCATAGCTTCCGCCGTCATGAACGCCCCCGCACCCAACGCCGCCTTCTTCCATGAGACGGTCCTGTCCGTGCATCACTGGACCGACCGGCTCTTCTCCTTCCGCACGACGCGCGACCAGGGCCTGCGCTTCCAGGCCGGGCAGTTCGTGATGATCGGCCTGATGGTGGAGGGGCGGCCGCTGCTGCGCGCCTATTCCATCGCCTCCGCCCCCTGGGACGAGGAGCTGGACTTCCTCTCGATCAAGGTGCCGGACGGCCCCCTCACCTCCCGGCTCCAGCACCTCCAGCCGGGCGACAAGATCCTGGTCGGGCGCAAGCCGGTCGGCACGCTCATCCTCAGCAACCTGCGCCCGGGCAAGACGCTCTGGCTGCTCTCCACCGGCACCGGCCTCGCCCCCTTCCTGAGCCTGATCCGCGAGCCCGAGGCCTATGACCAGTACGAGCGGGTCGTGGTGGTCCATGGCGTGCGCCAGGTGGACGAGCTGGCCCATCGCGCGCTGATTGAGGAGGAGCTGAAGCAGCACGAATTCCTCGGCGAGATCATCGGCGACAAGCTGCTCTACTATCCGACCGTGACGCGTGAGGCCTTCCGCAACCAGGGCCGCGTGACCGACCTGATCGCCTCCGACAAGCTCACCGGGGATCTCGGCCTGCCGCCGATCTCGCCCGAGCATGACCGCGTCATGCTCTGCGGCAGCCCGGAGATGCTGGCCGATTGCCGCAAGATCCTGGAGGAGCGCGGCTTCCACGAGGGCAGCCAGCACGAGCCCGGCGAGTTCGTGATCGAGAAGGCCTTCGTCGAGAAATAGCCTCCGGCCACCCGGGAAAGCGGAAGGGGGATGGCCTTGCGGCCATCCCCCCTTTTCCGTTCGCACCCCGGGAAACAAGGCCGGAGAGGACGCCCTCCCCGGCACGCGCCTCAGTGGGAGGTGGGCCTCAGTGGACGTGGGCCCCGGAGGCGCCGATCCCGGTCTCCGAGCGCACATACTGCGCGTCGAAGGAGGCGATCTCGCGCCGCGCCCGCAGGCTGTTGTCCATCTTCGAGAAAGCCCAGATCCCCACGAAGGCCAGCGGCATCGAGAAGATCGCCGGATTGTCATAGGGGAAGAGCGCCGCGGCATGGTGGAAGGTGTCCACCCAGACCGCCTTGCTCAGCACCACCATGACCACCGCCGCGACAAGGCCCAGCAGCCCGCCGCAGAGCGCACCCGTGGTGGTCGTCCCGCGCCACATGGTGGACATCAGCAGCACGGGGAAGTTGCAGCTCGCCGCCACGGCGAAGGCGAGGCCCACCATGAAGGCGACGTTCTGGTTCTCGAAGATATAGCCGAGATAGATGGCGACGAGGCCGATCACCACGGCGGAGATCTTCGACAGCCGCACCTCCTTCTTCTCCGTGGCGCGGCCACGGGCGATCACGCTGGCATAGAGGTCGTGGCTGACCGCCGAGGCGCCCGAGAGCGTCAGGCCCGCGACCACGGCCAGGATGGTGGCGAAGGCCACGGCGGAGATGAAGCCCAGGAAGAGCGAGCCGCCCACCGCATTGGCAAGGTGCACCGCCGCCATGTTGGTGCCGCCCAGAAGGCCGCTGATCTTGTTGTAAACGCCCGAGGCGCCGTTGGTGTAGTAGGCCGGGTCGTTCATCAGGAAGGTGATGGCGCCGAAGCCGATGATGAAGGTGAGGATGTAGAAATAGGCGATCAGCCCGGTGGCGTAGAAGACCGACTTGCGCGCCGCCTGGGCGTTCGACACCGTGAAGAACCGCATCAGGATATGTGGCAGGCCGGCCGTGCCGAACATCAGCGCGAGGCCCAGCGAGATCGCCGAGACGGGGTCCGCCACCATGTTGCCCGGCGCCATGATGCTGGCGCCCGCCGGGTGCACCTGCACGGCGGTGGCGAACATGCGCTCCGGGTTGAAGCCGAAATGCCAGAGCACGGCGAGCGCCATGAAGGTGGCGCCGACCAGCAGCAGGCAGGCCTTGATGATCTGCACCCAGGTCGTGGCCTTCATGCCGCCGAAAGCGACATAGACGATCATCAGCAGGCCGACGATCACCACCGCGTAGAGGTATTGCAGCCCGAAGAGAAGCTGGATCAGCTTCCCTGCCCCCACCATCTGCGCGATCAGGTAGAAGGCCACCACCACCAGCGTGCCGCTGGCCGAGAGGATGCGGATCGCCGTCTGGTCGAGGCGGAAGGAGGCGACATCGGCGAAGGTGAACTTGCCGAGGTTCCTCAGCCGCTCCGCGATCAGGAAGAGCACGATGGGCCAGCCGACCAGGAAGCCGATCGAGTAGATCAGCCCGTCGAAACCGCTGGCGAAGACCAGGCCGGAGATGCCGAGGAAGGAGGCCGCCGACATGTAGTCGCCGGCGATGGCCAGCCCGTTCTGGAAACCGGTGATGCCGCCGCCCGCCGCGTAGAAGTCGGAGGCCGAACGGTTCTGCGAAGCGACACGGTAGGTGATGATCAGCGTCATCGCCACGAAGGCAACAAACATGATGATCGCCGCCCAGTTCAGCGCCTGGCGCTGCACCGGCCCGGAGATCGCATCCGCCGCATAGGCCATGCCGCCGAGGCCGAGGGCGAGCGTCCCGGCGGTGACGGTGAGGAGCTTGAGGAGGCGCATCAGCGGCTCAGCTCCTGGCGCAGGCGCTGCGTCATCTCGTCGAAGCGCGTGTTGGCGCGCGCGACATAGATGCCGGTCAGCACGAAGGCCGAGACGATGACCACAAGGCCCAGGACGATGCCCATGGAGGTCGTGCCTCCGGCGACCGGGGCGGCCATCAGCCCATGGGCGAAGGCCACGAGCAGGATAAAGCCCAGATAGATCGCCAGCATCACGATGGAGAGCGTCCAGGCGAAGCCGGAACGGGCCTTGACCAGTTCCTGGAAGGTCGGGTTGCGCAGGATTCGGTTGACCTCGCCCGCCCCCGCATCGGCCATGGCGGCGTCGGTGACGGGCAGTGTGGTTCCCAGCGGGATCGCCATTCTGTTTCCTCGATTCTCGGGTCTGCAGCCCGTATTTCTATGGCGGTTGCCGGAGCGGTCGGCCGCCGTCGCCAGCCTTGTGGGCGAAGGCGCTCCGGTTCGGACCCTGCCATGTTCGTTCGGCATGGCGACAGGGTCAATCGCGAAAAGGGCCGGAGCCCTTCCCCAAAACGGCGCGGCCCGCGATCGCCTGCCGGACCTGTTTCAGAAACGCGACACATTCCGGACCTGCAAGGTCAAGGATGCGGCCCTCCCGCCTCGCCTCCGCCCCCTTCCCGGCCTGCCCAAAGCCATCCCAGCAGGTCCACCGCGAAGGCCAGGCCGCTGCCGGCCAGCGTCGCCAGGATGCGGTGGCTCGCGGCCTCGGGCTCCGGCATGGCCACCAGGGCGAGCAGGAAGACCACATAGGCGCTGATGGCCGTGGACAGGGCGGCGTAGTTCACCCGTTGCAGGGCGTAGCTCGCCCAGGCCATGGACAGGACCAGCAGGGCCAGGGCCCAGGGGCCGGGACGGAGCATCGCCGCCAGCAGGGTCGCGCCGCCCGCCCCCAGCAGGGTGCCGGCCACCCTTTGCAGGCCCCGGGAATAGGTCTCGTCCAGCCTCGGCTTCAGCACCATCACCGCCGTCATCGGCGCCCAGTAGCCGTTCGGCAGGTCCAGCAGCCGGCTGGCCAGCACGGCCCCCATGGCGGCGCAGGCCAGCCGCAGCGCATAGGCCCGGTCCGGGTTCCGGCGGCTGACGAGGAGGCGCAGGGATTCCAGGAGTTCCGGGATCTGCAGGTCGGAGGGCCAGCCCTGGGGCGCGGGCAGGGCACGCCGGCAGGCCACCAGGATCACCCATTGCAGCGCGCCGCCCACCAGGATCAGCCCACCCCGGCCCAGCGCATGCTCCAGGCTGGACGGAAAGGCGCTGGCCACGGCCAGGGCGATGTTCCATTGCAGCCCCAACCACCAGGCCCCGGTTCCCACCGCCGTCAGCAGGCCACAGCCCGCCGCCCAGAGGCCGCTGAGCAGGAGCAGCAGCGGCAGCCAGTGCCCCGCCAGGGAACCGGCCGCCGCCGAGGCCGCCATGCCCAGCATCGCCACCAGCATCGGCATCGCCCAGCCGCGCGAGAAGCGTTGCAGCGCGCCGAAGCCAACCGACATGGCGCCGCTGGCCGCCACCAGCCCACCCGCCGGGTGCCCGCCCAGCAGCCCGGCCAGGAGGGTCAGCGCCACCGCCGGCAGGCAGAGCCAGGCGATCCGGATCTGCCGGGCTTTCCAGTCCAGATGGAAGATCGTGCCCGGCGGCTGGAAATCCGGCAGGCGGCGCTGGCGGAAAAATCCCGGCATGGTCCCCGGATGGCGGTCCCTCTGGCATATCCCCGGGGCAAAAGCCCCGCCGGTCCGCTTCGTTGCAGGCGGCGTTTGCGTTGCCGCGCGAAAGGCGCGAGAAAGGGGACCGCACAGGTCCGGAACACTCCCGGCCGGTCCTGCCCGCCGACACCGTCCCGGAACCTCGCGATGAACGATCTTGCCCCGCTTTCCTCCGGAACCGCCTCGCCGGTGCTGGAGGCCCTGTTGTCCCGCCACTCCGTGCCGGCGCAGATGCTGCGCGCCCCGGGGCCGGAGGGAGAGCTGCTGCACCGCATTCTGGAGACCGCCCTGCGCGCGCCGGACCATGGCGGGCTGCATCCCTGGCATTTCGTGCTGATCCGGGGTGAGGCACGCGCCCGCTGGGCCGCGGCCGTCGAGGAGGCGATGCGCGCCCGCGACCCTTCCGTGACGCAGCCGATGATCGACAAGCAGTGCGGCCGCATCCTGAACGCACCGCTCACCATCGCGGTGGCCGCCCGCCTCCGGGAGGGCAAGATCCCGGAGGTGGAGCAGATCCTCACGGTCGGGGCCGGGGTGATGAACCTGCTGAACGCCTTCCATGCCGAGGGCTTCGGCGCGATCTGGCTGACCGGCGCCAACGGCTACGACCCCGCCCTGGCCCGCCGCCTGGGCCTCAACGAGGGCGAGCGGCTGCTGGGCTATGTCTTCGTGGGCACGCCGGATGGCGAGGCCCGCCCGCCCCGCCGCCCCGATCTGGCGGCGCATGTGACGGACTGGACCGGCTGAAGCCTCCCCTCCCCGTGGAGGGGTAAGCCTCAGATGGCGGAGGCGCTGGCCTCGGAACGGGTGCCGCCGACGCGCTGGGCCAGGGCGGCGGCCATGAACTCGTCCAGGTCGCCATCCAGCACGGCGGCCGGGTTGCCCTTCTCCACGCTGGTCCGCAGGTCCTTCACCATCTGATAGGGCTGGAGGACGTAGGACCGGATCTGGTGGCCCCAGCCGATATCGGTCTTGCCCGCCTCGACGCCCGCCGCGATCGCCTCGCGCTTGCTCAGCTCCAGTTCGTAGAGCCGGGCGCGCAGCATATCCATGGCGATGGCGCGGTTGCGGTGCTGCGAACGGTCCTGGGTCGAGGCCACCACGATCCCGGTGGGGATATGGGTGAAGCGCACGCCGGATTCCGTCTTGTTCACGTGCTGCCCGCCGGCGCCGGAGGCACGGAATGTGTCCGTCTTCAGGTCGGCCGGGTTGATCTCGATCTCGATCCGGTCGTCGATCACCGGATACACATAGACGGAGGCGAAGGAGGTCTGCCGCCGCGCCGCCGCGTCGAAGGGGCTGATGCGCACCAGCCGGTGCACCCCGCTCTCCGTCTTCAGCCAGCCATAGGCATTGGGGCCGGAGATCTGCAGCGTGGCGGACTTGATGCCCGCCTGCTCGCCCTCGCTCTCCTCGGTGATGGTCACCTTGTAGCCGCGCTTCTCCGCCCAGCGCGTGTACATGCGCCGCAGCATCTCGGCCCAGTCCTGCGCCTCCGTGCCGCCCGCGCCCGCATTCACCTCCAGGAAGGCGTCGTTGGCATCGGCCTCGCCGGACAGCAGGCTCTCGATCTCCCGCCGCTTGGCCTCGGCGGCCAGCGCCTTGAGATCGGCCACCGCCGCATCCGCCGTGGCGGCATCGCCCTCGGCCTCGGCCAGCTCGATCAGGTCCAGCGCGTCACGGACATCCTGCTGCAACCGCGCCACACCCTCGATCTGGTCGGCCAGCCGCCCGCGCTCGCGCATCACGCGGCCGGCCTCGTCGGCATCGTTCCAGAGAGTCGGGTCCTCGGCGCGGGCGTTCAGCTCGGCCAGACGGGCATTGGCCGCGTCCCAGTCGAGATGGCGGCGCAGCAGGGAAACGGATTCTTCGATCTGGCCCTTCAGGGCTTCGGCATCGGCACGCATGGGGGGCCCCGACTGGCGCGGCCCTCCTCCCCCAAGGGGGTCCGGGCCGCGTCTCATACGAAATGGTCATCCAGGCACGCCCCGCCCCCTGAAAAGGGAACGGGGCGGAAGCGGGTCTAGTAGAGCCCGCCCAGGCTGCTGTCCACGGCGGAAGCGGTGGGCGGGTCGCCATCGCCGCCCCCGCCGCCCAGCGGCGCCCGGGCGCTGTTCTCGGTGCCGGGGCGGAAGGCCTCGGTGATCGGCGCGCCGTTGAAATCCGTCATCCGCACCAGCGCCACGCCCGGGGGGGCGCGGAAGGGCACCGGCGGGCTGTCCTTCAGCGCCGCGGCCAGGATGTCATGCACGATCGGCGCGGCATTGCCGCCACCGGCCTCGCCATTGCCCAGGGAGCGGCTGTCGTCGAAGCCCATCCACACCGCCACGACGATATCCGGGGTGAAGCCCACGAACCAGTTGTCGCGGAAGTCGTTGGTGGTGCCCGACTTGCCGCCCACCGGCCGGTCCAGCCCCTTGCCGGCGGCCACGCCGGTGCCGCGCTCGACCACACCGGTCAGGATGTTCACCATCTGATAGGCGGCGATCGGGTCGGTGATCTGTTTGCGCTCGTCCTTCAGCACCGGCGGGCCGGCGGAGATGTCGGCGTCGCAGCCCGCGCAGGAGCGGATGTTGTTGCGCCAGACCGCCCGGCCCAGCCGGTCCTGCACGCTGTCGATCAGGGTCGGCGTCACCTGCCGCCCGCCATTGACGAAGGAGGCATAGCCGCCGGCCATGCGCAGCACCGTGGTCTCGCCGGCACCCAGCGACATGGCCAGCACGCGCGGCATGTTCTGGATCACCCCGAAGCGCGCGGCGGAATCGGCCACCTTGTCCATGCCGATCTCCTGCGCCATGCGCACGGTCGGCAGGTTCAGCGATTTCTCCAGCGCCGCCCGCATCGTGACATAGCCGCCCGAGGCCCGGCCGGTGTAGTTGCCCGGCCTCCAGGGGCCCTGCGGCGTCATGATCTCCAGCGGCGCGTCCAGCAGCTGCTGGTTCGGCGGAATGCCCATCTCCAGCGCCGGCAGATAGACGAAGGGCTTGAAGGAGGAGCCGGGCTGCCGCATCGCCTGGGTGGCGCGGTTGAACACCGACTTGTCGAAGGAGAAGCCGCCGGTCATGGCCAGGACACGCCCCGTCGCCGGGTCGAGGGCCACGGCCGCACCTTCCACCTGCGGCACCTGCCGCAACTGCGCCCGGCCATTCCCGGAGGGCTCGACCATCACCACGTCGCCCGCCTTCACCACATCCGCCATGCGGCGCGGCGCACCGCCGAGGCGCCCCTGGGCGTTCACCGGCCTCGCCCAGCCGCTGACATCGGAGAAGTTCAGCGTGGCCTGGCGCGGCTGCGCCGCCTGGCTGCCCGGCGGCCGCTCCAGCCAGGCGATCCGGGCCTCACGGTCCTTCACGTCCAGCACCACGGCCTGCCGCCATTCCGGCAGCAGCCCGGCGGGGCGGGGCAGCGCCTCCAGCGCCGGCATCCATTCCGAGGCCGCGGCGGAGATCTGGGTGACCGGGCCGCGCCACCCGCCCCGGCGCCGGTCATACTCCAGCAGTCCCCGGCGCAGCGCATCCTCGGTCGCCTGCTGCAGCTTCGGCTCCAGCGAGGTGCGGACCACGAGCCCGCCCATGGTGGTCTGCTCCTCGCCGAAGCGGGCCAGCAGCTCCCGCCGCACCTCCTCGGTGAAGTAGCGGCCCACGGCCAGGACCTCGGGGCGGCCACGGCTCGGCGGGCGGATCGGCTCCCGCTTGGCCTGCTCGGCCTGGGCCTGGGTGATGGCGCCGTCCTCGGCCATGCGGTCGATCACCCAGTCACGCCGGGCCTTGGCGGCCTCCGGATAGCGCACCGGGTTGTAGTTGTTCGGCGCCTTGGGCAACGCGCCCAGGAAGGCCATCTCAGCGATGCTGAGGTCGCTCAGGCCCTTGTTGAAATAGTTCCAAGCGGCGGAGGCCACGCCATAGGACTGCTGCCCGAGGAAGATCTCGTTCAGGTAGATCTCCAGGACGCGGTCCTTGGACATGGCGGATTCGATCCGGTTGGCCAGAATGGCCTCGCGGACCTTGCGCATCATGGTGCGGTCGTTGCCGACCAGCATGTTCTTGGCGACCTGCTGGGTGATGGTCGAGGCGCCCACGGCCCGCCGGCCACTGCCGATCTGCTCCAGGTTGGTGACGGCGGCCCGGGCGATGGCGAGCAGATCGACGCCGCCATGGCTGCGGAAATTCTGGTCCTCGGCCGAGATGAAGGCCTGCTGCAACAGCGGCGGGATCGCCTCGATCGGGACGAAGACCCGGCGCTCC
Source organism: Roseomonas gilardii subsp. gilardii (assembly GCF_023078375.1). NCBI lineage: Bacteria > Pseudomonadati > Pseudomonadota > Alphaproteobacteria > Acetobacterales > Roseomonadaceae > Roseomonas > Roseomonas gilardii. The sequence goes on along the minus strand of NZ_CP095554.1, from coordinate 1,986,841 downwards.
AGCGCCAGCTCGGCCATCAACTGGCTGTCCGAGGCATAGATCCGGCTCATCTGCGGCGGCTGGTAGTCCGCCAGCCACTTGTAGTCCGGCAAGTCCTTGGTGGCCGTCTCCCAGAGCGCGAAGGCGGCGATGCCGCCCACCACGACGCAGACCAGGGCCAGCGCCACGATGCCGCCCAGGATACGGCGCAGCCAGCGGTGGCGGGGCCGGGCCTGCCGCGCGTCGCGGCGCGCACGCCTATCCTGACCGGATCGGGGGCGCCCGCCCCCGCTGTCCTGCTGCGGAGCGTCGCTGCTCAGGGGAGCGCGCTCCCGGTGGCTCTCATCACTCATCGTCGCCCCAATACATGCTCACGCCCCGCCGGTGTTGCGCATCCTGTGCCGGGGACACCCCCGATCACGCATTGCTGTGCGGCGCACCCCGCAGGACGGCCACTCGGAACAGCCTTCCGGAAACATCCCCCTGGGGCAGGGCTCGCCGGAAGCCACCTCCTTGGGCCTCTCATGCCCCCATCCCGCATGCGGGCGTTTGATAAGCGAGGCAAGGTCGGCACCGGAACCCACGTTCCGCCACAGCACCGATCCCCTCCACAGGGTGTCGGATGTCCAGACCTCTCACAGCAGTGATCCGCAGATAGGTGCGGGGAAAGCCCGCCGCCAGTGGATACCAGTGCCAGAAGGGTAACCAACATCTCAAAAATCGACTTTGGGTTGGATAATAATTCCCACAGCTATGAGTTCTCGGTCCCTCCCATACGCTCCGGGGCCATTCTCGAGACGGGGAGATCTCTCAGGCCGTCCGGTCCGCGATGAAGCGGTGCACGGCGTCGGACAAGGCGCTGGCCAGCTTGGCGCGGTGCGCCGGCCGGTTCAGCGCCGCCTCGTCGGCGGCATTGCTGAGGAAGCCCATCTCCACCAGCACCGAAGGCACGTCCGGTGCCTTCAGCACGGCGAAGGCTGCCTGCCGGTGGGTGTTGGGCAGCAGCGGGACGTCGCCGCGCAGCGAGCCGACCACGAACTGCGCCATCTGGTCCGAACCCTGCCGCGTCTCCTGCCGAACGAGGCTCATCAGGATGCGGGCCACCTCCGGCGAGACCGGCGGCAGGTGCAGGCCGGCGGCCGCGTCCGCCGCGTTCTCCCGCTTCGCCAGCCCCGCCGAGAGCGCGTCCGAGGCCCGGTCCGACAGGGTGTAGACACTGGCACCCCTCGCCCCCGGCGCGCTGTCCGCGTGCAGGGACATGAAAAGCACGGCATTGCGCTTGCGGGCGAAGTCCACCCGCCCGGCCAGGGGGATGAAGGTGTCGTTCGAGCGGGTCATCACCACCCGGCACAGCCCCTTCGCCTCCAGCCGCTTGCGCAGCTCATGCGCCGCCGCCAGCACCACCCGCTTCTCATAGGTGCCGGACACGCCGATCGTGCCCGGGTCCTTGCCGCCATGGCCCGGGTCCAGCACCACCACCGGCAGGCTGCGCCGCGGGGCCGCCGGGCCGCCCTCCGCCACCGTGCGGCTCCGCGCCAGACGGGCGAAGGCGGCGCTGCTGCCAGGGCGGATCGTCAGCGCCAGGCTGCCGCCCCGCCGGTCCACCCCCGGTGCCGCCACCGGCCCCTCCAGGTCCAGCAGCAGGGAGCCGGAGCGGGCGTCCCAGCGCCCTCCCCGCACCGGGCCGGCGCCGGCGATCCGGCTGGGGCCCTTCCACCCACCGGGCAGATAGAGGCGCAACCGGGCCGGCCGCGCAGTGGCGGTCAGGCGCCATCGCTCGGTGGGCCCCAGCGGCAGGGTGAGCCGTGCTCCGTTTCCGTCCGCGCGCAGGGCCACGGCCTCCGCCAGCGCCGGTCCGGCGATGGTGGCCCCCCCGAGCCCCATCGCCAGCATGGAAAGGCCGAAGCGCAGGAAGCCACGCCGGCCAGTCTGTCCATCCATCTCCAAAAGTCCCCCTGCGGCGCAGCCTAGCGCAGGCCAGCCGGGCTTTCGACGTTTTCGCAGGCGGGACGAGCGGCGCTGTCGCCGCCCAGCCACACCCGCGATCCGTCACGTCAGACCCGCGTGTCGAGCCCCCGCAGCTTGGCCGCCAGCCAGGAGGCGTAGCTGTCGGTCATGCCCGCCACGAAATCGACGGCGCAGCGCATCACCTCGCTGGCGCTCATCCCCGGGCGGGGGTGGTAGTCGAGCAGCAGCGAAAGGGCCTGGCGTTCGCGCAGGTTCAGCTTCGCCGCGTCGCCATTGGCCCGGGCGAAGGCGAGGCAGGCGGGCAGGAAGACGCTCAGCGCCTTGCCGAGCACGTCATGGGCGCCGATCTCGAACTCCACCTTGCGGGCGTTGAAGTAAATGACCTCCTCGGTCCGCTGCGCGGCGACGCCCAGCGCGTCGAAGAGCGACGGCGCCACCGGCCCCATCAGCCGGGTCAGGCTCTCCCCGGGCCGCAGCGCCCCGGCCAGGATGGTCTGCCGGTGCGCCATGAAGACCTCCGCCACCGCGCGCAGCAGGCGCCGGGTGGCCAGGGTGCGCAGCAGGGTCACGCGGCCGCCCTCATCCGCCTCCCGCTCCAGCCGGGACATGGAGATCTCGGCCAGCGGCGCGACGATGGCGGCATAGTCGGCGAAACGCAGGATGCCGAGCTCCAGCGCGTCCTCCAGGTCCGCCAGGGTATAGACGATGTCGTCCGCCGCCTCCATCAGCCAGACCGCGGGGTGGCGCGGCAGCGGACCGGAGAGGTGGCAGGCGTTGCGCACCTCCTCGAAGATGCCGCGCTCCGTGGCGAAGACGTTGAACTTCACCCCCGGCACGCCGTCGCGGGCGGCGCGGTGGTCCCCGGCCTCCCAAGGGTATTTCAGGAAGCCGCCCAGCGTCGCCACGGTCAGCCGCAGCCCGCCACCGCCACGATGCCCGTCCGCGCGGGTGAGGATCCGGAAGCCCTGGGCATTGCCGTCGAAATAGGCAAGGTCCGGATCGAGCTCCAACCCGCTGCCCTCTCCCACCTCCCGCAGCCAGCGGCTCATCCAGGCGGCGATCACTTCCTCGCCGGCATGGCCGAAGGGCGGGTTGCCGATGTCATGGGCTAGGCAGATGGCATGGACGAGATAGCCCAGGTCGTCCGCCGAGCGCCCGGCGGCCCGCAGTTCCCCCAGCCGGACGCCGACCGCATAGCCCAGGGAGCGGCCGACCGCGGCGACCTCCAGCGTATGGACCAGGCGGTTGCGCACATGCGCGTTGAAGGGTAGCGGATGGGCCTGCGTCTTCTGCTGGAGGCGCCGGAAGGGCCGGGAGAAGACGATCCGGTCGCCATCCGTCTGGAACGGATTGCCGTCCGGCTCGTCATCGCCGGGAAAAAGTTCTTCCTGCGATGTGCTGCCGGGCCCCAGGCGTCGCGTGTCCAGCAGCGTGATCCAGTGCAAGGGGCACCTCCTTGTCGCCTGGACGGGAGTAGCAGCGCGGTCCGGCCGATGGCCAGAGGCGGCGCCGGAATCGGCGGAAAAATCGAGCCGCCACAGCATCCTGGCCAGGATGGAAGAAACGGCGCGTTCCCATCGCGAATGGTCTGGAAACAACCCTCAGTTGATCATAGAATTTCGTTAACAACCTCATAGAATTCGGCTGTGGTATCATTATGGAATTCGCACCGGTTTGGTTTGCTTTGGTGCGGTGCAAACATTAGAAGGGGCCTGGACTCGGTACTGGCAACCAGCTCCGCATAAATTCCGGATCAGCATCGAACTTGACCTCTACCCAAGCGTGCTTCAACACGAGAACAAAGCCGATTGTGTTCAGTTTTCTGGAAATCCTTGGCTCATAGGAGCGCATGTCTTGGAGAAGATCCCGGTCCTGTTCTGTGCCGATGCGCGGTACTTCCCCTACATGGCTGCCACCATGGCCTCGCTGCTGTCCAGCAATCCGAACAATGACTTCCGCCTGATCGTCTGCTCGACGGAGCGCAACGCGGCGAGCGAACAGCAGATCGCGCGCTTCGTGGAAGGCTACCGGAACGCGACCGTGGAATTCGTGTGCTTCGACCTGCAGCAGGTGAGGACCAACCTGCCGGTCAGCAAGCACATCACCGTCTCCGCCTATCTGCGCCTCTTCGTCACGGAATTCCTTGATCCTGCGATCGAGAAGGTCGTCTACCTCGACAGCGACATCATCGTCCGCGATGACATCCGGGCGCTCTGGGAAACCCCTCTGGACGGTTTCTACCTCGCCGCCGTGCCCGAGCCTTACAAGGCCTATCACCCCGGCTTCGACAAGGACGACACCTACTACAATTCCGGCGTGCTGGTGGTGAACGTGCGGAAGTGGCGAGAGGACAATGTTCTCCCCACCCTGCTGAACTTCACCGTGGAGAATGCCGAGCGGCTGAGCGCGCATGACCAGGACGTGATCAACAACGTCTTCCGCGACCGGATCAAATCCGTCCCGGCCTGCTGGAACTTCCAGCCCAACTTCGCGGATTTCTCTGCGGATGAGATGGGGCTGTCCGAGGAGGAGTTCCGGGAGCTCCGCCGCGCCCCCAAGATCATCCATTACACCGGCAGCTCGAAGCCCTGGTTCTACATGCAGGAGCCCCATTACAAGAGCTGGTACCACGAGGCGGCGCGCCTCACGCCCTGGGCGCGGCGCCCCGCGGACCACACGCCCAGCAACGTCATCCGCAAGGCTCTGCGGATGAAGAAGCTCAAGGAACGCGCCAACTGGCACTTCCCCCATCTCTGCCGCGTGGCCCGCACCATGCTGGGCCGGCGCAGCCGGGTGAACGTGGACCCGGCGATCGGCTGAGGCGGGGCGGGCCGCGAAAGCTCCGGCTTCCGCGGCCCCGGGATCATCCCTTGATGCGCGCCACCGTGGCGGTGGTGGAATTGCCGGGCAGCAGCTCCGCGAGCTTCACCTCGCCGCCCCATTCCTGGACCAGGTCGCCGCCCACCACCTGATCGACCGTGTAGTCGGCGCCCTTCACCAGCACATCCGGGCGGACCAGGCGGATCAGCTCGGTGGGCGTGTCCTCCTCGAAGACCGCGACGAGGTCCACCGTGGCCAGCGAGGCCAGCACGGCGGCACGCGCCGCCTCCCCCTGGATCGGGCGCGTCGGCCCCTTGAGGCGGCTCACCGAGGCGTCGGAATTCACCCCCACCACCAGCCGGTCGCACCAGGACCGCGCCTGTTCCAGCAGATGGACATGGCCTGGGTGCAGCAGGTCGAAGCAGCCATTGGTGAAGCCGACCCGGTACCCCCTCTGGCGCCAGCGCTCCGCCTGCTCGGCCGCGGCGGCGCGCGAGACCACCTTGCGCAGCGTGCCCCGCTCGGGCTTCAGCGCATCCAGGATGTCATCCTCCCGCGCCACGGCGGTGCCGACCTTGCCGACCACGATCCCGGCGGCGACATTCGCCAGCCGGGCGCCGACCTCCAGCGGCAGGCCCGCCGCCATGGCGGCGGCCACCACCGCCACCACCGTGTCCCCGGCGCCCGAGACATCGTAGACCTCCGGCGCCTCGGCGGGGAAATGCTGCACCCCGTCCGCCTGCACCAACGTCATGCCGTCCTCGGCCCGGGTCACCAGCACGGCGCCGAAGCCGTGCTGCAGGCGCAGGGACCGGGCGGCATCCACCAGCGCGCCCTCGCTCTCGATCGAGCGGCCGGTGGCGAGGCGGAGCTCGTTGCGATTCGGCGTCACCAGGTCCGCCCCGGCATAGACGCCGTAGTCCAGCCCCTTGGGGTCCACCACGACCTTCCGGCCGGCGGCCTTGGAGGCGGCGATCAGGCGCTGCGGGATATCCCCGGACAGCACCCCCTTCCGGTAGTCGGAGAGCACCATCACCCGCGTCGCGGCGATGGTGTCCTGGGCGATCCGCAGCAGCCGTTCGGCCAGCCGGGGCTGGATCGGCTCGGGATTCTCGTGGTCGGCGCGCAGGAGCTGCTGCCCCTGTGCCACGAAGCGGGTCTTGGTGGTGGTGGCGCGCCCCCTGCACCAGCAGCCAGGGCTCCACCCCGCTCTGCCCGCCGATCAGCGCGGTCAGGTCGGAACCGGCCTGATCGTCCCCGACCACGGACAGGAAGGCGGTGGGCGTGCCGAGCGCGGTGAGGTTGCGCACCACATTCCCGGCGCCGCCGGGCATGGCGACCTCGCGATCGACGGTGAGCACGGGGATCGGGGCCTCGGGCGAGACCCGGGCCACGCGCCCATAGACGAAGCGGTCCAGCATCGCGTCGCCCACCACGAGGACCGAAGCGCGCTTGAGACTACGCACGGCCTCCGCGAGGTCGTGGGGAACCGGAGATTCCGGCAGGTGGCCGTTCATGCGGCATCTCGGTAGCGCAGGGTTACGGCCCGACACAAGGCTGCTCCCGCCGCGTAAGGATTGCGTTAAGCGCATCGGCCGCAAGTTGCGGGGGCGATGCAGCCTTTTCCCCTCCCCTCCGCGATGCGCCCCGGCGGGGCGACGGCCACCCCGGAATGGCTTGTCCTGACCCCCGGACTCCGCTGCACCGGCGGCTGGGCCGGGTGCTGCTGGCCGAGGCCGCCACGGAAGGCGGATCGTTGCGGGAGCTCCCCGGCGGCGAGTTGCTCCTCGGCGCGGCGCCCGCCGCGCTCGACCGGCTGATGCCCGGCCTCTGGCGCGTGCTGGGCGCCGAAGGCCTGTCCCGCCGGCCGGACTGCCCGCCGGGGGCCCGCCCGCTGGCGCCCTCCTCCTTCCCCGAGCCGCCTCCGGCCGTCGCCCCGCCCGGATCGGTCCCGCTGGCCGCCACCATGGCCATGCCCGCCCCGGAACAGATGCCGCAGCCCCCTCTGGAGGATGTGCTGGAGCGCCTGCCCATCGTCGGCCTCGCCCCGGGTGGCATGCCGCGACTCGCCGGGCTGCGCCTCAGGCCCTCCCGCCCCGGGTTGCTGCGCCTCGGGCAGGGCCTCCCCCCGCATCTGCTGGCCCATATGGCGGAGGATGCGATGCGGCGCGGCTTCCAGGCCCTGTCGGAGCCCGGGCAGCAGGCCGCCCTGCTCGGCGCCCCGCTGACGGTGCCGCTGCACCTGGACATGCGGCCCGCCGATCTCGGCGCCCTCCCGGGCTGGGCCGGGGATCTGCCGCTCCTGCCGGTCCTGCCCCTGGCCGTGCTGGCCGCTCCGCCGCCCGGCCTGCCCTTCGCCCTTTCGGGGCTGGAGGCCGCCTCCCTGGCGCTCTGCGACGCGGGCAGCCTGCCGGGCGCGGCGCTGCACCTGCGCTGGACGCCGGGCCTGGCCGCGCTGCCGGCGGACAGCATCGCGGCCCTCGATCCCGGACGGCTGGTGCTGGACGAGGTGGAGGACGAGGCCGCCCTGGCCTGGGGCCTGTCCCGCGGCATCGGCCGCTTCACCGGGGCCCAGCCCGCCCGCCTCCTGGCCGTGGTGCGGCGCCGGGACTGTGCCTTCCGGCAGGAGTGCAGCACCGCCACCTGCGCCGCCAGTGCCGCCGGCCTGTCGCCCCGCGCGCGTTCCGGCTGCGCCGCCCCGCAACGCCTGATCCCGCAGGAGGAAGCGCCGTGAGCCTGTCCCTCGCCACGCCGGAACCGCGCACCCCCGCTCCACCGGCGGCCGCCCTCGCCGGAACCGCCCCACCCATCGGCCTCCGGGGCGTACCGCAGGGTGGCAAGGCCGGCACCGCCCGCGACCTCGCCGCGCTGGTGCATCACTGTACGGCCAGCGATTCCGCGCGGGACGTGGTCTGGCTGCGCCTGTCCACCCTGCCGCCGGGGCTGGACCGCCCGCATCACCGCCGCCTGCTGCGGGAGGCCGCGACGCCTCCGGTGGGCCCGCGCGGCCGCCGCTTCCACCTGCCGAACGGCGACCTCGCGGTGGTGGCGCCGCCTGGCCCCGGACCCGGCATCGCCGAGACCACCCGTTCCGCGCTGGAAGGCGCCCTGCCCGAGGCGATGCTGGGGCAGGTCCTGCGCACCATGCGGCTGCCGCAGGAGGCGGTGAGCGTCCTCGCCGCGCTGGAGGAAAGCCTGGGCCTGCGCCAGCCCCACGCCCCGCCCGCCGCGGCCCGGCCGCTGGACCCGGCGGGGCTGGCGGAGGCGGAACGGGCGCTGCGCCATGCGGATGTCTGGCCGCTGCATGCCCGGCAATCCGTCTGCCGCCTGATCCCGGAGGAAGGCCGTCTGGAACCGGTGCGCGAGGATGTGCGCCCGATCGCAGCCAGCGTTTCCGAGCGCCTGCTGGGCGGCCGCGACGCCTCGGCCAGCCCGGCCTTGGCGGCGCATCTGGACGACCTGCTTTCCGCCCGGCTGCTGGCGACCCTGTTGTCGCGCCGCGACTGGCAGGGCAGTCCGCGGCCGCTGCACCTGCCGCTTTCCCTCGCGACCCTGTCCGGCCCGGCCTTCCTGCGCCTGGACGCGGCCCTCCCCCCGGCGCTGAAGCCCCTGCTGACCCTCGGCCTCCCGGCGCTGGAGGTGCTGGCCGCCCCGGGCGAGGTGCCGCTGCTGCGCCGCTTCCTGCTGGCCCGTGGCTACCGCCTGGCGCTGGAGGTGCCGGAGCCCGGCCTGCTCGCCGCCCTGCGCCCGGCGCGACTCGGCATCGCCACCCTGCGCATCCCCTTCTCGCCGGAACTGCCCGCCGCCCCCTCGATGCTGCGGCCGGTGCTGGAGGACCGGCGGACGGAACTGGTGCTGGCGGGCTGCGACGGCGCCGCGGCCATCGCCTGGGGCTGGAAGATGGGCATCCGGCTCTTCCAGGGCCGTGCCATCCAGCACCGGCGGGGCTGACGGCGGCGGCGGAAGGCGCATATCCAGGGGCATGGAACACGCCATCGCCGCCGACCAGCTCACCAAGCGCTATGGGGAGGCCCTGGCGGTGGATGCGCTGAGCTTCGCCATGCCGCGCGGTGCCACCTGGGGCCTGCTCGGCGGCAATGGCGCCGGGAAGAGCACCACCATCGCCATGCTGCTGGGCCTGCTGCTGCCCAGCGCCGGGCGGGTCCGGGTGCTGGGCCGCGACATGGCCGGGGACCGCTTTGCGGCCCTGGCGCGGATGAATTTCTCCTCCCCCTATGTCGCCCTGCCGCACCGGCTGACGGTGCGGGAGAACCTGCAGGTCTATGCCCATCTCTACGACGTGCCGCGCGCCGGCCGGCGCATCGCGGAACTGGCGGAGGAGCTGGCGCTGGGCGAGTTCCTGGACCGGCCAGCGGGGCAGCTCTCGGCCGGGCAGAAGACCCGTGCCGCCCTGGCCAAGTCGCTGATCAACCGCCCCGAGCTGCTCCTGCTCGACGAGCCGACGGCGAGCCTGGACCCCGATACGGCGGACTGGGTACGGACGCGGCTGGAGAGCTACCGGGCGGAAAGCGGCTGCGCCATCCTGCTGGCCTCCCACAACATGGCGGAGGTGGAGCGCCTCTGCGCCCATGTGCTGATGCTCCGGCGCGGGCGGCTGGTGGACCAGGGCTCGCCGGAGGAGTTGCTGCAGCGCTACGGGCGGGAGGATCTGGAGCAGGTCTTCCTGGACATCGCGCGCGGCACGGCGCGGGAGGCGGCGTGATGCGCCCCGCCGCCCGCCGCGTCTGGGGGCTGATGTACCGGCACCTCGCCCTTTACCGCCATTCCTGGCCGCGCGTGCTGGAACTGGCCTATTGGCCGGTCCTGCAGATCCTGCTCTGGGGCTTCACCAGCCGCTGGCTGGCGGAACGCGGCGCGCTGGGGCCGGATGCCGGTGCCGGCGCCCTCGTCGCCGGGGCGCTGATCGGCGGCGTGCTGCTGTGGGAGGTCGCGCTGCGGGCACAGATGGGTTTCTCGCTGACCTTCCTGGAGGAGATCTGGTCCCGCAACCTGGGGCATCTCTTCGTCTCGCCGCTGCGGCCACGGGAGATGCTGGCGGCGCTGATGGCCATGTCGCTGCTGCGCACGCTGGTGGCCCTGGTCCCCGCCTCGGTGCTGGCTTGGCTGCTCTACGGCTTCGACGTGCTCGCCCTGGGGCCGGTGCTGGTGCTGTTCGTCGCGGCGCTGATGCTGATGGGCTGGGCCATCTCGCTGGCCGTGGTGGCGATGATCCTGCGCCACGGCGCCGGGGCGGAGAGCCTCGCCTGGTCGCTGCTCTTCGGCCTCGCCCCCTTCGCGGCGGTGTTCTATCCGGTGGCCGCGCTGCCGGAATGGGTGCGGCCCCTCTCCTGGGCCCTGCCCGCCGCCCATGTCTTCGAGGGGATGCGCGCCGCCCTGCTGGATGGGCACATCGCCTGGGGTCACCTTGCCGCCGCCTTCGCACTCGACGCGCTCTGGCTCCTGGTCCTGGGCTGGGTCTTCCTCGACCAGTTCCGCCGTGCCCGCGCCAGTGGCGCGCTGGTCAGCATCGGCGAATAGCGCCAGCCGCGAAGAGAACGGCCCGGAGGTCGTCTCAGAGGCCCAGCAGGTCCAGGGTCCGCGCCACCACCTTGTCCTCGGCATAGAGGTCCAGTGCCCGCGCCCGCCCCGCCTCGCCCATGCGCCGGCGCAGGGCGGGGTCCTCGGCCAGGCGGCGCAGCGCCACGGCCAGGGGCGCCGCCTGCATGGGCGGGACGAGGAAGCCGGTCTCGCCTTCCAGCACCATCTCGCGCGGGCCGCTGATATCGGTCGCCACCACCGGCAGGCCGGTGAGCATGGCCTCGATCACCGACATCGGCAGGCCCTCGAAATGGCTGGGCAGGCAGAAGACATCCGCCCCGCGCAGCAGGCGCGCCACGTCGTGGCGGTAGCCGAGGCGCTTCAGCCGGGGCCCCAGCTCCCGCTCCGCCCGGGCGAAGGCCGGCCCCAGATCCTCGCCATGGTCGGAGGCCAGCCTCTCCCCCACCACCCAGAGCGTGGCGCCGGGAACGGATTCCATGGCCTCCAGCAGTTCCGGATGGCCCTTGTGCCGCACGAGGCGGGAAACCACCGCCACCACGCAATCCTCCGGTCCGGCGCCCAGCTCGGCCCGGACCTCGGCCCGGGTGGCGGCATCGGGATGGAACAGTGCCGGGTCGCGCCCATTGCCGCAGGCCACGGCATGGCGGGAAATCCCCAGGCGGCGGGCATCGCCCGCTTCCTCCGTGCTGACCGTCATGAAGACATCGGTCACGCGGCCGCCGAGCCATTCCATGCCCAGCGACAGCGCCCGGCGCCAGGGGCGGCCCGGCTGGTTGAACAGGAAGCCGTGCCCCGTATAGGCGATGCGCGGCACGCCCTCCATCTTCGCCGCCAGCCGTGCCAGCAGGCCGCTGATCGGGAAATGCCCATGCACCAGATCGGGCTTCTCCGCCCGGATCAGCGCCCGCAACGCCCGCAGCGCCCGCCAGTTGGCGCGCGGCGACAGGGAGCGGGCCATGGGCAGGCCGATGACGCGGAAGCCCTCGGCCCGGGGGATATCGAGGAGCGGCCCCTCGGCGCAGGCGCCTACCACTTCATGCCCCCGCTCCCGCGCCGCGCGCATCAGCGGCAGCACGAAGTGGCGCAGGGCGAAATCCACATTGGCGACGAACAGGACCTTCACGCCGGGCAGCCCCCTGCCCGGCAGCCGGTCGGACCGGACGGATGGTGCATGGTGGTCGTGTCAGTCCTCTCGCGGGCCGCTCGCCCCGGGGGCCGGCGCCGGTCCCTGCCCCTCCCGGGATGTCGCCCCCTGGGATGTCGCCCCTTGGGATGTCCCCCCTGGGATGTCGCCCCTTGGGGCGGCCGGGGCGGCGCGCCCGGGATGCCCTTCTGGCCCGCCGGGGCGGTCCCCTCGGCCTTGCCCCCCGCATCGCCGCGCAGCTCGGCGGCCGGCACGCGGCGGATCGCCCATTGCACGCTCAGGGTTCCCGGTTCCGCCTGCAGCACCACCTGCCGCGTCGGCTGCGGCTCGCCGGCGGCATAGAGGCTTTCCTCCAGCGCCAGGGCGGCGCCCTCGGCCCGCATCCGCCAGCTCGTGCCGGACGGCAGGCGGAGCAGCACGCCACGCCCATCCTCCAGCACCGAGGCCCTCACCGTGGGATGCAGGTGAAAGCGCACCGCGAAGCCGCCGGGCGGGCTCTCGGCCTCCACCGCATCCTCGCCACGCAGGTCGTCGCCGGATTCGGACAGCCAGAGGCGGCGGCGATGGACGGCGCCGAGCAGCTTCTTCCACCCGTCATGCGTCGCATCCAGCCATTGCGCGCCCTCGGCCTCCTGCCGCTCGGCCTCCACCACCTCGGGCCGGCGGCCCAGCCCGTCCTCGCGCAGTTCGGCGCTGTTGGTGTCGGCCAGGACCAGGGTGGAATGCGCGGCGGTGGAGCGCAGCGCGTCGCGCCAGGCGGGCTCGGCCAGGGGCGAGGCGCCGCAGTTCACGATCAGCCGGTCCCGCCCGACCGACATCTCGAAGCTGAGCGTGCCCGCATGATGCCAGCGGTCGGCGCCGCGCGGCAGCGGCCCGGGGCCGGCCAGATGCGGCGGCGGCGGGCCGCAATCCACGATCACCAGCGTCCGCCCGGCGAGCAGGCGCTGGAAGCCGCTGTCGGGCAGGATCAGCGGCGCCCGGCCGCGCGCCTGGGCCTGGGTGAGGACGAGGTCCAGCAGCGGCGCCGCCTCCCCCCGCGTGCCGTTGAAGCAGGCCAGCCCGCCATCGCCGTGGCGGAAGACGCGCAGCGCCGGCCCGGCGCGGTCGAGCGCCAGGGACAGGTGCGGCGGCGCCTCCAGCTCGGCCCCGTGCAGCAGGTTGCGCAACTCGATCAGGTCCTGCAGCGCGGTCAGGTGAACCGCCGGGGAGCGTTCCACATGACAGCCATCCGGCAGGAACTGACGCTCCAGCTCGGCGGGGAGGAGCTTCAGGCAGCGGGTGAGCCAGCCCTCCTCCTCCAGCGCCACGGCGGCCGCCATGGCGCCCTTCAGCGCCACCAGCGCGCCTCGGTGCTCGCAATGCGCCGGCAGGGCGGCGACCAGCCCGCGCGCATCCTGCGCCAGCCGCTGCATCAGCGCCCTGCGGAAGCCGTCCTCCGCCGTGGCGGCCAGGAAGTCCCAGTGCCCCAGCCAGGCGGAGAGCCGCGCCCCCACCACCTCCGGCGCATCGGCCAGGGCCTCGTTGCCGGTGCGGGACAGCCAGTCCTGGGTCAGCGCCCGTGCCCGCAGCCGGGCATTGTCCGTGCCCAGCGCCCGCAGGTCGCGCAGCCAGGCGAAGCCATGCAGCGCGGCGCGCCAGCAGGGGCTGCCGCCGCTCATCGCCTCCAGCGCGCCGGGCGTGGCGCGGGCGGCCTCGGCAGGCAGCAGCAGCCCGGTGGTGCCGAGCACCTCGAACTCGCCCTTCAGCAGCCGCTGGCCGCGCGCCGCATCACCCGGCCAGAGGTCGCGGAAGGCACGGGCCGGCGCCTCGGGCACGCGCAGGGGCTTGAGCCCGGCCAGGGTGCGCTTGGCGCCGCGCAGCCAGCCGCTCATTCCGGTCTCCGCAACGTCTCGCCGCCCCCGCCCTCCGTGCCCTTCGGGCGCAGCGCGGCGATGGCCGCGGCATAGTCCGGCTTGCCGAAGACGGCGGTGCCGGCCACCAGCGTGTCGGCGCCCGCCGCGAGGCAGAGCGGCGCGGTCTGGTCAGTGACGCCGCCATCGATCTCCAGTGCGATGTCGCGGCCGGAGGCGTCGATCATGCGGCGCAGCGCCTCGATCTTCGGCAGTTGCGAGGTCAGGAAGGACTGGCCGCCGAAGCCCGGATTGACCGTCATGACCAGCACGAGGTCGAGCAGGTCCAGCACATTCTCCACCACCGAGACCGGCGTGGCGGGATTGAGCACGACGCCGGCCTGGCAGCCCAGGCCGCGGATCGTCTGCAGGGAGCGGTGCAGGTGCGGCCCGGCCTCCGGATGCAGCGAGATGACATGCGCCCCGGCCTCGGCGAAGGCGGCCAGATAGGGATCGGCCGGCGCGATCATCAGGTGCACGTCGAAGGGCAGCGTGCAGTGCTTGCGCAGGGCACGCACCAGGGCCGGGCCGAAGGAGATGTTCGGCACGAAATGGCCGTCCATGATGTCGAGATGCAGCCAGTCGGCGCCGGCGGCTTCGATGGCGCTGACCTCCTCGCCCAATCGGGCGAAGTCGGCGGCCAGGAGGGAGGGGGCGATGCGGACGGGTCTGGACACGAGGCCGTTTTGCCAGCCGGTCCCGCGGTGGGCAACCGCCGGAGATGGGTTTGCGGCGGCTGATCGCCACGAGTCCCGTCCCATGCAGGCTCACGATTCCGGGAAACCGCCCATGGCCTTCCTGCCGGCAGCGCACCGATTCCCACGGGGACCGGACTGGTGGCAGGACCTCAATGCCGTGCTGCGGCGCAGAAAGAGAAGAAAGTCATCGCGCCTGACGATCATTGCAGCAAAGTTTCCTTTCCCCTTGCGGAACGGAGGGACAGCCGGAGAAAGGATTTCCAAATCCCGGCATCCTTTCGGTCCCCATGTCCTCCCCTGCGCGCCGCCACCTGCTTTCCGCCTCCGCCGCCTTGCTGCCCCTGGTCCTCTCCGGCCGCACCGCCCTGGCCCAGGGCGACGGCCCCGGCCAGGGGCCGGACCGGGGCGCGGGGGGCTGGCCGGGCCGCCCCATCCGCCTGATCGTTCCCGTCGCCCCGGGCGGCAGTCTGGACATCCTCGGCCGCATCCTGGCCAAGCGCCTCACCGCCACGCTGGGCCAGCCCGTGGTGGCGGAGAACATGGCCGGGGGCGGCAGCAACATCGCCTTCGAGCACGTCGCCCATGCCCGGCCGGACGGCCATACGCTGCTGGTCGGCTCCGACGTGCTGACCATCAACCCGGCGCTCTATCCCCGCTCCGGCTACGACCCGGTGCGCGACTTCGCGGCGGTGGCCGAGGCCGTGCGCGCGCCGCAGGTGCTGGTGGTGCGGGACGGGCTGGAGGCGCGGGACATCGGCGCCTTCCTGTCCCTGGCGCGGGAGGCCGGGGGGAATCTTTCCATGGCCTCCCAGGGGAATGGCAGCCTCGGCCACCTCGCCGGCGCGCTGCTGGCACAGCGGGCGGGCGTGAGCTGGACGCATGTGCCCTATCGCGGCGGCGGCCCGGCGGTCATCGACCTCACCGGCGGGCATATCGACGCGCTGATGGTGACGCTGCCCGCCGCGATCGAGCAGATCCGGGCCGGACGCATCCGCGCCCTGGCGGTGACCTCCGCCGGCCGCGACCCCAACCTGCCGGAGGTGCCGAGCCTGGCCGAGAGCGGCTTCCCCGGCTTCGAGGTGGTGACGTGGCAGGGCATCCTCGCCCCCGCCGGCACGCCGGAGCCGATCCTGCGCCGCCTGGCCGGGGAGATCGCCGCCGGCCTCGCCGATCCGGAGGTGTCGGGGCAGCTCCGGGCCCAGGCCTTCCAGATCACCGGCACGGACCCGGACCGCTTCCGCGCCCTGGTGATCGCCGAGGCCACGCGCTGGCCGGAGGTGGTGCGGGCCTCCGGCGCCCGGATCGAGTAGCCCCCCTCGCCGGGGTATCGTCAGCCGGGCGAAAGGCAGGGGTTGCGGCGGGCGAAGCCGCGGAGCTCCGGCGGGATGCGGTCCAGCACGTTGCCGGCGGCCAGCAGGGCGCGCCCCTCGGGCGACCAGCGGGCCGGGCGGATCGTGGGGGCGGCGAAGGCGCCGCTGACGCGCACCGGAATGTCCAGCGCCAGGGTGCCGGTGGTCGATCGGGCGCTGCCCACGGTCAGATCCATCTGCCGGCGCCGGAGGTCGAAGCGGCCATTGCCGGCGATGGTCCCGTGCTCGGCCCGCAGGCGGAAGGGCGCGACCGTGGCGACGCCGTTCCGCAGGTCCACCACTCCCAGCAGGCAGGACAGGGCGCTCTGCCCCCGGGCGGTGCGGAAGAGCCCCCGCAGGTCCTGCGAGGCGAGTTCGATCAGCTCACGCGCGATGCTGCCGCCCGCCATGCTCACCACGGCCGAGGCATGCGCCTCCCGCGCCGCGCCGTTGAGCGTCGCGCCGCTGGCGCTGAGCGTGAAATGCCCGTCCACCCTGCCCTGGAGGTCGATCCGGCCGATGCCGAGCTCCTGCCGCAGGGCCTGGACATCCAGGCCGGTGGCGGCCAGCCGGGCGGAGATCCGCCCGCCGGGGTCCGCGGAGCCTTCCACCTGCCCCTGGCCGTTGATCGTGCCGCCCAGATAGCCGCCCGAGAGGTCCTCCAGGACGATGCGCCCCGGCTCCAGCCTCGCGGCGAGCCGCGCCCCGGTGAGGCGCAGCCCGCCATAGTCGAGCTGGTCCGCGCTGAGCCGGGCCGAGACCAGCATGCCCGGCGAGGGGTCCACCGCCAGCGGCAGGTCGGTCTCCCCGAAGCGCCAGAGGAGGGGCCGCCGAGCAGCCGGTTCAGGTCCAGGCGGCCGAAGGGCAGGTCGAGGGACAGGCTGTCCGGCTCGCCCCGGGCGCCTTCGTCGAGCCGCAGCCGCCCCCCGGTGATGGCCGCCCCGCCGAGGCCGCCCTTGGCATCGCTCAGCCGCCAGTGGTCGCCGGACCGTTCCAGCAGCCCCGCGAGGCGGAGCGGCGGGCCCTGTCCGGCCTTCGCCTCCGGCGGGGGCGAGCCGGCGACGGTCAGGAGGACATCGGGTGTCGCCGCCTCCAGCACGAGTTGCCCTTTCGCCCCGTCCAGGTTCAACGGATCGGCCATGGTGCCGCCGAAGCCCAGGCTGGTGTTCCCGGAACTCACGCGCAGCGTGATCGGACAGGGCGTGCCGGTATCGCGCAGCGCCAGGAAGGAGGCGAGATCGGCCTGCAGGCGCAGCGGCAGGCCATTATAGGCCCCCCCGGCACTCAGGCGCACCGGCTGGTCCAGATCCTCCGCGCCGAGGGCCACATGGTCGAGCCGGACATGCAGCCTGTTGCCGCTCGACGTGGCGATCTCCACTTCGCCATCGGTCAGGACGAGGTCCAGCAGCGCCGGAAAGCCCGCCCGGCCGGAGGGATCGACGGGCGGCAGGGAATCCGGTTCCGCCTCCTTCGCCGCCGGCCCGGCCGGGGGGCGGCCTCCGTACCCTGGTCCGGCACCCGGTCCGTCCCATGGGGCTTCTGTCCGGGCGTGGTTCCTCCGGTTGGGGTGCCATGGAAATGCCAGTTGCCGGTGCCATCCGGTGCCCGCTCCAGCCGCAGCCGCAGGCCGGACACCGACAGGTGCCGCAGCACGGGCGGCCCCTGGAACAGCGACAGGAGATCCAGCTCGCCCTTCGCGTCGGCGATCTCCAGCATGGGCGCCCCGTCCAGGCCGGGCGGCCCGGCCAGCCGCAGGCCCCGCACCTCCAGGCTCGTCCAGTGGCCGGGCACCACCTTCAGCCCGGCGAAGGCCAGCTCCCGGCCCAGCAGCGCGCCGCCGATCCGGCCCGCCACCGGGCCGAGATCGAGATGCGGCAGCAGCCACCAGCCGCCGGCCAGCGCCAGGAGCAGCAGGCCCGCCAGCGACAGCATGATCCGGATGGCCCAGCGAATCATGATCCTGCCTGAGCTTCGCCCGTCATCGCGCGAATGGTTCCGCTGTTCCGCAGCTGGCAGAGGTACGGGATCGGCACCGCATGCCACAAGCCGTTCCCGGAGGGAGTTCCCGGGGTTCCGCCCCCGGGATGGCCGGAAGGCGGGGCCAGCCTTGCCCCATGGCCCCGGGACGGCCACCCTGGCGCATGGATGCCGAGATCGCCGTCACCGACTCGCCGGCCGAGGCCGAGCGCGACACCGTCCTGCAAGGGCTGATCGCCTTCAACACGGAACGGGCCGGGCCGCTGGAGATGCGCCTGCTGGGCGTGATCCTGCGCGATCCGGGGACGGGCCGGCCCCTGGGCGGACTGATCGGCCGCACCACCCGGGACTGGCTCTTCGTGGAGATGTTCCACCTGCCGGAGGAAGCGCGCGGCCAGGGCTTCGGCCGGCGCATCCTGCGGGCGGCGGAGGAGGAGGCGGGGCGGCGCGGCTGCCGCTATGCCTGGCTCGACACCTTCAGCTTCCAGGCACGCGGCTTCTACGAGAAGCTCGGCTACACCGTCTTCGGCACGCTGGAGGACTATCCGGCCGGCCATTCCCGCTACTTCCTGCGCAAGACTTTGGGTGCCCCCTTGGGCTGACCGGGCCGCCCCCACCCCGGCTCCGGCCTCAGCCCCTCGCCCGGAAGCGGGCGGCGAAGAACCCGTCCAGCCCGCCGCGCTCCGCCCACAGATCGGGCCGGGTCCGCAGCGCGCCGTCCCGCGTGACGGCCTCGGCGAGGCCGGGCACCTCCTCCGGCCGCACCGGATCAGGCTCCAGCCCCAGTGCGGCGGCCGCAGCCAGATGCGCCTCGCCCTCCTCCGGCTGCAGCGAGCAGGTGGCGAAGACCAGCCGTCCGCCGGGCTTCAACTGCCGCGCCGCCGCCGCCAGCATCCGGCGCTGAAGGTCGGCCAGCGGCGCGACATCGGAGGCGCGCTTCAGGAAGGGCACGTCCGGATGCCGGCGCATGGTGCCGGTGGCGGTGCAGGGCGCGTCCAGCAGGATGGCATCGAACTTCTCCGCCGGCGCCCAGTCCAGCACGTCGGCGACGGCCAGCTCGGCCTCCAGCCCCAGGCGGCGCAGGTTCTCGCCCAGGCGTCCGGCGCGCTTCGCGTCCTTCTCCACCGCCGTGACCCTCGCCCCGGCGGCGGCGAGCTGCGCCGTCTTGCCCCCCGGCGCGGCCCCCAGATCGGCCACGCGCTCGCCCGGCCGCGCCGCCAGCAGGCGCGCCGGCAGGGCGGCGGCGGCATCCTGCGCCCAGAATCGCGCCTCGCCCGCCCCGGGCAGGTCCGAGAAGCGGGTGCCGGCAGGAAAGCGCAGCGTCCCGGTGGGCAGCGGCTCGCCGCCCTCCGGCGGGGCGGCGCCGGGCATCAGGCTGAGATCCAGCGGCGCGGGCTCGCGATGCGCACGGGCGATGGCACGCACCGCCGGACCATAGGCGGCGTGCCAGGAGGTCCAGAGCCAGCCCGGCGTGTCCAGGCGCTCGGAATCCAGCCCTTCCAGCGCCGCCGGCCCGGCCTCGGCCACGCGGCGCAGCACCGCGTTCACCAGCCCCGCCAGCGGCTTCGGCGCCAGCCCCACCGCGGCGGAGACGGCGGCATGAGGCGGCGTGCCGAGCAGGATCAGGTCCGCCGTGCCGATGCGCAGCGCCAGCCAGGCGGGGGCCGGCGGCTCCCGCCGCAGCCAGGGCTCCAGCAGCGCGTCGATCGTGCCCAGCCGGCGCAGCACATGGGAGGCGAGGCGGTGCGCGGCGGCCCGGTCGCGTGGCTCCAGCGGTGGCAGCGCGTCCAGCGCCTCCTCCAGCGGGCGGTGGCGCTCCAGCACGGCGGTCAGCAGCGTCGCTGCGGTGTTTCGGGTCGGATTGGAAGGCATGTCACGCTCCGTATGTCCCCGCCGTGCCGCGCATGCTAGAGGCGGCAGGGCCGCGGGACGTTTTTCCCCGCGCCCGTCCCTGTCCCGGCGCCGCGCACGGTCCCGGGCAGGAACGCGGAAGAACCTCGCCTCGTTGGACGGGCCCTGGCCTCCGGCAGCCCGCCGCCCCAAGGGATCGATCGACTGGTGCAGCATCTCCTCGACAGGCTGCCGGACACGCGGAGGCCCCGGCTGTTGCTGAGCCTCCTCTGCCTGCTCCTCTGGCTTCCCGGCTTCTTCACCCTGCCGCCCGGCGACCGGGACGAAAGCCGCTTCGCCCAGGCCTCCCGCCAGATGGTGGAAAGCGGCGACTGGGTGCGCATCCGCGTACAGGACGAGGAGCGCAACAAGAAGCCTGTCGGCATCTACTGGGCCCAGGCCGGCGTGGTCACGGCGCTGGAGGCCGTGGGCATCCCGGCCCAGGGGAAGATCTGGGCCTATCGCATCCCCTCCGCCCTGGGGGCCTGGCTGGCGGTGCTGGCCACCTTCCAGTTCGGCCGGGCGCTGGTCGGGCGGCGCGCGGCCTTCCTCGGCGCGGCGCTGCTGGCCTCCAGCATCCTGCTCTGCGTCGAGGTGCATATCGCCAAGACCGACGCGGCGCTGCTCGCCACGGTGGCGGCCTCGATGGGGCTGATGGGGCGGGCCTATCTCTCCCCCGGCACCTTCACGCCCCGGCAGGCCGCCGGCTTCTGGCTGGCGCTGGGGGCGGGCATCCTGCTCAAGGGGCCGATCGGGCCGATGGTGCCGCTGCTGGCCGGCATCACCCTGGCCGTGGCCGACCGCCGTGCGCCCTGGCTGCGGGCGCTGCGCCCCGCCTGGGGCGTGCCGCTGATGCTGCTGCTCTGCCTGCCCTGGCTGGTGGCGATCGGCGTGGCGACCCAGGGCCGCTTCTTCTCCGAGGCCGTGGGCAACGACATGCTGGCCAAGGTCGGCTCGGGCGAGGAGGCGCATGGCGCGCCGCCCGGCACCTATCTGCTGATCTTCGGCCTGACCGCCTTCCCCGGCGCCTTCCTGGTGCTGCGCGCCCTGGCGGGGGCCTGGGCCGCGCGGCTGCAACCGGGCACGCGCTTCCTGCTCGCCTGGGCAGCGCCGACCTGGATCGTCTTCGAGGCTGTCTCGACCAAGCTGCCGCACTACGTCCTGCCGGCCTTTCCGGCGCTGATGCTGCTGGCCGGGGCCTGGGCGATGGACCCCCTGCGCCGCCCTGCGCCGCGCTGGCTGGCCGGGCTGGGCTGGGTCGCCCTGGTGGTGGTGGCCGCCGGGCTGGCGGTGGCGCCCTCGGTGGTGTTCTGGCTTTCCGACCGGCGCGTGGACCCCTTCGCCCTGCTCGCCATCCCGGCGGCGGCGGTGCTGGTCTGGCGCGTGCTGCACCATGCCCGTGGAGGGGCACGGGGCGGGACGGCCGGCGCGGAGGACCATGCGCCCGCCGGAAATGCCACCAGCCTCGCGACCGCCGCCGGCTCCTTCGCCGGCACCCCCTCCTTCACCGGCGCCCCGGTGCCCGGGCGCGGGAACGGTCAGCCGCCGCGCCCCGAACGGCCGGCCTCACGACCGGATGGCGTGGCCCGGCCCCAGGGATGGAACCAGGGTTGGGCCCAAGGCTGGCCGCGCGCCGCCATGGCCGCCGTGCTCTGGTCGATCCCGCTGCAATGGGTGGTGATGCAGGCCACCCTGCCCCGGCTGGAGGCCCCCTGGGTGGCGCCGCATCTGGCCCGGGCGGTGGCCGAGGCGGGGCGCGGCATCCCCGGCGGCCTGCCGCCGGAGCGCGTGGGGCTGCTCGGCTTCCACGAGCCCTCCGCCATCTTCTCGCTCGGCACGCATGTCGCGCTGCTGGAGAACGGGCAGGCGGCGGTGGCCTTCCTGGCGGCCGGGCGGAATGCGGGGGAAACGCGGGTCGTGGCGGTGGAATCGCGCGAAGCCCTGGCCTTCCAGGCCACCATGGCCGCGGCCGGGCTGCGGGCACAGGAGGTCGGAAGCGTGGAGGGCTATAACTACACGCGCGGGCGGCGGGTGCGCCTCGCCCTGGTGACCGCGACCCCGTAGCGGAGGGGGAACCCGCGCCCCGGGGCTGGCGTTAGCGCGCATATCCGGTTTTCCAAGGAGAGCGCGCATGGCCGAGACACGCAGTGACCAGGATGCCCGGAACAAGGTCTGGGAGATGATCCGGTCCATCAAGGTGGCGACCATGGTGACGCTGGATGCCCAGGGCCATTTCCGGGGGCGGCCGATGTGGGCGCAGCAGGAGAGCTTCGACACCACCCTGTGGTTCTTCGCCCGCAAGGATTCCCCCGTGGTGCGGGAGATCGCCGCGGATGCGCGGGTGCTGCTCGCCTATGCCGCGCCGGACAAGCAGGACTATGCCAGCCTGTCCGGGGAGGCGAGGAGCCTCACCGACCCCGCGAAGCAGAAGGCGCTCTGGAGCGAGGGGATGCGCGCCTGGTTCCCGGAAGGGCCGGAGGACCCCTCGCTGGTGCTGATCGCGGTGGAGGTGGCGGGCGCCGAATACTGGGACGCGCCGTCCTCGAAGATGCTGCACGCCTTCGGCTATGTGAAGGCCATGGCCACGGGCAGGCCGCCCCAGGATGGCGAGAACGCGAAGGTCAGCTTCGCCTGACAGGCGGCGCGGGGCGCCTCACCGCGAAGGCTTCGGCGCTTCGCCCGAATGGTCGTAGAAGCCCTTGCCCGTCTTCCGGCCCAGCCAGCCGGCATCGACATACTTCACCAGCAGGGGCGCGGGCCGGTACTTGCTGTCGCCCAGCCCCTCATGCAGCACCCGCATGATCGAGAGGCAGGTGTCCAGACCGATGAAATCGGCCAGTTCCAGCGGCCCCATCGGCTGGTTGGTGCCGAGCTTCATGGCCGTGTCGATGGAGACCACGTCGCCCACCCCTTCCTGCAGCGCGGTGATGGCCTCGTTGATCATCGGCATCAGGATGCGGTTGACGATGAAGCCCGGATAATCCTCCGCCATGGCGGTGGTCTTTCCGAGGCGCTTCGCCAAGGCCTCCACCGCCTGCGCGGTGGCCTCCTCCGTGGCGATGCCGCGGATCACCTCCACCAGCTTCATCACCGGCACCGGGTTGAAGAAGTGCATGCCGATGAAGCGCCCCGGCCGGTCCGTCGCGGTGGCGAGCCGGGTGATGGAGATGCTGCTGGTGTTGCTGGCGAGGATCGCCTCCGGCTTCAGCTTCGGGCAGAGGCCCTCGAAGATCTTCCGCTTCAGCTCCTCGCGCTCGGTCGCAGCCTCGATCACGATGTCGCAGCCGCCCAGCGCCGCTATGTCGGTGCCTGCGGCGATGCGGCCCAGCGCCGCCTCCTTGTCGGCGGCCTGGATCGTGCCCTTGGCGACCTGCCGGTCCAGGTTCTTCGCCATGGTGGCGCGCGCCTTCTCCAGCGCCGCCTCGCTGACATCCACCAGGGTCACGGAGAGGCCGGACACGGCGCAGACCTGCGCGATGCCGTTGCCCATCTGCCCGGCACCGATCACGCCGACGGAAGCGATCTCCACAGCCTCATTCTCCCTCAGATGGTGTCGTGGCCGAACCCGGGGCGCGGGGGACGATCCCCGCCCCGGGTTCCGCAGTCGTGGTCCCCCACTCAGGCCTTGTCGAGGGCGGCGGTGAGTTCGGGGACGACGGTGAAGAGGTCGCCGACGAGGCCGTAGTCGGCGACCTGGAAGATCGGCGCCTCCTCGTCCTTGTTGACGGCCACGATCACCTTGCTGTCCTTCATGCCGGCGAGATGCTGGATCGCACCGGAGATGCCGAAGGCCATGTAGAGTTCCGGCGCCACGATCTTGCCGGTCTGGCCCACCTGGTGGTCGTTGGGGGCATAGCCCGCATCCACCGCCGCGCGGGAGGCGCCGACCGCGGCCCCCAGCCGGTCGGCCAGCTTGTCCAGGATCGCGAAGTTCTCCGCCGACCCCATGGCCCGGCCGCCCGAGATCACCACCCGCGCCGCCGTCAGCTCCGGACGCTCGGACTTCGCGATCTCGGCCCCCAGGAAGGAGGACACGCCCGGATCGGCCACCGCCGCCGCGCTCTCCACCGGGGCCGAGCCGCCCTCGGCCGGCACCGGGTCGAAGGAGGCGGCGCGCACCGTCAGCACCTTCTTCGCATCCGCCGACTTCACGGTCGCCAGCGCATTGCCCGCATAGATCGGCCTCACGAAGGTGTCGGCATCCACCACGCCGGAGATGTCGCTCACCGGCTGCACGTCCAGCAGCGCGGCGGCGCGCGGCATCACGTTCTTGCCCACCGCCGTCGCGGGCGCCAGCAGGTGCGAATAGCCGGGCGCCAGCGCCACCAGCAGCGCCGCCAGCGGCTCGGCCAGCATGTGCCCGTCGCCCTCGGCATGCAGCACCCTGGCGATGCCCGGGATGGAAGCGGCGGCCTGCGCCACGGCGGCGGGGCCGGAGACCAGCAGGTGCACCTCGCCGTTCCCCCCCTTGGCCAACTTCTGGGCCGCGGCGATGGCGGAGCGGGTCGGCTGGTTGACATGGGTGCCGTCGTGATCGGCCAGAACCAGGACGCTCATCTCAGATCACCCCCGCTCAAATGACTTTTGCTTCGTTGCGCAGCTTGTCGACCAGTTCGGCCACGGAGCCCACCTTCACCCCCGCCTTGCGCTTCGGCGGCTCCTCCACCTTCAGCACGCTCAGCCGCGGGCTCGCATCCACGCCCAGATCGGCGGGCTTGACCGTCTCGATCGGCTTCTTGCGCGCCTTCATGATGTTGGGCAGCGAGGCATAGCGCGGCTCGTTCAGCCGCAGGTCGGTCGTCACCACCGCCGGCAGCTTCAGCGACACCGTCTCCAGCCCGCCATCGATCTCGCGCGTCACCCTGGCCACGCCGTCCGCGACCTCGACCTTCGAGGCGAAGGTGCCCTGGCCCCAGCCCAGCAGCGCCGCCAGCATCTGCCCGGTGGCGTTCATGTCGTCGTCGATGGCCTGCTTGCCCATCACGATCAGCCCCGGCTGCTCGCGCTCCGCCAGTGCCTTGAGGATCTTGGCCACCGCCAGCGGCTCGACCACGCCCTCCTGCTCCACCAGGATGCCGCGATCGGCCCCCATGGCCAGCGCCGTGCGGATCTGCTCCTGCGCCTGGGCGGGGCCGACCGAGATCGCCACGATCTCCGTCGCGATGCCCCGTTCCTTCAGCCGCACCGCCTCCTCGACCGCGATCTCGTCGAACGGGTTCATCGACATCTTGACGTTCGCCGTCTCGACGCCCGTCCCGTCCGACTTCACCCGCACCTTGACGTTGTAGTCCACCACCCGCTTCACGGGCACAAGCAGCTTCATCGTGTGTCCAGCCGTTTCCCGAAGACGATGACGGGGCCAGTGCCCGCCGGAGGATCGGCCCGCGCATCGGCGGGCCAGGTGCCGCGGACCATAGGGCGGGGGGTTACAGGCTGGCAAGGCGCCGCGCCCGCCCCGGTGGCCTGCCAGGGGTGGCCCGCCGGGGTCCCGCGCCCCTAGTGGCGCGTCAGCAGGAGGAGCAGGGCGAAGAGCCCCAGCGCCAGGGCCTGGAGCGCCACGCGCCAGCGCATCAGCCGGTTGGACCGTTCCCCATTCCCACCCCCGCCCACCATGCCGATCATGCCGGCGAAGAGGACACCGAGCGTGGCCAGCATGGCGATCGCCGTCAGGATGGTGAGGAGCGTGATCATGCGATCAGAGTTGTGCCGGAACGGCCGGAGCGCAACGCCCCCTGACCCCATGCGCATAGAGTCGGCGCGGGTGTCCCCGGCGGCATCCGGCCGAGACCCCGATTGGTCGAGACCCGATTGACCGGCGCGGCGCGGCGCGGTCCAAGGCGCCACCATGCCCCGCCGCCCCCTTGCCAGACTTCTGGCCCTGCTGCTCCTGGCCAGCCTGTCGCTGACCCTGCCCCTGACCGGATCGCAGGCACTGGCCCAGATGGTGCCGGCCGAGCCCCTGCCGCCGGCCCAGCCGGTGCCCCCCGCCCCGGCACCCGCCCCGGCTCCTTCTCAGGCCCGGCCCGCCGAGGCTCCCCCGGCACCGCGCCCCGCCCCGGCACCCGCCCCGGCACCCGCCCATGGCAGCGGCCAGACCGCCGGCCCGGGCCGCGCCGCCAGCCTGCCCCCAGGCGAGGCCGAGCGCATGCTCGGTGTGCTGCGCGACGAAACCCGCCGCAACGAGCTGATCCGCAGCCTGGAAACGCTGGGCGCCGCCGAGCGGGCCAGGCGCGAGGGTGGCGCACCCGCCCCAGCCGAGGCGTCCGGCCAGGTTGCGCCGCCCCCGCCTCCGCCGCCCCGCCCGCGGAAGGAACGGCCGTGCCCGCGCCGGCCGAGGCCGCCCCTGCCGCGGAGGTCCCGGCCAGTTCTCCTGCCAGTTCCTCGGCCAGCTCCGTGGTGGTGCCGAACAACCTGGTCGGCCAGATCGCCAGCGGCGCGGCCGAGCGCCTGCGCCACATGCTGGGGCAGGTCGTGGCAGGGGCCCGGGTGCTCGCCGACCTGCCGGCCGTGGCCTCCTGGGCTTCCGGCGTGGCGCGCGACCCGGTGGCGCGGGTGCGCATCACCGATGCCGCCTGGAAGATGCTGCTGACCTTCGGCCTCGGCGTGCTGGCGGAGATCGTGGTCTATCACCTGCTGCGCGTGCCACGCCGGAGGCTGGACGCCATGGCCCCGGCGCCGGGCGACCGCTGGAACTGGCTGCGCCGCGTGCCCATCGTGGCCGGGCGCCTGATGCTGGACCTGCTGCCGGTTCTGGGCTTCGCGCTGGTCGCCTATCCGATGGTGGATGCGGTGCATCCCCTGCCCACCACGGAGCTGGTGCTGCTCACCGTCAACAACGCCTATGTGCTGTGCCGGGCCGTCATGATGGCCTCCCGCATGCTGCTCTCGCCCGCCTCGGCGCATCTGCGGCTGATCCGCATGCCGGACGAGACGGCGGCCTATTTCACCCGCTGGCTGCGGCGCATCGTGGGGCTCTCGGTCTTCGGCTATGCCCTGGCCGAGGCCAGCCTGCAGTTCGGCGTTCCCTGGGCGGTGCATGACGGCATCATCCGGCTGATCATGCTGCTGGTCTCGTTGATGCTGATTGTCGTTGTGGTGCAGAAGCGCCACGTCGTGGCCGGGCTGCTGCGCGCCCCGGAGCTGGCGCCCGGCGAGGAGCCCACCGGCTCCCGCGCCGCGCTGCGCACGCTGCGCGACCGGCTGGCCGAGATCTGGCACATCGTGGTGATCCTCTGGCTCATCGCCCTGTGGGGCGTCTGGGCGCTGGATGTGCCGGACGGCTTCTCGCGCCTGCTGCGCGGCACCGGGGCGACGCTGCTGATCCTCGGCGCGGCGAAGGGGCTCGATGTCGGCCTGCGCCAGCTTCTCGACCGCACCATGGCGCTGCCGGCCGGCTTCGCCGCCCGCTATCCCGGGCTGGAGCTGCGCGCCAACCGCTACGCGCCCCTGCTGCGGCGGCTGGTGAGCACGGTGCTGACCGTGGCGGCCCTGCTGCTGCTGATGGAGGCCTGGGGCATCAGCGCCTTCGCCTGGTTCACCCAGGGGCGGCTGGGCTCGCGCATCCTGTCCGCGCTCGGCTCCATCGGCGTCAGCACGGCGGTGGCCATCCTGGTCTGGGAGGTGGCGAACAGCGCCATCGCGCGCCAGCTCACCCGGGCCTCCCGCGAAGGCCAGGCGGCCCGCTCCGCCCGCGTGCGCACCCTGCTGCCGATGATGCGCACGGCGCTGATGATCGTGATCCTGATCTTCCTGGTGCTGAACGTGCTGAGCGAGATCGGCGTCAACGTGGCGCCGCTGATCGCCGGCGCCTCGGTCGTCGGCGTCGCCATCGGCTTCGGCTCGCAGACGCTGGTGAAGGACGTGGTGACCGGCCTCTTCCTGCTGCTGGAGGATGCGGTGGCGGTGGGCGACAGCGTCACCCTCGGCACGCCGCCGCAGACCGGGGTGGTGGAGCGGCTCTCGATCCGCTCCATCCGCCTGCGCGCGGTGGACGGATCGGTGCACATCATCCCCTTCTCCTCCGTCACCTCCGTCACCAACATGACCCGCGACTTCGCCTTCGCCATGCTGGAATTCTCGCTCTCCTACGGCGAGGACACGGACCGCGTGGCCGAGGTGCTGCGCCAGATCGCGAAGGAGATGCGGGGCGAGGCGCGCTGGAGCACGGCGATCCGCGACGACATGGACGTCATGGGCGTGGAGCGGCTGCTGGAGACCGGCGTGGTGCTGCGCGCCCGGCTGAAGACCGAGCCCTCGCAACGCGCCCCGGTGGCGCGGGAACTGAACCGGCGCATCCAGGCGAGGTTCGAGGAGCTGGGCATCGTCATCCCCTCCCCCTGGCGCAAGACGGTCCAGGAGGAGGACCAGATGCATGCGGCGGGCGCGAGTGCCTGAAGCTGGCCATGCTCCCGGCGCAGGCCAGCTCCGCGCCGGATTTGCGCGCACCGCCTGTACAGCGGCCCGGAGGCCGGCCTAGGCTTCCCGGCATGACGGTCTGGACCTCCACGCGGCGAATTATCCGCCCGGTCGCCTGAGCGCCGCCCGAGGGTTTTCCCCTCCGAGGCGGGCGAAGAGCGGCCGGGACACTGATCCGTCACCCCTCTTCGCCGTGCTTTTCCGGAGGCCCTCAGAGCCATGTCCGAGTTCCTTTCCCTTGCCGTCGCCGCCCGCTTCAGCCTGCTCGCCGAACCCTCTCCCGGCCTGCTGCCACGCGCCATGCAGCCCTTCGCCAAGCGCGACCTCGTGCCCGACCATTTCGCCTCGCATCGCGAGGGCGGCACGCTGCGCCTCTCCTTCGGCATGAAGGCCATGCCGGCGGAGATGGTGAACCTCGTGCGCGGCGACCTCGCCCGCCTCGTCGGCGTGCTGGACCTCCAGGTCGAGCAGGGCGACGCGGAGCGCGGCCCGGCCGTCCTCGCCGTCGCCGCCTGAGCGCGCCCCACACGGCGCTGTCGCGGTAAGGCACACGAAGCCGCGAGACCGGCCTCGCCCGTTGACAGCCATCGCGCCGCGTGGCCCTGATGCGCGCATGTTCCAAGGGGGGTCCCGGTTCAGGGGCTGAGATAGCGCTGGGGCTTCCGCCCGCCGCGCTGACCCTTCGAACCTGATCCGGGTCATGCCGGCGAAGGGACAGGAACGGGCCGCCACGGCCGGGAATCATCCGTAGGCGCCCCACCCGACGTCAGATTCTTGAACCCGGGTCTCCGACCACACGCAGGTTCAGGAGATCCGACCATGCCAGACAGCCTCCCCCCGAAATCCCCCGCCCCGATCGGTGAGGTCGTGACCGGCCCCATCCCGGGTTCGCGCCGCGTCTATGTGGAATGCCCCGCGCGCGGCTTCCGCGTGCCCTTCCGCGAGATCGCGGTGCACCCCTCCGCCAACGAACCTCCGGTCACGCTCTACGACGCCTCCGGCCCCTATACCGACCCCGAGGCGAAGGTGGACATCGCGGGCGGCCTCCCCCGCATCCGCGACGCCTGGGTCCGCGCCCGGGGCGATGTGGAGGAGACCGAGGGCCGCGCCATCCGGCCGGAGGACAATGGCAATGTCTCCGACAGCCACCGGGTGCCGCAGTTTCCGGGCCGCATCCGCCCGCTGCGGGCCAGGGCCGGTGCGGCGGTGACGCAGATGGCCTATGCCCGCCGCGGCATCGTCACGCCGGAGATGGAGTTCGTCGCGATCCGCGAGAACATGCGGCGCGAGATGCTGCGGCAGATCATCCGCGACGGCGAGGATTTCGGCGCCAGCATCCCGGACGTGGTGACCGCGGAATTCGTGCGCGACGAGATCGCCCGTGGCCGCGCCATCATCCCGAACAACGTGAACCATCCGGAATCCGAGCCGATGGCGATCGGCCGGAACTTCCTGGTGAAGATCAACGCCAATATCGGCAACTCGGCGATCAGCTCCTCGGTGGCGGAGGAGGTGGACAAGATGGTCTGGGCGATCCGCTGGGGCGCCGACACGATCATGGACCTCTCCACCGGCCGCAACATCCACGACACGCGCGAATGGATCCTGCGCAACTCCCCCGTGCCCGTCGGCACCGTGCCGCTGTACCAGGCGCTGGAGAAGGTCGGCGGCGTGGCCGAGGACCTTTCCTGGGAGGTGTTCCGCGACACGCTGATCGAGCAGGCGGAACAGGGCGTGGACTATTTCACCATCCATGCGGGCGTGCGCCTCGCCCATGTGCCGCTCACCGCGCGGCGTGTCACCGGCATCGTTTCGCGCGGCGGTTCGATCATGGCGAAGTGGTGCCTAGCGCATCACAAGGAGAGCTTCCTCTACACCCGCTTCGAGGAGATCTGCGAGATCATGCGGGCCTATGACGTCGCCTTCTCGCTGGGCGACGGGCTGCGCCCGGGCTCTATCGCCGATGCCAACGACGCGGCGCAGTTCGCCGAGCTGGAAACGCTGGGCGAGCTGACCCAGGTGGCGTGGAAGCACGACTGCCAGGTGATGATCGAGGGCCCCGGCCATGTGCCGATGCACAAGATCAAGGCCAACATGGACAAGCAGCTCGCGGTCTGCGGCGAGGCGCCCTTCTACACTCTCGGCCCGCTCACGACCGATGTGGCGCCGGGCTACGACCACATCACCTCCGCCATCGGCGCGGCGATGATCGGCTGGTTCGGCACGGCGATGCTCTGCTACGTCACGCCGAAGGAGCATCTGGGCCTGCCGGACCGCGACGACGTGAAGGCCGGCGTGATCGCCTACAAGATCGCCGCCCATGCCGCCGACCTCGCCAAGGGCCACCCCACGGCGCGGGCCTGGGACGACGCGCTGAGCCGCGCGCGCTTCGAGTTCCGCTGGGAGGACCAGTTCAACCTCGGCCTCGATCCGGAAACGGCGCGCGCCTATCACGACGAGACCCTGCCCAAGGAGGCGCACAAGGTCACGCATTTCTGCTCCATGTGCGGGCCCAAGTTCTGCTCCATGAAGATCAGCCAGGACATCCGCGACGAGGCCATCCGCGCCGCCGCCGAGGAAGGCATGGCCGAGATGGCGGAACGCTTCCGCGACGGCGGCAGCCAGATCTACCGTCCCGCCGCGGAGTAGGGGCCGCGCGCCGGGGCGGGGCACCACCCCCTGCCCCGGCCCCTGGATCGTCTCGCGGGCGGTCACATGGCTGCCCTGCTTTGACACGGATTCCAGGCTGCGGGAGCTTCCACCCGGACTGGTGGAGAGATGCCCATGACAACGGCCTGGAACAGCGGCGACACGCTTCTTCTCATCGCCGTCGCCGTCGCGCTGGGCGCGATCGTGCTGCTGATCGCCTGGGGCCGGATCGCTGCCTTCCTCGCCATCATGCTCGGCGCCGGCGTCTTCGCCGCGATCACCGGCCTGCCGATCGAGAGGCTCACCCCCGCCTTCGAACACGGCGCGGGCGGCGTGCTGGGCGATATCGGCGTGGTGATCGCGCTCGGGGCCATGTTGGGCGGGCTGCTCACCGCCGGTGGCGCGGCCGACCGCATCGTGGACGGCGTGCTGCGGCACGCCACGGCGCGCAGCCTGCCCTGGCTGCTGGCCCTGGTCGCCATGCTGATCGGCCTGCCGCTCTTCTTCGAGGTCGGGCTGGTGATCATGATCCCGATCATCTTCGCCATGGCGCAGAAGACGAAGCTGCCGGTGATGCAGGTCGCCATCCCCGCTTTGGCCGGCATGACGACATTGCACGCGCTAGTGCCACCTCATCCCGGGCCGCTGATCGGCATCGCGCAGCTCCATGCGGATCTCGGCCTGACCCTGGGCTTCGGCCTGCTGGTCGCGCTGCCGGCGGTGGCCCTGGCCGGGCCGCTCTACAGCCATGTGATCGTGCGCATCCCCTCGATGCGGGAGGCCGGGCAGGCCGCGACGCAACGGAAGGAGGAGCAGCATGGCGAGAGCTGGGTCACGCCGGGCTCCCGCCCCTCCTTCACCCTGTCGCTGGTGGTGCTGCTGCTACCGGTCGCTCTGATGCTTTGTCGCACCGTGGCGCAGGTGGCACTGGCGCCCGGCGCGGCGCGGACCCTGCTGGAGGCCGTCGGCGCCCCGATCGTGGCCCTGGCGACCAGCGTGGTTTTCGCCGCCATCGCCCTGGGCTGGGCGCGCGGCACCACGCGCACAGAGGTGGGCAAGGTGATGAGCGCCGCCCTGCCGCCCATCGCCATCCTGCTGCTGACCATCGGCGCGGGTGGCGGCTTCAAGCAGGTGCTGGTGGAGGCCGGCATCACCGGCACGCTCGGCAAGATCGCGCAGGACACCGGCATGCCGCTGGTGCTGCTGGCCTGGCTGATCGCCGTCTGCCTGCGCCAGGCAACCGGCTCCGCCACGGTGGCGACCACGGCGGTGGCCGGACTGATGGCCCCGCTGGTCGGCGGCTTCGGCCTGACCCCGGCGCAGACCTCCCTGCTGGTGCTGGCGATCGGCTCGGGCTCGGTCTTCTTCTGCCACGTCAACGATGCGGGCTTCTGGATGATCCGGGAATTCTTCGGCCTGCGCCTCGGCCAGACCGTCTGGGCCTGGTCGGTGCTGCAGACCATCGTTTCCGTGACCGGCCTCGTGCTGACCGCCCTGCTCTGGGGACCGGCGGGCTGGATGGGCTGACGCGAGGGGGGCCGCTTCCCCCTCACCGCTGCGCGGCGAGGAGGGCCATCATCGGCCGGTCCATCTCCTCCGCCAGGGCGGGCTGCGCCGCTCCCTGTTCCGCCGCCCAGCGGGCGAACCAGCCGAAGCCGCAGCCGAGATCGACGACGCGCCGCCCGCGCAGATCCGGCAGCATCGCCTGGATGGCGGGCCGTTCGGGCGCGCCGTCCAGCCCGTGGACGGAACGGTCCAGGCGACTGTAGCCACGGAAGAATTCCGGGTCGTCATAGATGTTCTGGGCCATCTCTCTCTCCATGATGCCCTCTTTCAGGGAGTCGGGGGCGGAGCATGACAGGCTGCGCGACGCGCTCGCCATCCGCCGGCCCGATGCGAAGGACAGGGCGGTCTCCATCGCGCCCGGCCCTGGGGAAGCCGGGGGAGCCATTCCCGGAAAAGAGGGCTGATGCGCCAGCCCTCGCGTTTGTGACCCATCCCGCACCGCCCACCGCGCTCAACTGCCGGCGCGCGATGCCCGAATCCGTGGAGCCCCCGCCCATGATCGAGTCCCTGCTGCCCAGCGCGCTGGACCTCGCCCGCTTCCAGTTCGCCTTCGTCGTGGTCTGGCACTTCCTCTTTCCCGCCTTCACCATCGGCCTCGCCTCCTACCTCGCGGTGCTGGAGGCACGCTGGCTCTGGACGGGGAATGCCGTCTATCTCGACACCTTCCGCTACTGGCTGAAGATCTTCGCCGTCGCCTTCGCCATGGGCGTGGTCTCGGGCATCGTCATGTCCTACCAGTTCGGCACCAACTGGTCGGAGCTGTCGCGCCTGGCGGGGCCGATCCTCGGGCCGCTGCTGGGCTATGAGGTGCTGACCGCCTTCTTCCTGGAGGCCGGCTTCCTCGGCGTGATGCTCTTCGGGCTGGAGCGCGTGGGCAAGGGGCTGCACTTCACCGCCACCTGCCTCGTGGCGCTCGGCACCTGCTTCTCCGCCTTCTGGATCCTCTCCGCCAATTCCTGGATGCAGACGCCGCAGGGCTTCAGCCTCGCGCCCGATGGCAGCTTCCATCCGGAGGACTGGTGGGCGATCATCTTCAACCCTTCCTTCCCCTACCGCTTCCTGCACACCGTCACGGGCGCCTATCTCACCACCGCGCTGATCGTCGGCGCGGTCGGCGCCTTCCATGTGCTGCGGGAGCGGCGCAACGACACGCTCGGCACGCGGGAGGCCAATCCGCGTGCCCGGGTGATGTTCTCCATGGCGATGTGGATGCTCACCATCGTGGCGCCCATCCAGGCGGTGCTGGGCGACCTGCATGGTGGCAACACCTTCCACCACCAGCCCGCCAAGCTCGCCGCCATGGAGGGGCATTTCGAGACGGAGCGCGGCGCCCCCGCCATCCTCTTCGGCATTCCCTCGGCGGAGGAGGAGCGGACGCGGTTGCAGATCGGCATCCCGAACCTCGCCAGCCTCTACCTCACCCATAGCTGGACCGGCGAGGTGCGCGGGCTGAAGGACCTGCCGCGCGACCACTGGCCGACCAACATCCCGCTGGTCTTCTTCGCCTTCCGCGTCATGGTGGCGCTCGGCCTGCTGATGATCGCGCTGGGGCTCAGCAGCCTCGTGCTGCGCCTGCGCGGGCGGCTCTACGACACGCCCTGGCTGCTGCGCGCTGCCATCGCCATGGGCCCCGCCGGGCTGCTCGCCGTGACGGCGGGCTGGATCGTGACGGAGGCCGGGCGGCAGCCCTTCACCGTCTATGGCCACCTGACGACGGCCCACAGCGTCGCGCCGGTCGGGGCGCCGGCCGTGGCCACATCGCTCGTGGCCTTCGCCATCGTCTATTTCGTCGTCTTCGGCGCCGGGATCTGGTTCCTCTTCCGCCTCTTCTCGCAGACGCCGCAGGCGCAGGAGGAAGGGCCGCCCACCGACAAGCCGATCCGCTCGGCGGGTACCACCCCCGCCCCCTCGGCCCAGCACGGTGCCGATCCGCGTCCCCAGATCCAGCCGGCGGAGTGAGGCGAGATGCTCGACCCCCATGTCCTGGCCTTCATCTGGGCCTTCCTCATCGCCGTCGCGGTCTTCGTCTATGTCTGCCTCGACGGCTTCGACCTCGGCGTCGGCATCCTCTTCCCGGTCATGCCGCGCAAGGAGGACCGGGACGTGGCGGTGAACAGCATCGCCCCGGTCTGGGACGGCAACGAGACCTGGCTGGTGCTGGGCGGTGTCGGGCTGATGCCGGCCTTCCCGCTCGCCTTCTCCATCATCCTGCCGGCGCTCTACCTGCCGGTCATCCTGATGCTGCTGGCCCTGGTCTTCCGCGGCGTCTCCTTCGAGATGCGCTTCCGCGCCGCCAACGAGACGCAGCAGAGATGGTGGGACCGCGCCTTCTGCTGGGGCTCCTACGTCGCCACCTTCTGCCAGGGCATCGCCCTCGGCGCCTTCGTGCAGGGCATCCATGTCGAGAACAACGCCTATGCCGGCGGCTGGTGGGACTGGCTGACGCCCTTCTCCGTGCTCACCGGCCTGGCGCTCGTCACCGGCTACGGCGCGCTCGGCGCCTGCTGGCTGCTGTGGAAGACGGAGGGCGCGCTGCATGACCGCGCCCGGCACCAGGCGGGCAGCATGATGGCGGTGGTGCTGTTCTTCATCCTCGTGGTGTCGGTCACCATGCCCTTCCTGCAACCCGCCTTCGCGGCGCGCTGGCTGAGCTTCCCGAACATCATCCTCGCCGCCCCGGTGCCGGTGATCGTGCTGGTCCTGGCCTGGCTGTATTTCCGCGCGGTGCGGGATGCGGACCAGCATGGGCTCTGGGCGGATGCGAAGCCCTTCGTGCTGGCGCTGGTGATCTTCCTGGTCACCTATATCGGCTTCGGCATCAGCATGTACCCGCATATCGTGCCGCCCTCGGTCACCATCTGGCAGGCGGCGGCGCCGGCCTCCTCGCAGATCTTCCTGCTGGTCGGGGCCCTGGTCATGCTGCCGATCGTGCTGGGCTACACGGGCTATGTGTACTGGCTGTTCCGTGGCAAGGTCCGGGCCGGTGCCGGTTATCACTGACGGGCGCGGCCCCGGGGGAACGCCGCCCGGCGGGCGCTGGCGGCGCCTCGGCTGGTTCGTGCTGCTCTGGCTCTGCGGCGTGCTGACGGTGGGTGCCGTGGCCTTCCTGCTCCGCGGCCTGCTGCATCCCTGAGGGCACGCACCCCACGGCTTCCGCACGCCGCCGTCCTGGTCCAGCCTTCCGCGCCCGGCGCTGATTCGCACCGGGCGGGACGGCGTCACCGGCAGGGGGAGCAGCGTGGCATGGCAGGGATCGGAAAGGCGCTGGTGGTCGGCGGCGGCATCATGGGGCTCTGCTCCGCCTGGACACTGCACCGGGCGGGCTGGGCGGTGGAACTGCTGGAGCAGGATGGCTGCCCCAACCCGCGCGGCTCCTCGGTGGACCATCACCGGCTGATCCGCCACGCCTATGGGGCGGAGGCCGTCTACATGCGCATGGTGGACCGCGCCCACCGGGCCTGGGACCGCCTCTTCGCCGCCATCGGGGAGGCGCCCTACATCCCCACTGGCACGCTGATGCTGGCGGATGCGCAGGACAGCTGGCTGGCCGCCAGCCGCGCCGCCCTGGCCCCGGCGGGGCACCGGCTGGAGGAAATCCCGCCCGCCGGCCTCACCGCCCGCTTCCCCATGCTCGACCCGGCCGGGCTCGCCGAGGCGGCCTTCCTGCCCAGCGGCGGGGTGCTGCTGGCGGAGCGCATCGTGGCCGGGCTGGCGCGGTACCTGGGGGCCTCCGGCGTCACGCTGCGCCGGGCGCGGGTGGAGGCGGTGGACCCCGCCCGGGGGCAGGTACGGCTCGCGAACGGCACGGTGGCGGGCGCCGACCTCCTGGTCCTGGCGGCCGGCCCCTGGACCGCCGCCCTGCTGCCGGAACTCGCTCCGCGCGCCACGCCCTCGCGCCAGATCGTGGTCTTCCTGGAGCCGCCCGCCGCACACCGTGCCGCCTGGGAGGCCGCGCCGATGCTACTGGACCTCTCGCCCAGCGGCGGCTTCTATGCCGTGCCGCCGGTGGCCGGCACGCCGCTGAAGATCGGCGACCACCGCTTCTCGATGCGCGGCGATCCGGAGGACCCGCGCGAGGCCAGCGCGGCCGAGGCGGAGGAAATCCTCGCCCTCGCCCGCCCGCGCCTGCGCGATGCCGCGGGCTACCGGGTGCTGGGCGCCCGGGCCTGCTACTATGAGGTCTCGCCGGAGGAACGCATCACCCTGGCCCGCCCGGGGGAGCATTGCCTCGCCCTCTGCGGTACCTCCGGCCATGGCTTCAAGTTCGGCCCGGTGCTGGGCGACGCCCTGGCCGCCGCGGCCGCCGGGCCGGAACACTTCCCCGCCCTCGCCGCCTGGGTGGCCGGGCAGGCCGAGCTGCCGCCGCACCTCCTCCCCACCGGCTGAGCGCCGGACCGGGTCACGAAAACCGGAGCATGGCCCGTCCCAAGGCGATGCGGGTCTTGCGGGCCGCCGGTTCGCACGAACATGGACGGTTCACCACCCGTTCCCCTCGCCCGTCCGGATCCAGCGCCACACGATGAACGCTCCCCTCTACACTCCCTCGATCCGGGCCGACCGTCCACAGGCCGTGGTCATCGGCGCCGGGCCGGGCGGCCTCGCCGCCGCGATGCTCCTGGCCGCGCGGGGGGTCCGCGTCACCGTGCTGGAGAAGGACGGCGTGATCGGCGGGCGCAACCGGCGCCTGGAGACGCCGGGCGGCTACCGCTTCGACCTGGGGCCGACCTTCTTCCTCTATCCGCGCATCCTGGAGGAGATCTTCCGCGACTGCGGCGCCGAACTGCGCGACGAGGTGGAGCTCCTGCGCCTCGATCCGCAATACCGGCTGCTGTTCGAACAGGGCGATGGCGGCGTCACGCTGGACGCGACCTCCGACCTGCCGCGGATGGAGGCGGAGATCGCGAAGCTCGACCCGCGCGACGCGGGCAACCTGCGCCGCTTCCTGGCCGACAACCGCGCCAAGCTGAAGAGCTTCCGCCCGGTGCTGGAACGGGCCTTCACCCGCGCCAGCGACATGATGGCGCCGGAGCTGTTGCGCGCCCTGCCGCATCTGCGCCCGGCGAAATCCGTGGATGGCGACATGCGGCGCTTTTTCCGAGACCCGCGCACGCGCCTCGCCTTCTCCTTCCAGACCAAGTATCTCGGGATGAGCCCCTATCGCTGCCCGAGCCTCTTCACCATCCTGAGCTTCCTGGAATACGAGCACGGCGTCTTCCACCCGCGCGGCGGCTGCGGCGCGGTGGCGCTGGCGATGGCGCGCGTGGCGGAGCGCCTGGGCGCGGAGATCCGCCTCGACAGCCCGGTGGACCACATCCGCTTCGAGGGCCGCCGCGCGCGCGGCGTGGAGAGCGGTGGGCGCCGCTTCGACGCAGACGCGGTGGTGATGAACGCGGATTTCGCCCATGCCGCGCCGCGCCTGATCCCCGACCATCTCCGCCGCCGCTGGCCGGACCGCAAGATCGCGACGGCGCGCTATTCCTGCTCCACCTTCATGCTCTATCTCGGTGTGGAGGGGACCTTCCCGCAGCTCGCGCACCACAGCATCCTGCTGGCCGAGGATTACGAGCGGAACCTGCGCGAGGTCGGCGAGGGCACGCTGCCGCAGACTCCTTCGGTCTATCTGCAACATGCCGGCGCCACGGAGGACGGCATGGCCCCGCCCGGCCACAGCGCGCTCTACCTCCTCGTCCCCGTGCCCAACCTGCGGGAGGGCGATGCCCGTGGCCTGGACTGGAACCAGGCGGCCGGCCACTACCGGGAACTGGCGCTGGACCGCGTGCGGAAGCTCGGCATCGGCGACCTGCGGCCCCGCATCCGCTACGAACGCATGGTGACGCCCATGGACTGGCGGGACGAGTTCTCGGTGGGCTTCGGCGCGACCTTCAACCTCGCGCACGACCTGCGGCAGATGCTGGCCTTCCGACCCGGCAACCGCTTCCATGACGTGCAGGGTGTATACCTCGTCGGCGGCGGCACGCATCCGGGCTCCGGCCTGCCGGTGATCTACGAAGGGGCGCGCATCAGCGCCGATCTCTGCCTGCGCGACCTGGGCCTGCACGGCGTGGACACGCGGCTGCACGGCGCGATGGCCGCCACGCCGGCGGAAGCCTGAGGAGGGAGGGACGATGGCACGGGTGGTGGTGATCGGCTCCGGCCTGGGCGGCCTCGCCGCGGCGGCGGTGGCGCAGGCGCGCGGGCATCAGGTGACGCTCTTCGACAAGAACCCCTGGCTCGGCGGCAAGGCGGCGGTGCTGGAACTGGAGGCGCCGGACGGCACCGGCCGCTTCCGCTTCGACATGGGGCCGACCATCCTGACCGTGCCGCGCGTGCTGCGGCGGATCTTCGCCGAGGCCGGGCGTGACCAGCAGGCGGAACTGCCGCTGATCCGCCTCGACCCGCAATGGCGCTGCTTCTTCGAGGATGGCACGCG
This sequence comes from Roseomonas gilardii subsp. gilardii, assembly GCF_023078375.1. Classification (NCBI taxonomy): domain Bacteria; kingdom Pseudomonadati; phylum Pseudomonadota; class Alphaproteobacteria; order Acetobacterales; family Roseomonadaceae; genus Roseomonas; species Roseomonas gilardii. The sequence goes on along the minus strand of NZ_CP095554.1, from coordinate 1,948,508 downwards.
CATCGACCTGCGGGAGGACGTGCCCGCCATGGCCCGTGCCATGGAGGATTTCGCGCCGGGCCGGAATCTCGGCCCAGGCTACGAGAAGTTCCAGAAGCTGGCCCGGCACCTGCATGGCGTGTCGGAGAAGTTCTTCTTCTGGAAGCCGGTCGAGGATCTCTTCGACACGATCGACTGGAAGAGCAACATGCAGCCCGGCACGATGAAGGACGTGCTGAGCCTGCGCATGGGACAGAACGTGGCGAAGGTCATCCGCCACCACGTGCCGGACGAGCGCCTGGCGCAGATGCTGGACCACTACTGCCAGTATGTCGGCTCCAACCCCTACAAGGCCCCGGCGGTGCTCTGCTCGATCGGCGACATGCAGGCGAGCGAAGGCGTCTGGTATCCCGTCGGCGGCACGCGCGCCGTGGCGGAAGGGCTGGCGAAGCTGGCGGCCGGCCTCGGCGCCGACCTGCGCCCGGGCGTGGAGGTCACCGGCTTCGACATCCAGGACGGTCCAGGGGGAAAAAGTGTGAAGGGCGTCGTCGCGGGCGGCAAGCGCATCGCCTGCGATGCCGTCATCTCCAACATGGATGCCATCCGTACCTACCGGGAACTCGTCGGCGGCGAGACCGGCCGGAAATACGCGCGCAAGGGCTACGAGCCCGCCTGCTCCGGCGTGGTGCTCTATCTCGGGCTGCGGAAGCGCTACGAACACCTCGCCCACCACGACTTCGTCTTCTCCCGCGACGCGGAGGAAGAGTTCGACAGCATCTACCGCAAGGGCGAGCCGGCGCCGGACCCGACCGCCTATCTCGCCGCGCCCTCCGCCAGCGACCCTTCCGTGGCGCCGGAAGGCGGCGAGGCGCTCTACGTCCTCGTCCACACGCCTTATCTGCGCCCGCATCACGACTGGTCGAAGATGCTGCCCGCCTACCGGCAAACCATCCTCGGCAAGCTGAAGCGCAGCGCCGGGATGGAGGATATCGAGGAGCGCATCGTGGTGGAGCGCGCCCTGACGCCGCAGGACATCCACGACCGATACAAGGTGCTGAACGGCGCCATCTACGGCCTCGCCTCGCACGGCACCTTCCTCGGCGCCTTCAAGCCGGGCAACCGTTCGCGCGCCGTGAAGGGCCTCTACCTCGCCGGCGGCGCGGCGCATCCGGGACCCGGCATGCCCATGGTGATGATGTCCGGCTGGATCGCGGCGGATGCGCTGGACCGCGACCTCGGCGGACGCGGCATGGGCGAGGCGGCGGAACGGGCGGGATTGCGGGAGGCCGACATGCCCCAGGCGGCCGAGTAGCCGCCATGGCGGAGGACCCGCTCGCGCTCTACGACGCGCGCTGGCACGGCTTCTTCCGCCGGGCCTTCACCCGCTTCGGCCGCCGCCACATGCGGGCGCTGCGCCTCGCCCGCTGGGGGCAGCCCGATCCCGGCCCGCCCGGCACGGTGCTGGTGGTCTTCGCCAACCACCCCTCCTGGTGGGACGGGGTGGCCTTCATGCTGCTCTCCACCGCCCTCTTCCCCGGCCAGCGCATCTTCATCCCGATGGAGGCGGAGGCCCTCTCCCGCTACCGCTTCATGCGGCGGCTCGGCGTCTTCGGCGTGGAAAGCGGCACGCCGCGCGGCGCGGCGGCCTTCCTGCGCACGGCGCGGAGGGTGCTGTCCGTGCCGGGCCATGCCCTGTGGATCAACGCGCCCGGCCGCTTCCAGGATGTGCGGGAACGGCCTGTCACCATCGTGCCCGGCCTGCTGCGCCTGCCGGAACTCGCCCCCGCCGCGCGCTTCCTGCCGCTGGCGCTGGAATACCCTTTCTGGACGGAGCGTAAGCCCGAGATGCTCGCCGGTTTCGGCCCCCCCATCCCCGGCGCCGAGCTGGCGGCGATGACCCGCGACGAACGCGCGGAGCGGCTGCGCGCGGCGCTGACCGCCACCATGGACCGGCTGGCCGGGGATGCCGTCGCGCGCGACGCCGACCGCTTCACCACCCTGTTGCAGGGGCGCGAAGGCATGGGCGGCGCCTACGACCTCTGGCGCCGCCTGCGCGCCCTGGCCGGCGGGCGCCATTTCGACGCGCGGCACGCCCGATGAGCCTGTCGCTGTTCCTGCAGGGCGCGGCCCTGGCGCTGGTGCTTTTCCCGGTGGGCATGGCCCTGCTCAACGCCGTCCTGCTGCCGCGCCCGGAGGCGCCGGACCGGGGCAGGGAACCGGCGGGCGACCTGGTCTCCATCCTGATCCCCGCCCGCGACGAGGCCGCCCATATCGCCGCCTGCGTCGAGGCCGCCCTGGCCTCCACCGGCGTGGCAGTGGAGGTGCTGGTGATGGACGACGGTTCCCGCGACGGCACCGCCGCCATCGTGGAAACGCTGGCAACGCGCGACCCGCGCCTGCGCCTGCTGCGCGCCCCGCCCCTGCCGCCGGGCTGGACCGGCAAGGTCCATGCCTGCGCCCGCCTCGCCGAGGCCGCGCGCGGCGGGCACCTGCTCTTCATCGACGCCGATGTGCGCCTCGCTCCCCAGGCCGCCGCCGCCCTGGCCGCCCATCTGCGCCGGCACCGGCTGGCCCTGGCGAGCGGCGTGCCCCGGCAGGAGATCGGCACGCTGGGCGAAGCGCTGACCGTTCCGGCGATCAACCTGCTGATGCTGGGCTACCTGCCCGGCGCCGGGCGTGCCTTCACCCGCCACCCGGCGCTCGCCGCCGCCTGCGGGCAGCTCATCCTGGTGGAGGCCGGCGCCTATCGCGCCAGCGGCGGCCATGCCGCGCTGCGCGGCGTGCTGCATGACGGCCTCGCCCTCGCCCGCCGCCTGCGCGCCGCCGGCCACCGGACGGAAGTGGTGGCGGGTGCGTCTCTCGCCACCTGCCGCATGTACCGGGGCTTCCGCGAAAGCTGGAACGGCTTCCTCAAGAATGCCCGCGAAGGCATGGCGACGCCGCTCGGCCTGCCGGTCTGGACGGTGGTGCTGTTCGGCGGCCATGTCCTGCCCTGGCTGCTCCTGCCCGCCCCCTTGGCCGGGCTGGCCCTGCTGCTGGGCTACGCCCTGCGCGGCCTGATCACCTGGCTGTCCCGCGAGCCCTCCTGGACCATCCCCCTCCACCCCGCCACCGTGCTGGTGGCCCTGGCGATCCAGTGGACCGCCCTGGTCCGCTCCGCCCTCGGCCACCGCGCCGCCTGGAAAGGCCGCGCCTACTCCGCCGGTGGCGGGGCTTTCGAGTGATCGGGCCGGGCGCTCCGGGAAGGGCCCTGCCCTCCCCGGACCCCACCCGCCCAGGGACGTTAGTCCCTGGGAACCCTGTGAGCGCTCCGCGAGGAGGGAGATTGGGACAGTGGTCACCATAGGCGCAACGGCGGACGCCCACCCCTCCTCGCGGAGCGCTCCTGGCGGGGTCTCGGGGGGATACTATCCCCCTGAGCGGAGGGTCCGGGAGGCAGAGCCTCCCGGTTCCCCGGCCCGATCACCCGAAACCTCCCCCGCCGCGGTGCTGGCGGCGCTGCGGGCCGCCGGGCCGGCGCCGGCACTCGCGGAGCGGCGCCGGCTGCTGGCGGCGCTGGCGGCGGAGCTGGTGCGGCAGTCGGAGGCGATCGTGGCGGCGGCGGATGCCGATTTCGGCGGGCGCGCGGCGGAGGACACTTTGCTGGGCGACGTGCTGGTGACGCTGCAGGCGGCCCGGCGGGCGCGGCGCTGGCTGCGCTGGTGGGCACGGCCGCGGCCGGTGCTGGCGCCCCTGCCCTTCCAGCCCTGCCTGGCCTGGACCGAGCCGGTGCCCAAGGGGGTGGTCGGGGTGATGGCGCCCTGGAACTACCCGGTCCAGCTCGCCCTCTGGCCGGCGCTGGAGGCCGTGGCGGCGGGCAACCGCGTGGCGATCAAGCCCAGCGAGCACACGCCCCGCTGCGCCGCGCTGCTGGAGGAGATCGTCGCCCGCGCCTGGGGCCCCGGCATCGCCCGGGTGGTGCAGGGCGATGCCGCGGTGGCGGCGGATTTCGCGGCGCAGCCCTGGAACCATCTGGTCTTCACCGGCGGTACGGAAACCGGGCGCAGGGTGGCCGGGGCCGCGGCGCCGAACCTCACGCCGCTGACCCTGGAACTCGGCGGGCAATGCGCCGCCCTGGTCCTGCCGGGGGCGAGGCTGGACCGGGCCGCCCAGGCCATTCTGGCCGCCAAGGCGCTGAATGCCGGGCAGACCTGCGTGGCCCCAGACACGGTGCTGCTGGTGGGCCATTCCCGCGCCGCCTTCGCCCGGGCCGCCCGCGCCACCGGCATCGCCCCGGAAAGCCGGATCGTGCCCTGGCAGGCGGAACGGCAGGCGCGCCTCGCGGCGGGCAGCGAGGTTCTGGCCGGAGGCCCGGGGAGGCGCTGCGCCTCGGCGGCGATGCAGGGGGAACGCTTCGGCCCGGTGCTCGGCCTGGTGGAATGCGCGGATCTGGCGGCGGCGCTCGGTTGGCTGCGCGCCCGCCCGGCGCCGCTGGCCCTCTCGCTCTTCGGCGCCAGCCGGGAGGAGGAACGGCGGATCGCGGCGGAAAGCCGCGCCGGCGCCATCGCCTGCGGCCGGGCGCTGGATCATGTGGGCTTCCCCAACCTGCCCTTCGGAGGCGTGGGGGGCTCAGGCCATGGCCGCTACCACGGCTTCGCCGGCTTCGCGGAGTTCAGCGACTGGCGCGCCCGGGTGCGGCACGGCCCCTTCGCCCTGGCCCGGCTGCTCGACCCGCCGCGCGGCGGCTTCGCGCGGAAGCTGGCCCGGCGGCTGGTGCGATGACCCCTTCAGAGCCCGATTGAGAATGGAGCGGCGGAGGACTGGCGAGGGATTTTTCGTGCTGGGCAGGAAGGTCCGCCGCCCCGATGCGGGGCATCGGGGCAAGGGCCTGACGCCCCCGGCGCGGAAAAGACCCGCCAGACCGACCCGCGGCCATTCTTAATCGGGCTCTCAGAGCCCGATCGTCGGGAAGCCCGGGAAGAGCGAGCGCGAGGCCGGGCTGGCGGCCGGGGTTTCCGCCGGCCTGGAGGGTTCGGCTGAGGCCGGAGGCGACAGAGGCGCGGTTTCCACCGGCGCGGGGGGCGGGGCGGGCGCACCGGCCGGGGCGCTGCCCGGCGCGGCGGTGCCGCCGGCCGTCCCCGCTGGCGCGGAGGCACCCGGCGGCTGGGCCGGCGCAGCATGCGGGGCGGCGGCCGCGCCGCCCGGCTGTTCGGCCACCGTGTAGTCCGGCACCACCCTCGCCTGGTTGCCGGTGATCACCAGCACCTTCTGCCCGATGGCCAGCGGCACCTTGTCCACCTGGGTGACGGAAAGCAGCTCCCCGTTCGTCTTGCGCACGATGTACTCATAGCCGTCGGTGTCGCCGGTCGCACGCTCCGCCGCCGAGCCGAGCAGCCCGCCGATCAGCCCGCCGCCGATCGCGCCGAAGGCCCCGGCCGTGCTGCCCTGCCCCACCGTCGAGCCGGCGATGCCGCCCGCCGCCGCGCCCGCTGTCGCGCCGGTGGTGCCATCGGCGCGTATGCCGATCGGGCGCACCCCGGCGACGGTGCCCTGTTCCACCTTGTTCGCCTGCTGCACGGCCCGCGTGGCATAGGTGTCGGGCGTATAGTCCGCGCCGCACCCCGCCAGGAGGACGTAGAGCAGCAGGGCAGGCCGTCGCGGCGTCAGCATTCCGGCGGGAAGGCCCATGGCATCGCTCTGTCCATCGTGATCGCGCCCCCGTTCTCGCGAACCGGCGCCCGCTGGCCGGCGGCGCACCGGGGCCAGGGGCCGCAGGCGGCCCGCACCGGCATCGCCGGAGGTTTCCGGGGGCGGAGGTAAAGCCAGCGGCGCCGCGTCTCAAGCCTGTTTGCGCCCGGTCTGCCGCGCGGGCAGCGCGTCCTCCCGCCCCGCCTCCCGCACCGGGATGCGCCGCGCGGCGGGGCGCCCGACCGGCGGCCGCCAGTCCTGGCGCTGCCGCGCCGCCCAGTCATAGCGGTGGTCGCCCTCCAGCAGATGGAGATGGTCGGACAGCCGGTTCCGCTCCAGCCAGGACACTGCCGCCTCCAGCTCCGGCAGGGTCATCTCCGCCCGCCCCTTGTTGCCCAGCACGCGCTTCAGCGCGGCGTTGTAGGCGTGGTAGGTGCCCTGGCCGCGCGGCGCATGCAGCGCCCCCTCATCCTCCACCACCTGCGCCGCCACCAGTTCGCCGACCCGCGCGCGCAGCCGCCGCTCGGCGATCGAGGGCGCCTCGAAGAGCTCCTGCTGCGGCTCGGCGAATTCCGGGCGCCGCTGCGCCAGGTCCGGCCCCGGGCGCAGGGTGGAAAGCCGCAGCGCCAGCGCGTTGCTTTCCAGCGGCACGATCCCTTCCCGCTCCCGCGCCTCCTCCCGCATCTCCTTCAGCCAGAGCGGCAGCACACCCTGGCGCGGGGGCTTCGGCGCGCGGGCGCGGGTGCCCTGCTCCTCCTCCATCCGCCAGCGGAACTGGCCGAAGAAGGGGTCGTCCGGGTGGAAGACCAGCGCCTGCTGCTCCTCATAGGGTCCGGCCTGGTGATCGACCCGCGTGGCGCGGGCCACCATCTGCTCCAGCCAGGGGCGGGAGCGGATATGCGTCAGTGCCGCCACCACGGCGACCTCGGGCGCGTCCAGCCCCTCATAGGCCATGGCCACCGTCACCAGGATCGACGGCTCCGGCCGCAGGCGGAAGGCCGCCAGCACCTCATGCGCATCGCGCTCGTCCGAGGTCGCGAGACGCAGGTTCTCCGCCTGCCGCGCCGGCACCCAGCGCCGCAGCATGTCCAGATAGAGCCGCGCGCAGCTCTGGTCCGGTGCCACCACCAGCAGCTTGCCGAGGCCGCGCGCGCCCTCCCCCGCCACCAGCCCGCGGGCGCGGCGCCGCTTCGCCCGCAGGTCGCGTGTCGCCTCGAAGGCATGGCGCAGCAGGGTTTCCGCGAAGCCGGTGCGCAGCGCGGTGAACAGGGCGGGCCGCGTCGTTTCCCCGGGCACGCTGGCCGAGAGCCGGTGTGGCCCCACCGTGGCGCGCGCCCCGTCCGGCCCGGCGGCGTCGAGCCAGGAAGCCTCTCCGTCCAGCGCGCCGAAGGTCACCGGCAACACCGCGCGCTCGGCCAGGGCCTGGGCGCGGGAATAGCCGACCACCGCCCAGCCCGGCGCATCCAGGTCGACCTCGTGCGTCGCCGCCTTCGCCCCGCGCCTGTACGGCAGCCACAGGATGCGCCGCCCATCCGCCCGCTCCAGCGTACCGGACAGCAGCAGCCGCACCCGCGCGCATTCCAGCAGCGGCAGCAGCGCGGCGGACCAGGCGGCGGCCTCGTCCACCGCCTCGCCCTCCCCGCGCGCCCGCCCACCCGGGTCCAGCTCGGCCAGCGCCGGCAGATGATGCACCTCGTCCACCACCAGCAGCGTCCGGTGCCGCTGGAACTCGGCCAGATGCAGGTCCGGCGCCGCCGCCACGCCCTGATAGGTGGTCACATAGCCCTGCAGCCCGCGGCACGGGTCCGGCGCGTTCTCGGCCGCCCGCACGGAAACGCGGTGCCCCAGCGCCTGCCGCCAGAGCGGATCGGCGAAGGCTTCCTCGGCCTGGAGGCGCAGGCTGTCACGCGGCACCACCCAGCAGACGCGCTCGACGATCCCCGCCTCGATCAGCTCATGCGCCATCAGCACCGGCAGCAGCGACTTGCCGCCCCCCGGCGTCACGGCGGCCAGCAGGTCGCGCGCCTCCGCACCGCCGGCGATGGCCCGGGCGATGGCCAGGATGCGCCGCTGATGGTCGCGCAGCGGCCGTGCGGGCAGCATCAGCGCCCTGCCGTCATGGGCGGACCATCATGCGTTTGCGGAAAGTTCCTGAGACATTCCATGAACATGCAGGAAGAAATCCACATGTCCACCGATTCTCTGTGAATAGCGGGGATTATTTCCCCTGGTTGGGCCTGGGCTTTCCCGGACCCGGCCGCGGCGCTAGCCTTCCGCGCGGGCCGATGGCGGCGAAGCGGTCCGGGAGGGGAGCGAACCCGGCATGGTCTTCCTGTGCAGAGCCTGCGGCACCTCCTATCCGCCCGCCGACGCGCCGCCGGCGGCCTGCCCGGTCTGCCAGGATGAGCGCCAGTTCGTCCCGGCGGAGGGCCAGGCCTGGATCGCACGGGGGGATCTGCCGCGGACCCACCGCAACGCCTGGCACCGGCACGAGCCCGGCCTGTTCAGCCTGCAGACCGTGCCGGCCTTCGCCATCAACCAGCGCGCCTTCCTGCTCGCCACGCCTGCGGGAAACGTGCTGTGGGACTGCATCGCCCTGCTCGACCCGGCGACCGAGGCCCTGGTCCATGGCCTGGGCGGGCTGAGCGTCATCGCGATCTCCCATCCGCACTACTACACCACCATGCAGGACTGGGCCGCCGCCTTCGATGCGCCCATCCACTTGCACGCGGCGGACCGCGACTGGATCATGCGCCCCTCCCCCATCTCCGGCTCTGGGAGGGCGAGACGCTGGAACCCGCCCCCTCGGCGACGCTGATCCGGGCCGGTGGGCATTTCCCCGGCGGGACGGTGCTGCACTGGGGCGGCGCGGCGGATGGCACGGGCGTCCTGCTCGCCGGCGACATCGTGCAGGTGGCACCCGGCGCGCGGCGCGTCTCCTTCATGTGGAGCTATCCCAACATGATGCCCCTGCCCGCGGCGGAGGTGCGGCGTGTCGCGGACCGGCTGGCGCCCTGGTCTTTCGGGCGCATCCATGGCGCCTTCCAGGGGCAGGACGTGACGGCGGAGGGCGACGCGATCGTCGCCCGCTCGGCGGCCCGCTATATCGAACTCCTCGGCGGCACCCCGTAGAAGCTTCCGCCATCCCACCCGGAGTGCATCCATGCCCAGCCATCCCGCCGTCACCGCCATCGGGGTCATCAGCGGCACCTCCGTCGATGGGATCGACGTCGCCGCCCTCCGCAGTGATGGCGAATCGATGGTGGAACCGGGCGAGGGCCGGACCTACCCCTACGAGCCCGGCCTGCGCGCCGCCCTGCTGGAACTGGCGGCGCAGCCGGACCGGGTGCTGGCTGATCCGCTCACGGCGCTGGAGCAGGCGGTCACGGATTCGCATGCGGCGGCGGTGGAACGCTTCCTGGCCGAGACCGGCCTGCCGCGCGAGGAGGTCGCCGTGGTCGGCCTGCACGGGCAGACCGTGCTGCATCGGCCGGAGGCACGCTTCACCCGGCAGCTCGTCTTCGGCGACAAGGCCGCCGCGCGCCTGGGCCTGCCGGTGGTGGACCGCTTCCGTGACGCCGATGTGGCTGCGGGGGGCCAGGGGGCGCCGCTGGTGCCGCTCTATCACCGCGCCCTGGCGGCGGGGCTGGGTGAGACGGGGCCGCTCGCCGTGCTGAACCTGGGCGGGGTGGGCAACGTGACCTATCTCGACGGCGAGACGGTGATCGCCTTCGACACCGGCCCGGCCAATGCCATGCTGGACGACTTCCTGTTCCGTCGCACCGGCCGTGGCTTCGACGAGGGCGGGCGCCTGGCGCGCAGCGGCCGCGCCGATGCGGGGATCGTGGCGCGCTTCCTGGAGAACCCCTTCTTCGGGCGGCCCGTGCCAAAATCCCTTGACCGCAACGCCTTCGCCGCCACGCTCGGCTGGGTGGCAGCGCTGTCCGATGCCGATGGCGCGGCCACCCTGGCCGCCTGCACGGTGGAGGCCCAGGCCGCCGCCCTGCGCCACCTGCCCCGCCCGCCGCGCCGCTGGCTGGTCGCCGGGGGCGGGCGCCACAACGCGGTGCTGATGGATGGGCTGCGCCACCGACTCGGCGTGACGGTCGAGGCGGTGGAAACGGTCGGCTGGAACGGCGACTTCCTGGAGGCGCAGTGCTTCGGCTTCCTGGCGCTGCGCTCCCTGCGCGGCCTGCCGCTCAGCCTGCCCTCGACCACCGGCGTCGCGGCCCCCTTGACCGGCGGGCGCCGCCACGACCCAACCTCCTGGCCGCCGGCATGAATCCCCGGTCCTGGCCGCTCCGCTGGGAGTTGTCGCGCTGGCAGGCCCTGGGCCACCGGCCGCGCCTCTGGCTGCGCGACGATGATGCGCGGCAGCCCGGCGCCGCGCTGGACCGGCTGCTGGCGCTCTGCGCCGTGCATGGCGTGCCCTGCGCCATCGCCGCCATCCCGGATGGCCCGCTCGGAACCCTCGCCCGCCGGCTTCGCGCCGAGGCCGGCGTCACCGCCTTGCAGCACGGGGCGGATCACCGCAACCGCCGCGCCGCTGGCGAGCCCAGCGGTGAGTTCGCGCCGGACAACACCGCCGCCACGATCCGCCCCCTGCTGGCCGCGGGCACGGCCCGCTTCCGCGACGCCTTTCCGGCGGCGCCGCCCGCCTTCGTGCCGCCCTGGAACGCCCTGCATCCCGCCCTGCCCGCCCTGCTGCGCGAACAGGGCTTCACCAGCCTCTCCGCGCATGGCGGCCCTCCCGCGATCGAACAGGGGCTGCGGCGCCTCGACGTGCATCTCGACCTGCTGCGCTGGAAAGGCGGCCCCCGTGCCCGTCCGCGCGCGGTCCTGGCACGGCAGTTGCGCCAGGCGCTGCGCGCGCGCCGCCGCGCCGGCCGGTTCCGGCAGCCGATCGGCGTGCTGACGCATCACCTGGTCCAGGATGAGGAAAGCTGGACCCATCTGGACTGGCTGCTGCGCCTGCCGGGACTGCAATGGCTGTCCTTCAGCCGGGCGCTCGAGTCCGGCTTCGCCGACGCCGCCCCATTCGCCGTCATGGCCACGGGTGAGATTTTTCCGGGATCAGCGCACGGAACGCCATCGTGACAAAAAAAGCTTCCGCTATCACCTTTTCTTGAGTATTGTGACGCTATGTTGCCGGGGCCCCGTGCGGGTCCGGTGGCGCTGCCCCGGGCCGGGCAACAGGCCGCTCCCGATATCTCGCGAGGGTTCCCCATGGCCCGCCTCTCGGCCTTCGTCTGCGCCCATAACGAGGCCGAGCGTCTGCCAGCCTGCCTGGAGCGGCTGCGCTTCGCCGACGAGATCGTGGTGCTGCTGGACCGGTGCACCGATGCCTCGGCGGAGATCGCACGGACCATGGCCGACCGTGTCGTGTGCGGCGCCTTCCCGCTGGAGGGCCAGCGTCGCGCCGCCGCCCAGGATGCCTGCACCGGCGACTGGGTGCTCGAGATCGATGCCGACGAGGGCGTCACCCCCGCCTTGGCCAGGGAGATCCGCGGCCTCCTCGCCAGCGACCCGGCGGCGGACTGGTTCCTCATCCCCGTGGACAACCATATCGGCACGCATCTGGTGCGCCATGGCTGGGGCGGCTCCTTCGGCACCAGCGCCGTCGGACGCCTCTACCGCCGCGGTGCCAAGACCTGGCAGGACCAGCGCGTCCATCCCACGGCGCGCCTGGCCGGGCGGCAGGGGCCGACCCTGGGGCATGCCCTGCAGCACCAGCTCGACAGCGACATCTCCGACATGCTGGCGCGTCTGGACCGCTACACCCGCCTGCGGGCGGAGGATCTGCGCGAGAGCCGCACTCCCCTTCCCTCGCTCGCCTCGGACAGTTTCCGGGGCCTGCGCCGCTTCCTGAAATGCTACCTGTCCCGCCGCGGCTACCGCGAGGGCGGCTGGGGCTTCCTGATCGCCCTGATGGCGGCCCTCTACCCCATCCTGTCCAACCTCCGCGCCCGGCTGGAGGCCGGCGACGGCGCTCCACACCCCGTGCCGGAGCGCCAGTCCCGCCCCGCTTCCGCCGCACGCGCCGCGCTGGTTCAGCGGCCGATCGGCGCCATGCTCAGGCCGGGCACCGGAGCCGCGCCCACCGGCACCGGCGGCACCGGCGGCGCGTGATAGGCTGAACTGGCCGCGATGCTGTCCCGGTCGAGCGGGCGCATGCTCGGCATCGGCTGCCGCAGGCAGCCGCGGATGATGGGCGCGCAGACCCCGTCCGTCCCCACCCCGCGATCAGTGTCCCCGGCATAGACGAGCGCGGAGACACGTCCATCGGTCAGGCGGAAATTGGCGGTGCAGAAGGTGCCGCTGGAGCCGATCGTCACGCCGCCGCCGATGATCGGCAGGGTGGTGCTGATCTCCCCGCCCGAGGCGTTCCGCAGATGATAGGCGTAGAGCTCGTTCCGCTCGTCCAGGCGCTGGGTCTTATCGGGAATGCCGGCGCAGGTCTGCAGGTCCTGCGCGGTCATCCCGATCAGGTTGATCTGCGCCTGATGCGCCAGGCGCGACGCCTCATAGCCGCAGCCACCCAGCAACGGCATCCAGGCCAGAATGGCGAGATATCTCATGCGGTCTCCCGGATGCGGCCTCCCGGAGGAAGCCTGCCCCGGCCCCGCCAGTGGCAAACGGCGCTTGTTGCGGGCGCGATGGCCTCCGGGCACAGGACGCCACAGCCCGCGCCGGGTTGCATCATGCCCGCCCGTCGCGGCTTCGGCGTTGCGGCTGTGGCCCGGGGCGAAGGCGGAGCCTCTCCCCCGGGGCCAGGCAGGGGCGCGACGATCACCCGGCAGTTGCGTTACACTCCTCGCCATGGCCAAAGACGATCCCTACTCGATTCTCGGCGTCGGCCGGCAGGCCAGTCCGGACGAGATCCGCAAAGCCTTCCGCGCCATCGCCAAGAAGCACCACCCCGACCTCAACCCCGGCGACACGGTGGCGGAGGAGCGCTTCAAGGCGGCCAACGCCGCCCATGACCTGCTCTCCGATCCGGAGAAACGGGCCCGCTTCGACCGCGGCGAGATTGACGCCACCGGCCAGGAGGTCCCGCCGCGCCAGTACTGGCGCGACTATGCCGATGCTCCCGGCGCCGGCCGCTACCGCGCCGGGGCGAGGGCCGGCGGGGGAAGGGAAGGCTTCGGTGCCTCCGGCTTCGGGAGCGGCGAAGGCTTCGGCCCGGACGGTTTCGAGGGGCAGATCGACCCGGAGGATCTGGGCGACATCTTCGGCCAGTTCTTCCGCCAGAGGGGCGGCGAAGCCGGCGGCACGTCCCGCCCGCGCAAGGGCCAGGACAACCGCTACCATCTGGAGGTCCCCTTCCTCGACGTGGTGAACGGCGCGACCCAGCGCCTGACCCTGCCCGAAGGCGGGACGCTGGATGTCCGCATCCCGCCGGGGCTGGAGGACGGGCAGGTGCTGCGCCTGCGCGGCAAGGGCCAGCCCGGGCGCAACGGCGGCCCCGATGGCGACGCCCTGATCGAGATCGCGGTCCGGCCCCATCCGCTCTACCGGCGCCAGGGCCGCGACCTGGAGATGGACCTGCCCGTCACCTTCGCCGAGGCGATCCTGGGCGGGCGGGTGGCCGTGCCGACGCCGCGCGGCGAGGTGACGCTCACCGTGCCGCCGCGTTCCGACGCCGGCACCCGTCTGCGGCTGCGCGGGCGCGGCGTGGCCGAGCATGGCGGCCAGCCTGCCGGCGACCTCTATGTCACGCTGCGGCTGGTGCTGGGGCCGGTGGATGACCGGATCGAGGAATTCCTGCGCGACTGGGCGAAGGACAAGAGCGGCGACGAAGCCCGCCAGGAGATGAGGAGGCAGGCATGATCACCGTCACCACCGTGCTGCAGCAGGTCCGGGGCCTGGACGAGCAGACGCTGCGGAGCTGGATCGCGCAGGACTGGGTGCGTCCTGTCCGGCGCGGCGAGGAGACCGTGTTCGAGGAGATCGACCTCGCCCGGCTGCGCCTGATCCTGGAACTGCGCGATCAGCTCGAGGTCGGGGAAACGGCGATGCCCGTGGTGCTCTCGCTGCTCGACCAGCTCCATGCCACCCGCCGCCACATGCGCCGCCTCTGCGAGATGCTGGACGCCGCCGGGCCCGAGGACCGGGTGCGCGACCTCCTGAGCCACCTGGGGGCAGGCCGCTAAGGACCGTCAGTCCATCGCACCGCGGGGAAAGACCGAGGCCGAGAGCAGGCGGAGCGTACAGGAATCCCCCCGCCGCGCCTCCCGCCAGTCCGGCTCGGGCAGGACATCGAGCACCGGCCCGTCGCCGCCCGCCGAGACCTGGAGGCGCAGGCCGCGCGGGTCCTGCCGGGCCTGGCGCACTGCCCAGGGTCCTTCCCCCGGGCTCGCGAGGAGGTCATGGGCGCGCAGGAAGGCCAGGGCCGGGCCGTCCGGCAGTGCCACCGCGACCGGCGGCAGGGGCAGCGCTCCGAAATGCGCCCGCCCATCCCGGACGGTGCAATCGAGCCGGTTCGCCTCCCCCAGGAAACCCGCCACGAAGGCACTGGCCGGGCGTGCCAGGATGGCGGTGGGGGTGTCGAACTGCTCGATCCGCCCGGCGCGCAGCACCGCCACCCGGTCGGCGATCTCCATCGCCTCCTCCTGGTCATGCGTGACGAAGACGCTGGTCAGGCCGAGCTTCTCGTGCAGGTCGCGCAGCCAGCCGCGCAGGTTCTTGCGCACCTGCGCGTCCAGCGCCGAGAAGGGTTCGTCCAGCAGCAGCAGCGCGGGCTCGATCGCGAGCGCCCGGGCCAGCGCCACGCGCTGCCTCTGCCCGCCGGAGATCTGGTCGGGGTAGCGGCGCTCCAGCTCGGCGATCTGCACCAGGGACAGCAGGCGCCGCACACGCTCGCCGATCTCGCGCTCGGGCGGCCGCGCGGCGCGCGGACGCACGCGCAGACCGAAGGCGACATTCTCGAAGACGCTCATGTGCCGGAACAGGGCGTAGTTCTGCGGCACAAAGCCGATGCCGCGCAGCCGCGCCGGCAGCGCGGCGACGTCCCGGCCGTCGATCCGCACCTGCCCGGCATCCGGAAAGTCCAGCCCGGCCAGGATGCGCAGCAGCGTGGTCTTGCCGGAGCCGGAGGGCCCCAGCAGGGCCACGAACTCGCCATCGCCGACAGCGAGTTCCACGGAATCCAGCGCCAGCAGGCCGGGCTGGAAGCTGCGGGAGATGCCCAGGACCTCGACGCTCATCCCCGCATCATCCCTTCGCAAGGCAGCGCGCCGGAAGGCGGCAGACCGGCACGCCCGGGGGTCATCGTCACATTCAATGCTCCAGCAAAGCCCTGCGGCCGGACAGACGTTCCAGCACGATCTTGGCGCAGAGGGTAACGAGGGCCAGCGAGGCCAGCAGCGCCGCCACGGCGAAGGCGCCGACGAACTGGTACTCGTTGTAGAGGATCTCGACATGCAGCGGCAGCGTGTTGGTCTCCCCCCGGATATGGCCGGACACCACGGCCACGGCGCCGAACTCCCCCATGGCGCGGGCATTGCAGAGCAGGACGCCGGCCAGCAGCGCCCATTTCACGTCGGGCAGCGTGACACGCCAGAAGGTCTGCCAGCCGGTGGCCCCCAGCGTGGCCGCGGTCTCCTCCGCCTCCCGCCCCTGTTCCTGCATCAGCGGGATCAGCGTGCGGGCCACGAAGGGAAAGGTGACGAAGACCGTCGCCAGCACCAGCCCCGGCAGGGCGAAGATGATCTGGACGCCATGCGCCTGCAGCCAGGGGCCGAACCAGCCCTGGGCGCCGAAGAGCAGCACCCAGACCAGGCCCGAGATCACCGGCGAGACCGAGAAGGGCAGCTCGATCAGCGTGGTGAGCAGGCGCTTGCCGGCGAAGTCGAACTTGGCGATGCACCAGGAGGCCGCCACCCCGCCCAGCGTGTTCACCGGCACCGCGATCGCCGCCACCAGCAGGGTGAGGCGCATCGCGGACAGCGTGTCCGGATCGGACAGCGCCGCGGCAACCGGTGGCCAGCCGCGCCGGCTGGCCTCGGCGAAGACGGCCACGGTCGGCAGGAGGAGGAACAGGCCCAGAGCGAGCACCGCCAGCAGCAGCAGCAGCACCCGCATCACCCGCGGATCCTCCGCCGCCGGGTGCCCTCCCCAGCCGGGGCCGAAACCGGGGGCTTGACCGGGGGCTGGAACGGGGCCGGGCGGCTCAGCGGCGGCCCCTGCGCAGCCAGCGCTGCGCGAGGTTCAGGCAAAGCAGCACGGCGAAGGAGATCAGCAGCATGGCCAGCCCGATCGCGGCCGCCCCGGCATAGTCGAACTGTTCCAGCCGGATGACGATCAGCAGCGGGGCGATCTCGCTTACCATCGGCATGTTGCCGGCGATGAAGATCACGCTGCCATATTCGCCCACGGCCCGCGCCAGGGACAGGCCGAAGCCGGTCAGAAGGGCGGGCGCCAGGGCGGGCAGCACCACGCGGCGCAGCACCTGCGGGCGGGAGGCGCCGAGCGTGGCCGCCGCCTCCTCGGCCTCCAGCGACAGGTCGCGCAGCACCGGCTCCACCGTGCGTACCACGAAGGGCAGGCCGACGAAGGCCATGGCGACGATCACGCCCAGCGGCGTGAAGGCGACCTTGATGCCCAGTACCGCCAGCGGCTTGCCCAGCCAGCCATTGGTGGCGAAGAGCGCGGTCAGCGCCAGCCCCGCCACGGCGGTGGGCAGGGCGAAGGGCAGGTCCACCACCGCATCCATCAGCCGCCGTCCGGGA
The DNA here is from genome assembly GCF_023078375.1 of Roseomonas gilardii subsp. gilardii. Lineage (NCBI taxonomy): Bacteria > Pseudomonadati > Pseudomonadota > Alphaproteobacteria > Acetobacterales > Roseomonadaceae > Roseomonas > Roseomonas gilardii. Next base: position 1,932,132 of record NZ_CP095554.1, on the reverse strand, counting down.
AACTGGTAGCGCACCAGGACCCAGGCCAGCAGCAGGCCCAGCGGCACGTCGACGAGCGCCGACAGGAAGGCGGCACCGAAGCTCAGCCGCAGCGCGGCCAGCACGCGCGGCTCGGCCAGCGAGGACAGCACGCCGGACAGGCCGAGTTCCCAGGGCCGCAGCACCAGTGCCAGCAGCGGCACGAGCACGATGGCCGTGAGCCAGAACAGGGTGACACCCAGGGCCAGGCCGAAGCCGGCCACCGGGTCACGGTGCGACGGGCGTATCCCGGCGGCCGTCATCGCCCGGGTTTGTAGATCCGGTCGAAGGAGCCGCCATCGGCGAAATGCGCCTTGTGGGCCGCGGCCCAGCCGCCGAAGCTGTCATCCACGGTGATCATCTCCAGCTTCGGGAAGGTGTTGCCGGCGGCGGCCAGCACGGCCGCGTCGCGTGGCCGGTAGAAGTTGCGGGCGGCGATCTTCTGCCCCTCCTCCGTATAGAGATAGCTCAGATAGGCTTCCGCCACGGCGCGGGTGCCCTTGCGCTCCACCACCTGGTCCACCACCGCCACCGAGGGCTCGGCCAGGATGGAGAGGGAGGGATAGACGATCTCGAACCTGTCGGCGCCGAATTCCTTGAAGGCGAGATGCGCCTCGTTCTCCCAGGCCAGCAGCACGTCGCCCTGGTCACGCTGGACGAAGGTGGTGGTGGATCCGCGCGCGCCGGTGTCCAGCACCGGCACGTTGCGGAACAGCTTCGTCACGAACTCTTCCGCCGTGGCGTCCGATCCTCCCGGCTGGCGCTTCGCCCAGGCCCAGGCGGCGAGGTAGTTCCAGCGCGCCCCGCCGGAGGTCTTGGGGTTCGGCGTGATGACGGAGACGCCATCCTTGACCAGGTCGCCCCAGTCCCGGATCGCCTTGGAATTCCCCTTCCGCACCAGCAGCACGATGGTGCTGGTATAGGGTGCGCTGTTGTGCGGCAGGCGGGTGATCCAGTCCTTGGCGATCAGCCCGCGCTCGGCGATGGCATCGATGTCATAGGCCAGGGCCAGCGTCACCACATCCGCCGGCTGGCCGTCGATCACCGAGCGTGCCTGGGCGCCCGAGCCACCATGGGATGTGCGGATCTGCAGGCGCTGGCCGCCATGGTCCTTCGCCCAATGCTCGATGAAGGCGGCGTTGAAGTCGCGATAGAGCTCGCGGGTCGGGTCGTAGCTGACATTCAGCAGCGGCGGCACCTGCTGCGCCGCGGCCTGGCGGCCTGCCAGCGGCGTGGCGCCCAGGCCGGCGGCGAGCGAGGCGGAGAGAACATGGCGTCGGTTCAGGCGAAGCAAGGCACGACTCCTTATCTTCTCTCGGACCGAAGCGCACGATGCTTCGTCCGGCGGGGCGAAGGCAAGCGGGGTCCGCTCAACTCCTGTTCAAGGTCTCGTTGAGCGGGCGCCTATGGGGATGATGCCCGGCGTGGGACACGCCAAGGGGATGATGCCCGGCGTGGGACACGCCGGGGCCAGGGGCCGGGCGGGGATCAGGCCGGGACAGGTTCTGCTCCCAGCGCCAGCAACGCATCGGGGCCGAGGCGGTGGCAGAAATCGCCGAAGCCCTCCTCGCCCCGCCGGTCGCCGGCGAAGGCGGCGAAAAGCGGCTCGAGCCGCGCCGCGATCTGCCCCTGCGGCACGCGCTCATGCAGCTTGAAGGACAGGCGCGTGCCCTCGAAATCGCCGCCCACGAAGATGGCGAAATGCCCGGGCACGCGGCCCACCAGCCCGATATCCCCGGCATAGGGGCGGGCGCAGCCATTGGGGCAGCCGGTGATGCGCAGGCTGATCCGCTCGTCCAGCAGGTCGTGCCGCTCCAGCGCCGCCTCGATCTCCGCCACCAGCGGGTCGCGCACCCGCTCCGCCTCGGTCAGCGCCAGGCCGCAGGTCGGCAGGGCCGGGCAGGCCAGGGCCCAGCGGGCCAGGGGCGAGAGCGATTCGGTAAGGGTCACGCCATGCTCGCGCAGCAGCGATTCCACCGCCTCGCGGGAATTGGCCGGCAGGTCGGCCAGGATCACGTCCTGCTGCGGCGTCAGCACCGGGTTGGCGCCCCAGCGCGTCACGACCTCCCGCAGCGCCGTGCGCAGCCGCACCCGTCCCTGGTCGGCGACACGGCCGGACGGAACGGGCACACCCAGCCAGAAGCGCCCGTCGCCCTGCTCGTGCCAGCCCAGCAGCTCCGGCAGGCGCAGGCGCGGCAGCGGCCCGGGATCGGCCAGTTCGCCGCCGAAATAGGGGGCGAGCTGTTCCCGTACCCAGTCCAGCCCGTAATCCTCGATCACGTATTTCAGCCGGGCGCGGCGGCGGTCGGTGCGGTCGCCATGGTCGCGCTGGAAGCGCACCACCGCCTCGGCGGCGTGCAGCAGGCGCTCGCGCGGCACCACCGTCACCGGCGTGGCCAGGCGGGGGAACGTGTCGGGCCGGTTGTGCGTCAGGCCGAGTCCGCCGCCGATGCAGACCTGATAGGCGCCGATGCCGCCCGCCCCATCCTCGATGGCGATGAAGCCCAGGTCGTTGGTCAGCACATCCGCCGTGTTGTCGGCCGGGTGGGCGAGGCCGATCTTGAACTTCCTGGGCAGGTAGGTGGCGCCATAGAGCGGCTCCTCCTCCGGCACGGCGGAAACCGGCTCCTCGTCCAGGAAGATCTCGTGATGCGCCCGGGTCCGCGGCAGCAGCTCCGAGGACAGCATCCGCGCATCCTCGACCAGTTGCCGGTGGATCGGGTCCCGCCGTGGCGCCGGGGTGGTGGTGACGTTGCGCACCACGTCGCCGCAGGCGGCCATGGTGGTCAACAGCATGCGGTTGATCGCGCCGATGGTCGGCTTCAGGTTTTCCCGCAGCACGCCGTGGAATTGCAGAGCCTGCCGCGTCGTCACACGCAGGGTGCCGTTGGAATAGAGATCGGCCAGCCCGTCCAGCGCGAGGTACTGCTCCGCCGTCAGCAGCCCCGCCGGGGCCCGGACGCGGACCATGAACTGCCATTCCTTGTCCAGCCCCGCCTGCTTGCGCGGCGTGGCGGTGTCACGGTCGAACTGTTCATAAGTTCCATGGAATTTCAGCAGGTTGAAACTGTCTTCGCTGACGCCGCCACGGGTCTCGGTACTGGCCAGCTCGGCCGCCACCCCGCCCCGCAGCCCACGGCTCGCCAGCTTGCTGATCTCCACCCCCGTCGGCTTCTTCGCGGTCGTGCCCGCGGTGCCGTCCTGGATCGTGCCGGTCTGAGCCATATGCGAAAAGCGCCTTAAACCTCTTGATCTGAGTGAAATACCAATATTAGCTCATGTCAAACGTAGTTTAAGGCCAATCGCATGACGGTGCGCGCATGACAGGGGTGGATCACGGCTCGGCCCTGGCCGCCGGAGACGCGCCCCGGCCGGGCGAGGTCTGGCTGGTCGGTGCCGGGCCGGGCGATCCCGCGCTGCTGACCCTGCGCGCGGCGGAGGCGCTGCGCCGGGCCGACCTGGTGCTCCATGACGCCCTGCCGGGGCGTGGCGTGCTGCGCCTGGCCAATCCCGTGGCCACGCTGGTGCCGGTGGGCAAGCGCAAGGGCGCGGCAGCGCTGTCCCAGGCGAAGATCAACGCCCGGCTGATCGCGGGGGCCAGGGCCGGACAGCGCGTGGTGCGGCTGAAGGGCGGCGATCCCTTCCTCTTCGCCCGGGGCGGCGAGGAAGCCGCCGCGCTGACCGCCGCCGGCATCCCCTGGCGCGTGGTGCCAGGGGTCAGCGCCGGCCTCGCCGCCCCGGCGGCGGCGGGCATTCCCCTCACCCAGCGCGGCATCGCCAGCGCCGTCACCTTCATCACAGGCCATGACGAGGCGGGCAACCTGCCCGACAGCGTGGACTGGGCCGCGCTCGGCCGCGGCGGCGGCACGGTGGTGGCCTTCATGGCGCTGAGCCGGCTGGACGAAATCGCCCTGCGCCTGCTGGCCTGCGGCCGCGGGCCGGACACGCCGGTGGCCATCGTCGCCCAGGCCAGCCTGCCGGGGCAGTGCACGCTGCGCACCACGCTGGGCCGTTGCAGCCTCGCCGCCCGGGCCGCCGGCCTGCCGACGCCGGCGCTGGTGGTGGTGGGCGAGGTCGCCGGCCTCGCCGCCATGCTGCTGCCCGGCCTGGAGGCGGAAGTGTCCCGGGCCGAAACGGCGCTGCCGGCGGGAAAGCGGGCCTGAGCCTCATGCGCGACCCAAAGGGGCGGAAACCGGAGGAGGAAGCCATGGAAGCCGAGATCGAGGCCCTGCTGTTGCAGGAGGCCGATCAGGCCCCGTTGTCCCTGGCCATTGCCGCGACCATCCTGGCGCTGATGACCTGGATCTCGCCGCTGCTCTGATCCGCCCCGCCGCGATTCGCAGCCGGGATTCAGATGGCGAAGTTCAGCGGCTCCGTGGAAGGGCGCTTGAGGCCGCGCGCCTGGGCACGGCGCAGCAGGTCGTCCAGGGTCATCCCCTCCAGCCGCTCCCGCAGCAAGCCCTCCATCTCCCCCCAGAGCGGCGCCACCACGGCGGCCTGGAGCTGGCCGGTCATGTCCGGGCTCTCCTCCTCCTCGGCCAGGGCGGACACCACGTCCCAGAGGCGGATGTCGCGCGGCCGGCGGGCAAGGCGGTAGCCGCCGCGCGGGCCGCGCGTGCTGTCCAGCAGCCCGGCGCGGGACAGGGCCTGGAAGACCGGCTCGATCCCCCGCTTGGCCGCGCCGAGGCGGTCCGCGATGTCCCCGCCGCTCGCCACCTCCGCGCCGCGCCCGATATGGAAGGCGACATCCAGCATCACGGAAATGGCGGTGAGGGCTCGATCCTGTTTCAGCAGCATGGGCGCAACAACATGGGGTTTGGGCCGTTCCTTTCCCGGATGCCCCCTAAAATACGCCGCCGCACCGTGGTAATCCAGCCGGTGCGATGAAAGAAGACACGACGTCCCCCTCCCCCGCCATGCCGGAGGAACGGTCCCGCCTCCCGCCGAGCCAGCACAGGGGCCGCCTGTACGACAGCGTGCTCGACCTCGTGGGCGCCACACCGCTGGTCCGCCTGCCGAGGCTGGAGGCCGCCGAAGCCCTGCCGGCGCGCCTGGCGCTGAAGCTGGAATTCTTCAATCCGCTCGGCTCGGTGAAGGACCGGATCGGCCTGGCCATGGTGGAGGCCGCCGAGCGCCAGGGGCTGATCCGGCCCGGCCACTCCACGCTGATCGAGCCCACCTCCGGCAACACCGGCATCGCCCTGGCCTTCGTGGCCGCCGCCAAGGGCTATGCGCTGACCGTGGTGATGCCCGACGGCGCCTCGGTGGAGCGGCAGAAGATGATCCGCCTGATGGGCGGGCATGTGGAGCTGACGCCCGCCCGGCGCGGCATGTCCGGGGCCATCGCCCGGGCCGAGGCCATCGCCGCCGCCACGCCCGGCGCCTGGATTCCACGCCAGTTCGACAACGAGGCCAATCCGGAGATCCATGCCGCGACCACGGCCGAGGAGATCTGGGCCGATACCGGTGGCGAGGTGGATGCCATCGTCAGCGGCATCGGCACCGGCGGTACGCTGACCGGCATCGCCAGGACGCTGAAGCCGCGCCGCGCCAGCCTGCGCATCATCGGCGTGGAGCCGCGGGAAAGCGCCGTGCTCTCGGCCGGGGACGATCCGGGGCCGCACGACATCCAGGGCATCGGTGCCGGTTTCAAGCCGGGGGTACTGGAGCTGGAGCGGCTGGACCAGATCCGCGCGGTGGGCGAATCCGACGCCATGGCCATGGCCCGGCGCTGCGCGCGGCTGGAGGGCCTGCCGGTCGGCATCTCCTCCGGCGCCGTGCTGCATGCGATGGTGGAGGTGGCGCGGGACCCGGCGATGGAGGGCCGTCTGGTCGTCGGCATCGCCGCCTCCTTCGCGGAACGCTACCTCTCCACGGCGCTGTTCCAGGGGCTGTAGCCGCCGGGGAACGCACGCTTTGGCGAGGCCCCCGAACCCCGCTCGCCAGACCGCGTTGGCGACGGGTGGGATTCGGGGGAAAGACGGACGGCATGGCCGCACAGGAAACGCTGCGCCTCGGCTTTCCCGTCAAGCTGATGGGCGCGCCGGAGATCCGGAGCAACGACACGCGGCGCTGGCAGAGCGCGCCGCATCTCCGGGTCTCGCTGGAGTACATGCACCGGGCGCTGGACTATCTCGGCCGGCACGGCATCCGGATGTACCGGATGTCCTCCGACCTCGCGCCCTATGCCACGCATCCTGACATGCCGCAGTTCCACGGCATGATCGCGGAAAGCGATGCGGAGCTGCGCGCCTTCGGCGCCCGGGCGCGGGAGATGGATATCCGGCTCTCCTTCCATCCCTCGCAGTTCATCGTGCTGAACAGCCCCGACACGGCACTGGTGGAGAAGAGCATCCGGGACCTCGCTGCCCAGGCGGAGATGCTGGACCGCATGGAGCTCGGCCCGGAGGCCGTGGTGGTGGTGCATGTCGGCGGCACCTATGGCGACGTGCCCGCCAGCCGGGAGCGCTGGGTACGCTGCTGGGAGGAGAGGCTGCCGGAACCGGTGCGCCGCCGCCTGGTGCTGGAGAATGACGACCTGCGCTTCTCCGCCGCCGACGTGCTCTGGATTCAGGAGCGGACCGGCGTGCGGCTGATCTTCGACCACCAGCATTTCTGGTGCCTGAACCCCGAGGGGCTGGCGATGCGGCCGACCCTGGAACGCTTCCTGCGCTCCTGGCCCGCAGGGGTACGCCCGAAATGCCACTTCTCCTCGCCCCGCACGGAGCTGCGCGAGACGCAGCGCAAGGATCGCCGGACGGGCAAGAACAAGACCGTGCTCGTGCCGCCCGTCTGGACGGGCCATGCGGACTACTGCAACCCCTTCGAGTTCATCACCTTCATGCGGCTCGCCGAAGGTCTGGAATTCGACGTGATGCTGGAGGCCAAGGCCAAGGACCTCGCGCTGATCCGGTTGCGGCCGGACCTGCTGCGCTACGCCCCCGATGTCGCCCGGCGCTTCGGCCTCCAGCCGGGAGAGACGGAACGCCTGGAGGCGGAGGAGGCGGCTTTGCTGGAGGAGGAGATCCCGGCCGGGGCCTGACCTTTCGGCGGGCGCTATCGCGGGGCGAGGCTGCCCTGCAGATGCGCGCGCATCCGTTCCGCGGCCAGGGCGCGGTCGCCCATTTCCAGCGCATCCAGGATGCCGAGATGCTCACGCGCCGCGTCATGCACCCGCGCCCGGTCCAACAGGTGCAGCCCGTGGAGATGGCGCAGGCGGTTCTGCATCTCCACCGCCTGGATGACGAAGCGGTTGCCGCAGCCCTGCGCCAGCGCGAGGTGGAAGCCCGCGGCGCTCTCGTAGAAACGCGGCACATCCCCTTCCCGCCATGGCCGGCGCAGGGCGGCTTCCTGGCTTTCGCGCAGGGCGGCCATCCGGTCGCGGGGCAGGGTGAAACCCGGCTCCAGCAGCGCCGCCGGCTCCAGCATCAGGCGGAAGCGGTAGGAGGCCACGCGTTCCTCCTCGCTCGCGAAACCCATGCCGAGGCGCCAGCCATGGCCCCGGTTGCGCGTGGCGATCCCCACCGATTCCAGATGATGCAGGGCCTCATGCAGCGCCGTGCGGCTGGCCCCGGTCCTTTGCCGCAGCATCCGCTCCGACACCTCCTCGGGCAGGTTGCCGTCGCGGCGCTCGCGCGCGATCCGGAGCACGAGAAGGGCGGTCTCGTCGGCCACGTCGAGGCGCGCCGGATCGTAGCCGGGATCGAGGAGCCGGACCGAGCGCCCCTCGGTGACCACGACGCCGAGACGTTCCAGCAGGGCGAGGGAAGCCAGGACCGGCGTGCGGCTGACGCCGAATTCCCGGGCCAGGCCGAGACGCGAGAGACGGTCGCCGGGCCGCGCGCCGCGCGCCCGCAATCGCAGCAGAATGTCCCGGGCGAGGTCGCGATGGAACGGGGACGCGCTTGCATCGGGCTCAGACATTACCAGCGGCATAGCGGCTTCCGTTCCGGAAGGCGACCGTTCCCGGCCTCCCTTCCGGCCCGCCCGCGCTCACACTGTGATGAGTCCGGGGCGGAAGCGGTTGCCGCCTGTCCGTGGGCTGTCGCGGTGGCTTGTCAACTCTCTTCCAGTTCCCGCGAAAGTCGCAGCAGGTCACGCGAATGCGCGTGATGCGCCTCGCCGTTGCGCAGGTCCGATTCGGTGAGCAGATCGACGATCTCGCCATTCTGCATCACCGCCAGCCTCTCGCAGATCTGCGCCACCACGGCGAGGTTGTGGCTGACGAGCAGGAAGGTCAGACCATGCGCGCTGCGCAGGTCGGCGAGGAGGTTCAGCACCTCCGCCTGCACGGACACGTCCAGCGCGCTGGTGGGTTCGTCGAGCAGCAGCACGGAGGGTTCGGCGATCAGGGCGCGGGCGATGGCCACGCGCTGGCGCTGGCCGCCGGAAAGCTGGTGCGGGAAGCGGAAGCGCGCCGCCCGCGGCAGCGCCACCTCGTCCAGCGCCCGCAGGATGCGCCTGTCCACATCGCCGATGCCGTGGATCAGCAGCGGCTCGGACAACAGGCGGTCCACCGTCTGGCGCGGATGCAGAGAGCCGTAGGGGTCCTGGAACACCATCTGGACGCGGCGGTAGAATTCCCTGTCGCGGCGGCGCCCGAGCGGCCTGCCATCCACCGTCACCGTGCCGGACCAGTCCTCGTTCAGCCCGGCCAGGGTGCGCAGCACGGTGGACTTGCCGGAACCGCTTTCCCCGACGAGGCCGAAGCTCTCACCCTTGCCGACGGAGAAGGAGACGCCCTTCACCGCATGGGTGCTGCCGAAGTGGACATGCAGGTCGCCGACCTCGATCACGATGCCGCTCCCTCCTGATGAACGGGGCTTCTCGGTTCCAGCCAGGCCGGGTCGCGCGTCAGCACCGGCAGGCGCCCGCGCGGCTTCGCCAGCGAGGGCAGGCAGGCCAGCAGCCCGCGCGTGTAGGGATGTTCCGCCCTGTGCAGTTCGGAGGCCTTCAGTTCCTCCATCACCTGCCCCGCATACATCACCAGGATGCGGTCGCAGAAATGGCTGACCAGCGGCAGATCGTGGCTGATCAGCATCAGCGCCATGCCCCGGCTGTCCACCAGATCGCCGATCAGGCGCAGGATCTCCGCCTGCACCGAGGAATCCAGCGCGCTGGTCGGCTCGTCGGCGATCAGCATGTCCGGCTCGGGCGCCAGCATCATGGCGATCATCACACGCTGCCCCATGCCGCCCGAAACCTCGTGCGGATAGGCGTCGAGCACGCGCCCCGGATCGCGGATGCGCACGCTTTCCAGCAGCGCCAGCGCCCGGTCGCGCGCCTCGCCCCGGCCGATGCGCTTGTGCTGGCGCAGCGCCTCGGTGATCTGGCGGCCGATGGGGAGCACCGGGTTCAGGCTGTATTTCGGGTCCTGCAGGATCAGCCCGATCCGCCCGCCGCGCAGGCGGCGCATCTCCCGCTCCGGCGCCGTCAGGATATCGGTGCCGCCGAAGCGCAGCGCATCCGCCCGCACATCGGCGGTGGCGGGCAGCAGGCGCATCAGCGCGCGCCCGGTCACGGACTTGCCGGAGCCGCTCTCCCCGACGATGCCGAGCTTCTCGCGGCCCAGGGTCAGGGACAGGCCGCGCACGGCGGGCGTGACCCCGGTGGCGGAGGCGAAGGCGACCCGGAGGTTGCGGATCTCGACGAGCTTTTCGGGCATTACGTCCTCTTTAGAACAGCGCCGGGACGAGGAACATCGGGGGGGATGCACCCTACCCCGCCCGCGCCGTGCCGGCGGCCCCATGCTGGGCCTCGTGCAGGCGGCGATAGATCCCCCCGCGGGCCACCAGCTCGGCATGGCGCCCCTGCTCGGCAATGCCGGAGGCGTCCACCACCACGATCCGGTCGGCGTTCTGGATGGTGGCGAGGCGGTGCGCGATCACCAGCGTGGTGCGCCCCTCGGAGAGTTCGGCCAGCGAGGCCTGGATCGCCCGCTCCGTCTCCGTGTCCAGGGCGGAGGTCGCCTCATCCAGGATCAGGATCGGCGGGTTCTTCAGGAAGATCCGGGCGATGGCGATGCGCTGCTTCTGCCCGCCGGACAGCTTCACCCCGCGCTCCCCCACCACCGTGTCCAGCCCCTCCGGCAAGGCGGCGATCATCGCCTCCAGCCGGGCACGGCGGGCGGCCTCGCGGATCTCCGCCTCGCTGGCATCGAGGCGGCCATAGGCGATGTTCTCCCGCAGCGTGCCGGAGAAGAGGAAGGCGTCCTGCTGCACGATGCCGATCTGCGCCCGCAGGGAGGACAGGGTCATGCGCCGGATATCCATCCCGTCGATGGTGATGCGGCCGGAATCCAGCTCATAGAAGCGTGGCAGCAGGGAGCAGAGCGTGGTCTTGCCGGCGCCGGAGGGGCCGACGAAGGCCACCGTTTCCCCGGCCCGGATCTCCAGCCCGATGTCGCGCAGCACCGGCTTGTCCGGCGTATAGCCGAAGGTGACATGCTCGTAGCGGATATCGCCCCGCAGCGGCGGCGCCGGCACGGCGTCGGGCGCATCCGCCACGTCGGGCTGGGTCTCCAGCAGCTCGACATAGCGGCGGAAGCCGGCGATGCCCTTGGGATAGGTCTCCAGCACCGCGTTGATCTTCTCCACCGGCCGGAAGAAGACGCCGACCAGCAGCAGGAAGCCGACGAAGCCGCCGGCCGTGAGCTCACCCCGGATCACGAAATAGGCGCCGGCGACCATCACCACCATCTGCGTCAGCCGCATGCCGAGATAGGAGATGGACAGGCTGGCCGCCATGATGCGGTAGGCCTGCAGCTTGGTGTCGCGGTAGCCCGCATTGTCCCGGGCGAAGAGGGCGCGCTCGTGATCCTCGTTGGCGAAGGCCTGCACCACGCGGATGCCGCCGACATTCTCCTCGATCCGCGCGTTGAAGGCGCCGACACGGCCATAGATGGCGCGCCAGGTGCGGGTCATGCGGCTGCCGTAATGGGTGGAGACCCAGCTCGTCAGCGGCACGATCACCGCCGTCATCAGCGCCAGCGGCACATTGACCCAGAGCATCAGCCCGAAGGCGCCGAGGAAGGTCATCACCGCGATGAACAGGTCCTCCGGCCCGTGATGCGCGACCTCGCCGATCTCCTCCAGGTCCTTGGTCAGCCGCCCCACCAGATGCCCGGTCTTCTGGTTGTCGTAGAAGCGGAAGGAGAGCTTCTGCAGGTGGTCGAAGGCCCGCCGCCGCATCTCCGTCTCGATGTTGATCCCGAGCATGTGGCCCCAGTAGTTCACGATGGCCATCAGCCCGGTATTGGCCAGATAGATGAAGATCAGCCCCGCCGAGGCGAGCAGGATCAGCGGCCAGTCCTGTTGCGGCAGAAGATGGTCCACGAAGGCGCGCACGGCGATGGGAAAGCCCAGCTCCAGCAGGCCCGACAGCACCGCGCAGCCGAAATCCAGCAGGAACAGGCGCCGCCAGGGGCGGTAATAGGCGAAGAAGCGGCGAAGCATGGGGCGGGAGACTCACGGCGGCACGGGCAGGAAGCCCGTGCAGAGCAATGTGGGGAGACGACGTCAAGCTCATTCCGCGGCCGGGGGAGAGGGCACCCTTCCCCGCCCGCCTCAGCGCTGCTTCGGGTCCAGCACGTCGCGCAGCCCGTCGCCCAGCAGGTTGAAGGCGAGGCTGGCCACGAAGATGGCGATGCCCGGGATCACCGGAACCCACCATTGCTCCAGCACGAAGCGCCGTGCCGTCGCGATCATCGTCCCCCATTCCGGCAGCGGCGGCTGCGCGCCAAGGCCCAGGAAGCCCAGCCCGGCGGCGGTCAGGATGATCGAGGCCATGTCCAGCGTCACCCGCACCGTCAGGGAGGGGATGCACATCGGCGCCACGTGCCGCAGCACCACCCGGGCCGGCGAGGCGCCGGACAGGCGCACCGCGGCGATGTAGTCGGTGCGGCGGATGGTCAGCGTCTCCGCCCGGGCGAGGCGGGCATAGGGCGGCCAGGCGGTCAGCGCGATGGCGATCACCGCGCTTTCCACCCCCGGGCGCAGCGCGGCCACGAAGGCCAGCGCCAGGATCAGCCGGGGAAAGGCCAGGAAGACATCGGTGACGCGCATCAGGATGCGGTCCCAGATCCCCCCGGCATAGCCCGCGATGCAGCCCACCACGAGGCCCAGCGGCGCCACCAGGATCACCACGGAGACCACCATGCCGAGCGTGATCCGCCCGCCATAGAGCAGGCGGGAATAGACGTCGCGTCCCAGCTCGTCCGTGCCCAGCCAGTGCTGGGCCGACCAGGGCTGCAGCCGGTTCGCCAGGTTCTGGATGTTCGGGTCGTGCGTGGCCAGCACCGGCGCCAGCAGCGAGAGCGCGAGCAGCAGCACCACCACGATCAGCCCGGCCATGGCCAGCGGATTGCGGCGGAAGGCCAGCCAGGCCTGGTAGCGCTGCCCCCAGGCGGCCTGCCGGCGGGATTCCGGGGCCGGCGAGAGCAGCCAGGCGCGGGAGAAGGTCTTGGCGGTCATCGCACGCGCGGGTCCAGCAGGCGGTAGAGCAGGTCGGAGAGCAGGTTCAGGACGACATAGATCAGCCCCACCACCAGCGTCGCGCCCAGCACCGCGTTCATGTCGGCATTCATCAGGGAGACGGTCAGGTACTGGCCGAGCCCCGGCCAGGAGAAGATCGTCTCGGTCAGCACCGCCCCTTCCAGCAGCCCGGCATAGGTGAGGAAGACCACCGTCACCAGCGGCACCGCGACGTTGGGAAAGGCATGGCCCCAGACGATGCGGAAGCCGGACAGGCCCTTGGCCCGGGCGGTGGTCACGTATTCCGACCGCAGCTCCGCCAGCATGAAGGCCCGCGTCATGCGCGCGATATAGGCCAGCGAGAAGAAGGCCAGCACGCCCGCCGGCTGCGCCAGATGCGCCACGGCATCCCAGAACACGTCCCATTCCCCGGCCAGCGCCGCGTCGATGGTCAGCATCCCCGTATGGACGTCGATCATGTCCTGATAGGCGACATTCTGCCGCCCCGGCCCCGGCAGCCAGCCCAGCCGGGCATAGAAGACCAGCAGGCTGACCAGCCCCAGCACGAAGACAGGGATGGAATGCCCCGACAGGCTGAAGAGCCGCACCGCCTGGTCCACCGCCCTGCCCTGACGGCTGGCGGCCCAGACGCCGAGCGGCACGCCGATCAGCACCGCCAGGATGATGGCCACCGTGGCCAGCTCGAAGGTCGCCGGGAAGAAGTTGGCGATGTCCCGCGTCACGGTGTTGGAGGTCATCACCGACCGGCCCAGGTCGCCATGCAGCAACTGGCCCAGGTAGCGGACGAACTGCACCGGCAGGGGCTGGTCGAGGCCCAGCTCCAGCCGGGTCCGCTCCACCACGTCCTGTGGCGCGCGGTCGCCCACGATGGCGATGACGGGGTCGATCGGCATGACCCGCCCGATGAAGAAGGTCACCAGGGTCAGGCCGAAAAGGGTGATCGGGACGCTGGCGAGGGTGGCCGCCAGCGCCTTCAGGCGTGCGCGGCCGAGGCTCAACGGAGCCCTCCTCCGCGCGAGGGATGGGATGTCACGATTTGCTGATACCGGCGTAGGAGGTCTGGTCACTCATCACGCCGAGCCTCATGCCCGAAACGCCGGCCCGCGTCACGGCCACTTCGATCGCCTGGAGCAGGATGACGAAGGGGCTGGCCTGCTGGTGGTCCCGCTGCAACGCCTCGTAGAGCGCGGCCCGCTTCTCGCTGTCGCCCTCGCGCAGCGCCTCCATCGTCCGCTTCGAGAGCTCCGGGATGTACCAGGAGGCCCGCCAGGCCAGGGTCCGGTTCCGGGCATCGTCGCCGTTGTCCGTGTTGATGCTGAAGGCCTCGGCATTGCTGTGCGGGTCGAAATAGTCGCTGCCCCAGTAGACCAGGGCGATGTCGTGCTGCCGGGCGCGGGTCTTGGTGATCACCTGCCGCGTCTCGGCCGGCAGCATCCGGGCGCGGATGCCGATGGCCGCCAGATTGGCCTGGATCGCCTGGGCGATGTCGGAGAAGGGCGACACCGAGAAGTAGTCGAAGCCGATCTCGAACCCGTCCGGATGCCCCGCCTCGGCCAGCAGCGCCTTCGCCTTCGCCGCATCGGCCTGGAAGGGCCGCTCGGTCAGCGCGCCGGGCAGGCCCTCGGGCAGGAAAGCCTGGTGCACCGCATAGGTGGAGGGGACGATGTTCTTCTGGATGCCCGCGTAGTCGATCGCCCACTTGATCGCCTGCCGCACCTGGGGCTTGGCCAGATAGGGGTTCTTCTGGTTCAGCGACAGGAACATCACCTGGGCCCGGCGCTGGTCCAGGATGCGGAAGCGGTCATTGCCCTGCAGGCCCTTGATCTGGTCGGCCTGCAGGTTGCGGGCCACGTCGTAATCCCCCTGTTGCAGCCCGAGGAGCTGCGCCGAGGGGTCGGCGACATGACGGATCACCAGCCGCTTCGTCTTCGGCGGCGTTTCGCTGTGCGGATTGGCCTCCAGCGTCACGCTGTCGCTGGCCCGCCAGGCGCGCAGCATGAAGGGGCCGGAGCCCGCGGAGTTCTGCTTCAGCCAGGCATTGCCGAAATCGCCATTGGCCTCGTGGGAGGCGACCACCGCCTTCTCCACCACCGCCCCCACATTGGCCGAGAGGCAGTAGAGCAGGAAGCTCAGCGAGGCCGGCTCGGCCGTGGCCAGCACCACCGTGTCCGGCGCCGTGGCGCGGATCATCCCCGCCACATTGTCCTTGGTATAGCCGAACTGGTTGATGATGAAGGCCGGGCTCTTGTTCAGCGCCACCACGCGCTGGAGGGACCAGGCCACGTCCTCCGCCGTCACTGGCTTGCCGGAGGAGAAGCTCGCGCCCTTGCGCAGCCGGAAGGTGAAGCTCTTGCCGTCGGAGGAGGCCTCCCAGTGCTCGGCGAGGTCGCCGGTCAGCCTGGTCGGGTCCTTCTCGTCGTTGCGGACCAGCTTCTGGTACATGTTGCCGCAGATCTCGTTGCCCGAGAACTCGAAGCTCTCGGCCGGGTCCAGGCTGATGATGTCGTCGATCTGCTTGGCGATGACCGCCACGCCGGGTGGCGACTGGGCCAGGGCGGAACCCTGGCCGGTCAGCAGCGCGGGCAGCGCCAGGGCGCCGGCGGAGCCGGCCAACAGGGCACGTCGGGTGGTCATCTCGCTTGGCCTCGGACCTGCGGGGATGGAAAGCACCCAGCCTAGCGCGCCTCACGGGGCTGCCAAGCCTTTCCACCCGCTTCGCCGGCGGTTGGCGCCCGTGCGGAGCGCCAACCGGACCGGGATCAGGCCTTCACGATCTCCACATAGCGGTGGCGGTCGTTCATCGGCCCCATGTCGAAGCCGCTCACGCCCTTGCGGCTGACCGCGACCTCGATCTCCTGCAGCAGAAAGGCGAAGGGGCTGTGCTCCTGCAGTTCCTTCTGCAGCTTCAGATAGATCGCCGTCCGCTTCGCCGCGTCGCGCTCCTTCGCCGCGGCCACCACCTGGGCGGAATATTCCGGGATCAGCCAGGAGGAGCGCCAGGCGGAGGTGCGGTTGCGCGCGTCGTCGCTGTTGTCCGTGTTGACCGCGAAGGTCTCGGCATTCGAGTTCGGGTCGAAGTAGTCGCTGCCCCAGCGGCTCATCGAGATCTCGTGCTGCCGGGCGCGAACGCGGGTGAGCACCTGCCGCTGCTCGGCCGGCAGCATCCGCACGCGGATGCCGATCTCGGCGAGGTTCGCCTGGATCGCCTGGGCGATGTCGCTGACGGGCGAGACCGAGGCGTAGTCGAAGGTGATCTCGAACCCGTCCGCATGCCCAGCCTTGGCCAGCAGCGCCTTGGCCTCGGCGATCTGGTGGTGGAAGGGCTTGTCGGTCAGCGCGCCGGGCAGGCCCTCGGGCAGGAAGGCCTGATGCACGGCATAGAGGTCGGGCACGATGTTCTTCTGGATGCCGTCATAGTCGATCGCCATCTTGATCGCCTGACGCACCTCCGGCTTGCTCAGGATCGGATGCTTCTGGTTCATCGCGACATAGAGCAGGCTGGCCTTGCGCTGCGACTGGACCTTGAAGTTGCTGTCCGCCTTGGCCTGCCGGATCTGGTCGGAGCTCAGGTTGCGCGCGATGTCGATATCGCCCCGCTGCAGCCCGAGAAGCTGCGCCGAGGGGTCGGGCATGTGGCGCAGGATCACGCGCTTCGTCTTCGGCACCGCGGTGCTGTGCGGGTTGGCCTCCAGCGTCACGCTGTCGCTCGCCCGCCAGCTCCGCACCGCATAGGGGCCGGAACCGGCGGAGTTCTGCTTCAGCCAGGCATTGCCGAGGTCGCCGTTCTGCTCGTGCGACATCGCCACGGCCTTCTCCACCACGTTCCCCACCACGGCGGAGAGGCAGTAGAGCAGGAAGGTCGGCGCCGTCTCCTGCGCCGTCTGCATCACCAGCGTGCGCGGGCCGGTGGCGCGGATCATCTCCGCCACGTTGTCCTTGGTGTAGCCGAACTGGTTGATGATGAAGGCCGGGGTCTTGTTCAGGATCACCGCCCGCTGCAGCGACCAGGCCGCATCCTCCGCCGTCACCGGCTTGCCGGAGGCGAATTTCGGCCCCTCCTTCAGCGTGAAGGTGAAGGTCCTGCCGTCCTCCGACGCCTCCCACTTCTCCGCCAGCTCGCCCACCAGCTCGGAGGGGTTGCTGTTCGGCGTGCTCACCAGCTTCTGGTACACGTTGCCGCAGATCTCCGAGCCCGTGTACTCGAAGCACTCGCCCGGATCGAGGCTGATCAGGTCGTCGATCTGCTTGGCGAAGACGATGACCCCGGACGGCGACTGGGCCTCGGCCCAGCGCGTATGGGTCATGGCGAAGGCAGCGGCGGCGGTGCCGGCCAGCAGCGCGCGGCGGGAGGCCATCATGTTGCGATCCGTTATCCAAATCGTGAAGACCGGTTGAGAATAGACCGCCCCGCGCCACCCCGCCATGGCCCTTCGGGGACCCGATCCTGGCACCGGAGGCCGGGCATGCGGCTTTGCCGCTGGACCCGTGCCGCGCGCCATGGCACCGGCGGCGGCATGGAGTTCTGGCAATCCTTCTCGGCCGCGTCCGAGGACCCCGGCCCGCCCTATGGGCAGTGCTTCCCCGCCCCGATGCCGGACGGCTCGCGCCTCTGGCTGCCGCTGCGCGACTATGGCGCGATCGCGGTGACGGGCTTCATCGCCAACCAGGCCTCCTTTGCCGTGGTACGCGCCCTGGCCGGCTGGATGGCCGAGGCCGCCCGCCCCCTGGGCGCGGAGGTGGTCTGCGGCCTGCCGACCCTGGGCCATGTCCTGGCCGCCCCGGTGGCCGAGGCGCTGGGCCACGCCAACTGGGTCGCCGCCGGCTATTCGCGCAAGCGCTGGTATGGCGCGGACGCTCCCTCCGTGCCCGTCTCCTCCTCCACCGCCACCGACGAGCGCCGGATCTGGCTGGACCCGCGCGTGCTGCACCGCCTCGAAGGGCGACGCGTGCTGCTGGCGGATGATGTGATCAGCACCGGCAGCTCGGCCCTGGCCGGGCTGGCCCTGCTGGCGGCGGCCGGGGTGAGGCCGGTGGGCCTCTGCGTCGGCCTGGCGCAGGGCGACCGCTGGCGCGCCTCCTGGCCGGCGGAGGTGCCGGTGGCGGCGGGCTTCGCCACGCCGCTGCTGCGCCCGGCGCCGGAAGGGATGCCCGGTGGCACGGCGGGCTGGGTGCCGGATGCGGCCACGCTGCCCGGGGTCCTGCTGCCGCCTCCCCACCGCCCGGCCTGACCGCCACCAGGGCGGGACGCCACCGGCCGCCGCCGGGAAGTCTCTCGCGAGTCTCCCGGCAACGAACCAGGCACAGGGCTTTCCCGCATTCGTGACCGGACCGGTCCGAATTCTGTTGCGATGCACATTGCGATCCTGATGCACTGACTCCCCCTTGGTCATTCGGGAGTGTGCTGATGCGCCGTCGATCCCTGCTGATCGCTGGTGGGGCCGCGGGCCTCATGGCCCATTCCGGGCTGGCCCGCGCCGCGGAACCCGTGGACGTCGCCCTCGTGCTCGCCGTGGACGTGTCGCGCTCCATCGATGAGGACGAGGCCCGGCTGCAGCGGGAGGGCTACCGCAAGGCGGTGACCGATCCCCGCGTGGTGGCCGCGATCCGGGGCGGCATGATCGGCAGCATCGCCCTGGCCTATGTCGAATGGGCGGGCGCGGAGTACCAGCGGCTGGTGATCCCCTGGACCCAGATCGCCAGCCAGGCGGATGCCGATGGCTGGGCCGATGCGCTCGACCGCGCCCCGCGCCAGTCCCTGTCCTGGACCTCGATCTCGGGCGGCATCGACTTCTCGCACAAGCTGCTGGACGACATGCCCTATGAGGCGATGCGGCGGGTGATCGACGTGTCCGGGGATGGGGTGAACAACAGCGGCCCGCCCGCCGAGGAAGCGCGCGACCGGGCCGTGGCGGACGGGATCGTGATCAACGGCCTGCCGATCATGAACGACCGCCCCGCCTATGGCCGCATGCCGCCCCTGCCGCTCGACCAGTACTATGGCCAGAACGTGATCGGCGGCCCCGGCGCCTTCCTCATCTCGGCTGCTGATTTCGAAGCCTTCGAGAATGCCGTGCGCCGCAAGCTGGTCCGGGAGGTCGCCGGGCTGGACGGGCCCCGCGTGATGCGCGGCTGAAGGCCAAACCGGGTTTTGCGATGTCCCCAGGGGAAAGGCGCCGCCTCTCCCCCGGGACGGCCCGGCCTCAGCGCGCGGTTTCTTCCGGCGAGATGCCGAACGCCTCCAGCCCCTCGGAGAGCAGATCCCCCAGCATTTCCATGCCCGTGAGATAGGCGGCCGCGTCGCCGCGCTCGTTGCGCTCCCGCGCCAGGCGCAGCGCCTCCTCCCAGTCCTCGGCCTCGTAGTCGCCGCGTCCGATCCAGGCGAGGGCGATCAGCGCCGCCTGTTCGTCCTCGTTCAGCGCGGTGATCTGCTCCTCCAGCATCTCGGCGAGGCCCTCCGGATCGGAATCGTCGGGCGCCTCCTCGTCCTGGAAGTCCTCGTTCTCCTCATCCTCCACCAGTTCGTCCACCTGGCGGGCGGTGTCGATGATGCTCACGACGGTCGGAATCGCGATCCCGAGATCCAGATCGTCATCATTGTCGGGGGCGCCGGTGGGGTCGGTGCCGGTGGGGTCTGGGCGGTCGCTCATCAGGCCTACCTCTGCCGCTCGTGTTGCTGTGCCCGCCCAACGCCGAAACCGGGCCTTCGGCTTCGCGTTGGAAACGCCGATTGGAAATTGGCCACAGTCAATAGGATATGTGGCAGAATTACCATCTCATACGTGCGGAGTTGTATATCTGCAACAGAGGAGGGCAGACGGGATGCGCATGGTGGTGGCGGGCTTCTTCCTGATGATGTCTGGCGTGGCGATGGCCGCCCCGGCGGGCTCCTCCGATGCCCCGATTCCACCCCAACCCGCCATGTCCTGCGACGGCACCTTCGGCGCCCGGGGGACCGTCTTCGGCCTGCCGCAGGAAGTCGCCGCGCGCCGCACCCCGAAAGCCGCCCCCCGCCCGTTGCCGCCCATCGGGGATGACGAGCCCGAGGCGACCCTCCGCCCCGCTTTCCATCTCTGCGCGGTCGGCCTGGAAGGCCCGCGCAAGGTCATCCACCGCACCTGAGGCACAGCGCCTGCCCCGCCCCCCCGATAGGGGCCACGGCGCGGTCCCATGTGACGCCGCACCGGGTCTCTTGACCGGGAGACCTGACTTGGCCTCCCTTGCGGCACCATGACCGACGCCACGGCCACCCCTCGCGCCAACACCGCCCCGACCGCGCTGCCCCCGGCATTGCTGGACGCGCTCTCCACCCTGCTGGGCCCGCGCGGGCTCATCACGGACCCGGCGGACATGGCGCCCTTCCTGTCCGACTGGCGCGGCCTCTATCACGGCGCCTCGCCCGCCCTGCTGCGCCCGGCCAGCACGGCGGAACTCGCGGCGGCGATGCGGCTGCTGAGCGCGGCGGGCGTGGCCGTGGTGCCCCAGGGGGGCAACACCTCCATGGTCGGCGGCGCCATGCCAGATGAGAGCGGGCGGCAGGTGGTGCTTTCCCTGGCCCGGATGAACCGCATCCGCGACATCGACCCGGTGGACATGACCATGGTCGCCGAGGCCGGGGTGATCCTGAAGAACGCCCAGGACGCGGCCACCGAGGCGGGCTGCCTCTTCCCCCTTTCCCTCAGCGCTGAGGGCTCGGCCACCATCGGCGGCGTGCTGGCCACCAATGCCGGCGGCAACAACACGGTGCGCTACGGCAATGCCCGGGACCTGCTGATGGGCATCGAGGTCGTCCTGCCCGACGGCAGCGTGGTCGAGGGGCTGCGGCGGCTGCGCAAGGACAACACCGGCTTCGCCCTGCGCCAGCTCTTCGCCGGCTCCGAGGGCACGCTGGGCATCATCACCGCCGCGGTGCTGCGCCTCTTCCCCCGCCCCCGCACCACCGCCCTGGCCCTCTGCGCCATGACGGACGAGGACGCGGCCCTGGCCCTGTTCCGCCGCTTCCGCGACCGGGACGAGAGCAGCGTCCGCTCCTTCGAATACATGTCCGGCGCCGGGATGGATTTCGTGACGGGCCTGATCGAGGGCGCGACCCTGCCTCTGGCCGAACGCGCCGATCACTATGTGCTGGTGGACCTCGCCTCCTCCCGCCCCGATGCAGACCTGCGCGGGCTGATGGAGGCGGTGCTGGAGGAGGCGCTGGAGGCCGGCGAGGTGCTCGACGCCGCCCTGCCGGAAAGCGAGGCCCAGGCCGCCAACCTCTGGCGGCTGCGGGAGGAGCATGCCGAGGCCCAGAAGCGCGCCGGCGGAAATGTGAAGAATGATGTCTCCGTCCCCGTTTCCCGGGTGCCGGAGATGATCCGCCGCTCGGCCGAGGCCATGCAGGCCCTGGTGCCCGGCTGCCGCCCGGTGCCCTTCGGCCATATGGGCGACGGCAACATCCACATGAACGTGGTCCAGCCCGAGGGCATGGACGCCGCCGCCTTCCTGGCCCGGGCCCATGACCTGATGGAGGCGGTGAACGCCGTGGTCCGCGACCTGGACGGCTCCTTCTCGGCCGAGCACGGGGTCGGGCGGCTCAAGACCGACATGCTGGCCGATTGGCGCGGCGGCGCGGAGTACGAGGCGATGCGCCGGATCAAGGCGGCGCTGGACCCGAAGGGGCTGATGAACCCCGGCAAGGTCTTCCCCGGCTGACCCCGGCCACCCCCGGCTCCGGCACCTGTTTGCAACAGCGGGTTTCCGGGCCTCGCGAAGAAGCCACGACAAGTCTCGGAAAGGCCACGGAAAGGCTGTAGAGGCTGGCGGTTCCGGGGCGCCGATTTGCCGGCGCCCCCTCGGCTGGATAGGTTGCCCCCGCCATGTCACGGCTGGATCGTTACATCTTCCGCCAGCTCGCCGTCGCCCTCATCGCGGTCACGGTGGGGCTGGCGCTGCTCATCTGGCTGACCCAGAGCCTCCGCTTCATCGAGCTGGTGCTCGACCGGGGCCTGTCCTTTGCCGTCTTCCTGGAACTCACCGGGCTGCTGATGCCCTCCTTCTTCGCCGTGATCCTGCCCATCGCGACCTTCGTGGTGACGCTCTTCACCTATGTGCGCCTGTCCACGGACCGGGAGCTGGTGGTGATGCGCGCGGCCGGCCTGTCGCAGTGGCAGCTTTCCCGCCCCGCCCTGTACCTGGCGGTGATCGCCACCGGCCTGTGCTTCATGCTGCAGCTCTGGCTGGTGCCGATGAGCCACACCGCCTTCCGCACCTGGCAGTTCGAGATCCGCAACCAGATGGCCGCCATCCTGGTGCAGGAAGGGGTCTTCAGCAGCGTCGGCGACGATCTCACCGTCTATGCCCGGCTGCGGCAGCGCGACGGCACGCTCCGTGGCATCCTGGTGCAGGACAGCCGTGACGCCGGCGCCCCGGTGACCATCCTGGCGGAGGAAGGGCGCATCACCCAGACCCCGAGCGGCCCGCGGGTGATCCTGCTCAACGGCCAGCGCCAGCAGGTCGAGCGCGTGGCCCCGCCCGCCGGCAGCCCGCCCGGCACGCCGCCGACCCTGCGCCTCGCGGTGCTGACCTTCGGCGAGAACAGCGTGGATCTGGCCCGCACCGGCCGGAGCGACGATGATTCCCGCAACCGCGATTCGCGGGAACGTTCGGTGAGCGAGCTGTTGCACCCCGACCCCGCCGAGAACCTGCCGGAGCGCGACATCCGCAAATTCTACGCCGAGGCGCACCAGCGCCTCTCGAATCCCCTGACGACCCTCTCCTTCGCCCTGGTCGGCCTGGCCACCGCCCTGGCCAGCGGCTTCCGCCGCCACGGCGGCGGTTTCGCCATCGGCGTCGGGGTCGGCACCGTGGTCGGGCTGCTGGCGCTGGGACTCGCCGTGGGCAACCTCGCCGCCCGCAACAACGCCCTGGTGCCGCTGATCTGGCTGCACGCGGTGGGCCCCGGCCTGATCTCCGCCTGGGTCCTGTCGGGCATGCCCGGCTGGCCGCGCCGCCGGCGGCTCGCCGCCGCATGAGCCTGCCCCTCACCTTCACCCTCTATGTGGCCCGGCGCTTCACCGGCATGGTCCTGGCCATGCTGCTGGCGCTCACCGGGCTGGTCTCGCTGTTCGACTTCATCGAGCTGCTGCGGCGCGCCGCCACCCGGGCGGAGGCCAGCTTCGGCATCGTGGCCACGATCGGCGGGCTGCGCCTGCCCTTCATGGCCATGCAGATCCTACCCTTCGCCGTGCTGCTGGGCGGCATCGTCGCCTTCTGGCGCCTGTCCCGCTCCTCGGAGCTGGTGGTGGCCCGTGCCGCCGGCATCTCGGCCTGGGGCTTCCTGACCGGCCCCGCGGCGGTGGCCCTGCTGATCGGCATCGTCGCCACCACCGGCATCTCGCCGCTCTCCTCGGCCATGCTGGCCCGGGCGGAGCGGCTGGACGGCATCTACCTGCGCAACGCCTCCGGCATCACCGCCCTGGCCGGCGGCCGGCTCTGGCTGCGGCAGGCGGACCGGACCATCGAGCCGCAGGGCGTCGCCATCCTGGCCGGGCGGCCGGCGGTGAACAGCAACCGGATCGAGCGTGCCGCCCTGAAGCTCGACGACGTCAGCGTCTGGCGCCTGTCCGGCGACGACAGGCCGCTGGCCCGCGTCGAGGCGCCGCATGCGGAGCTGCAGAGCCATGGCGGCGTCGGCGAATGGGTGCTGGAGGACGCCGTGACCTTCGGGCAGGACCGCCGCGCCTCCGAGCCCGGACGGATCACCCTGCCCACCGACCTGACGCCCGCCCGGATCGAGGACAGCTTCGCCAGCCCCGACACTCTCTCCTTCTGGGCACTGCCGGACTTCATCGGGGTGCTGGAATCGGCCGGTTTCTCGGCGGTCCGGCACCGCCTGCACTACCAGTCCCTGCTGGCCCTGCCGGTGCTGAGCCTGGCCATGGCGCTGCTCTCGGCCGGCTTCTCCATGCGCCAGGCCCGGCGCGGCGGCGTGGCGCAGATGCTGGGCCTCGGCGTGGCGGCCGGCTTCTCCCTCTTCGTTCTGGACCGGGTGGCGGGGGAGTTCGGCGAGACCGGCACCCTTCCCGTCGTCCTGGCCGCCTGGGCACCCGCCCTGGCCGGCCTGCTGCTGGCCCTGACCCTTTTGCTGCATCTGGAGGACGGCTGATGCGCCGACAGGCATCGTCCCAGGAAGCATCCCACGGAACATCCCAAGGGACATTCCGGGGGCTTCCCGCCCCGCCGCACTCCGGGTCGCCGCCCGGCCGCGCGGGATGGCGTTGCGCCCGTCCCTGCTGGGCGGCACGGCCCTCTGCCTGCTTCTCGCGGCCGGGCCCCTGGGAGCCCAGGAAAGCGGCACAGGCGGTACCACGACGCCAACCGGTACGCCGACGGGAACCCAGACGACGGGGGCACCGGCCGGAACGCACTCCGGCGCCGCCGCGCCGGCCCGGCCGGGCCCCAGCGCCGCCTTCGGCGGCCTGGTGGGCAGCCCGGCCGACCGCAACGCCCCGGTCACCTTCACCGCCGACCAGGTGGACTACGACGACAACAGCAAGATCGTGACCGCCACCGGCCATGTCGAGGCCTGGCAGAACGAGCAGATCCTGCGCGCCGACAAGTTCACCTACAACCGCGACACCGGCGTCGCCACGGCGGAAGGCAATGTCCAGCTCCTCCAGCCGGACGGGCAGGTGCTCTTCGCCGACCGCGCCGAGCTGACGGGCAACATGAAGGACGGCGTGCTGGAGGGGATGAGCGCCCTGCTCGCCCAGAACGGCAAGCTGGTGGCCAATGGCGCCCGCCGCACCGACCGCCCCGGCGGCGCCATCACCGACATGGCACGGCCGGTCTATTCGGCCTGCAACCTCTGCGCCGAGGACCCGACGCGCCCGCCGCTCTGGCAGATCCAGTCCCGCCTCGCCACCCGTGACGAGGAAGCGCAGCGCATCCGCTTCCGCGACGCGCAGGTGCGCCTCGATGGCTGGCCGGTCTTCTACTCGCCCTATCTCTCCATGCCCGATCCCTCGGCGCCGCGCTCCTCGGGCTTCCTCTCGCCCTCCTTCGGGCAGACGAGCTATCTCGGCGGCTTCGTCGAGCTGCCCTACTACTGGGCCATCGACGGCAGCTCCGACCTGACGCTCACGCCGACCATCTCGACCAGGATCGCCCCGTCGCTGGCCGCGCGCTACCGCCAGCGCTTCAACTTCGGCCAGATCGACATCCAGGGCTCGGTCGGCGAACTCGACGGCTCGTCCCGGGTCAACAACGAAACCGGTGCCGGCGGCCACATCTTCGGCAAGGGCACGTTCAACATCGACGAGAACTGGCGCGTCGGCTTCAACGTCAACCGCGCCACCTCGGAATCCTATCTTCGCGCCTTCCGCTTCCCGACCCAGCGCGTCCTGACGAGCAACATCTACGCCGAGGGCTTCTGGGGCACCGACACCTACGCCAAGATCGACAGCCGCGCCTATCAGGGCCTGCGCGACGTCGACGATGTGGGGCAGATCCCCTACGCGCTGCCCACGATCTATTTCGAGCATGCCTTCCGCCCCGACAGCCTCGGCGGCCTCGCGACCATCGACACCTCCAACTACAACCTCTTCCGCACCGAGGGCGCGGACACCCGCCGCCTCGCCACCCGCCTGACCTACGACCTGCCGCGCTACGGCGCGCTCGGTGATCTCTGGACCCTCAGGTTCCAGGGGGATGCGCAGGGCTATTCGGCCAGCGACTTCAACGAGGCGCCCTTCTATGCCTCGGTCAGCAGCCGGGAGATGGCGACCGCCAATGTCCGCGCCGCCATCGACTGGCGCATGCCCTTCATCCGCTCCGCCGGCGCCTATGGCAGCCAGCTCATCGAGCCGCATGTGCAGATCGTGACCGGCCCCGCCACCGGCCGCCAGACGCTGATCCCGAACGAGGACAGCCTCGACTTCGAGTTCAGCGACGCCAACCTCTTCTCGCTCAACCGCTTCACCGGCCGCGATCGGCAGGAAGGCGGCTCGCGCATCGATGCGGCGCTGCGCTCGGCCTGGTTCTTCCCCAATGGCGGCCAGGTCGAGGGGCTGGTCGGCCAGTCCTACCGCGCCTCCAAGGAGGAGGTCTTCGCCACGAATTCCGGCCTGCGCGACGAGGTCTCGGACGTGGTCGCGCGCATCCGCGTCTCGCCCACGCCCTGGCTGAGCGTGATCGGCCGCGGCCGCTTCGACAAGAGCAGCTTCGACCGGCAGATGGTCGACGTCTCCTCGCGGCTCGACTTCAACGGGCTGGTCGGCATCCCCGTCAGCACCACGGCCGGCTATTTCTACTCCGTACCGCAGACCTACCTGACACCCTCCACCTACCGGCGGGAGGTCTATGGTTCGGCCAATGTGAGGGTCAACCAGCACTGGTCCACCGGTGCCTTCGGCCGCTATGACCTGGAGCTCAAGCGCGGCGTCTCCGTCGGCGCGAACCTCACCTACGAGGACGAGTGCCTGATCTTCGACACCCGCTTCTACAAATCCTATGCCGAGCAGTCCTCGGGCACCCTCTATCCATCCTCCACGACGCTGCTCATCCGGGTCGGCTTCAAGACCCTGGGCGATTTCGGCTTCCGTGCCCTCTGATGCCCGCCCCTTTCCCTCCCCGTGATGTCCCGCCTGTGACACCCGCCCTCCCCCTGCCCTTCCCGCCCCGCGGAACCGGCCCCCGGACCCCGGGCCACGCAGCCGGCGGGCGGACCTGATCCCGGAACAAGCCCATGCGACGCCCCCTTCCTTCCCTTTCCTTCCCGCTGGCCTCCCCGTTGGCCATGGCGCTGGCCGTGGCGCTGGCGCTGCCCGCCAGCCTCCCGGCCCAGGCCCAGCCCCGCCCCCGCGCGCGCCGGGCACGGACAGGCCGCCCCAGCGCCTCAGAAGGGGCCCGAGAACATGAACCGCATCGTCGCCGTGGTGAACGGCGACGTGGTCACCCAGTCCGAGGTGGCGAGCCGCGCCAAGCTCTTCGCCATGACCACGGGCCTCGGTGCCTCCAGCGACCTGATCACGCGGCTGGAGCCGCAGATCGTGCGTCTCGTGATCGACGACCGGCTGCGCCTCCAGGAAATGCGCCGCCGCCGCATCGTGGTGAGCGACGAGGAGGTGGCCACGGCCCTCGCCGATATCGAGAGCCGCAACAACCTGCCCAAGGGCGGGCTGGTGGCGCAGCTCCGCGCCAACGGCGTCGACACGCGGGTGCTGTTCGACCAGATCCGCGTGCAGATCGGCTGGTCGCGCCTGATCCGGCAGGCGCTGGGCCAGCAGGCCGAGCCCAGCGAGGCCGAGGTCCGCGAGCGCGTGGAATCGCATGAGGCACGCGTCGGCCAGCCGGAATACCAGGTTTCCGAGATCTTCGTGCCCGTGGACGACCCGGCGCGCGCCGACGAGGTTCAGCGCTTCGTCAACGACGTGGTCGGCCGCCTGCGCGCCGGCATGCCCTTCCCCGTGGCCGCGACGCAGTTCTCGCAGAGCCAGACGGCGCTGCAGGGTGGCGATCTCGGCTGGGTCCGCCCCGACGAGCTGGAGCCCGAGATCGCCCGCATCGTCACGCAGATGCCGGTCGGCGCCATCAGCAACGCCGTGCGCGTGCCGGGCGGCTACCGCATCGTCGCGCTGCGGCAGAAGCGCGAGACCGGCCGTGACATCGCCACGCTGGTGACGTTGCGCCAGGCCTTCCTGCCCTTCACCAGCCAGCTCGACCCGCAGAACCCGACCGAGCAGCAGCACGCCCAGCTGGAGAAGGCCCAGCGCGTGACCGGCGGCTGCGACGCGGTGGAGGCGGCGAACCGCGCCGCCGGCAGCGTCCGCCCCGCCGATCCCGGACAGGTGCGGCAGGAGACGCTGGAGCCGCCGCAGCTCCGCCAGCTCGTCGCCAGCCTTTCGCCCGGCAAGGCCAGCCAGCCGATCGTGACGCCGGACGGCATCCTGGTGATCGCCGTCTGCTCGCGCGAAAGCCGCAACCTCGCCCAGTACACGCCGGAGATGGCCAAGGCGCAGATCCTGCGAGAGCGTGTCGAGCTGGTGTCGCAGCAGCAGCAGCGCAACCTGCGCCGGCAGGCGCAGATCGACATGCGCGTCCAGCCCAGCGCCGCCCGGGACGGCTGATGGCCGGCACCCTGCCCCCCGTGCCGGGGCCGGACGCCCCCGGCGCCCTGCCCTCCCTCCGGGACACGGTGGCCCGGCATGGGCTGGACGCGCGCAAGTCGCTCGGCCAGCACTTCCTGCTGGACCCCGCGGTCTGCGAGCGCGTGGCGCGGCAGGCCGGCGACCTCGCCGGCCGTCATGTCGTGGAGGTCGGGCCCGGCCCCGGCGGGCTGACCCGCGCCCTGCTCTCCGCCCCGGCGGCGCATGTCACCGCGATCGAGCTGGACCGCCGCGCCATCGCCGCCCTGGCGGAACTGTCCGCTGCCTTCCCGGGCCGGCTGACGGTGCTGGAGGCCGATGCGCTGGCGGTGGATGCCGCCGCCATCACCGGCGCGCCCCGCAAGGTCGTGGCCAACCTGCCCTATAATGTCGGCACGCCGCTGCTGGTGAACTGGCTGTCCCAGGCCGCGCTCTGGGAATCGCTCACCCTGATGTTCCAGCTCGAGGTCGCCGAGCGGATCGTCGCCGCCCCGGATACGGAGCATTACGGCCGCCTCGCCGTGCTCGCGCAATGGCGCTGCGCGGCCAGCATGGTGCTGCGCCTGCCGCCCGGTGCCTTCTCGCCCCCGCCCAAGGTCTGGTCCGCCGTGGTGCATCTGGTGCCGCGCCCGGAACAGCCCGCCCCCGCCCTGGCGCGGGCCATGGAGCGCGTCACCGCCGCCGCTTTCGGCCAGCGCCGCAAGATGCTGCGCGGCTCGCTGAAATCCCTGGGCCAGCCGGAGGCGCTGCTGGCGGGTTGCGGCATCGAGCCGACGCGGCGCGCCGAGACGCTGGGCATCGCCGAGTTCGAGGCCCTGGCGCGGGCCCTGCTGGCGCGCGAGGGCGGCTGAGGCACCGGTTACGTCCGGTGCGGCGCATATGTGCCGGGCGGCAGGCGGTTGGCGGCGCGATTTCCCCAGGGTCTTCCCTCCTGTAGAAGGCCGCCATGGACAACAGCATGGCGGCCAAGCCGTACAGCAAGCTCAGGGGCGACCCCTACCGGGCCTATGAGGAACTGCCGGCCGAGGTGCGCCGGGCCCTGCAGGAAGCCCTGGTGGACTGGTGCCCCCTGCGCGCCCGCGAGTGGTATCACCAGTTGCTGCGCCAGCAGCGGCTGCGCCCAGCCCAGGCGGCGTATTGTCTTGTCCAGGCCATCCGTGGGCACGACCACGCCGAGGTGGCCGCCTTCGCGAGGACATGGCCGAAAGGCACCCGGGCCTATCCGCACCTCGCCGCCGGCGCGACGCTCCAGCGCTATGCCGGAACGGAGGGCATCCCGGAAGCCAGGCCCATCGCCCCGCCAAAAAGCCGGCCGAAGGCACGGGCCAAGCGCCCCGCAGGCCGCCGCTCCAGGCGCTGAGGGCGGGAGACGGCGCCCGCCCCCTACAGCAGCCCCTCCCGCCGGAAGCTGGTGTGGCGCCCGTTCCCCACGATCACATGGTCCTGCAACACGATGCCCAGGCATTCCGCCGCCTGCCGCACCTGGTCGGTCATCAGCAGATCGTCGCGGGAGGGCGTGGGATCGCCACTGGGATGGTTGTGCACCAGGATCAGCCGCGCGGCGTCGAGTTCCAGCGCGCGCTTGACCACCTCGCGCGGATAGACCGGCGTGTGGTTCACCGTGCCGCGCGCCTGCGCCTCGTCGGCCAGCAGACGCTCCTCGGCATCGAGGAAGAGGACGCGGAACTGCTCGATCCGCTCCCGCGCCAGGGAGGCGGTGAGATAGGCGAGCAGCCGGTTCCAGTTGTCCAGCACCGGCTGCGCCATGACCTCCGCCCGCGCAAGCCGCAGCGCCGCCTCCTGCACCAGCTTCAGCGCCGCGATGCTGTGGGTCCCAAAGCCGGGCACGCCGCGCAGTTCCCGCTGGCTGGCCGACAGCAGGGCAGCGAAGCTGCCGAAGCGGCGCAGCGCCGCCTGCGCCAGGGCGCGCGGATCGGTGGGCAGGACGAAGCCCAGCAGCAGCGTGGTCATGTCCTCCTCCGACAGCGCCGCCTCGCCCTCGTTGAGCAGCCGGCGGCGCAGCTCCGTGGGCGATCCGGGCCGTGCCGCAAGAGGCGGGGCACCGGCATCCGCGATCGCCGGACGCAGGACAGATGTGCTGGCCGGGGCGGGCACCAGGGCCGGATCGCGCAGCAGGAAGCCGGAGGCATCCGAGAAACCGTCGGCCATCGTCAGATCAGCCCCTCCCGCCGCAGGCTCAGCGGCTCCGTCCTTCCGCCGGCGATCAGGTGGTCGTGCAGGGTGATGGCCAGCAGCGCGCCCGCCTTCTGCATCTGCTCCGTGCGCGCCACATCCTCCTCGCGCGGCTGCCCGTCGGGCCGCCAGGTCAGCAGGATCAGGGCCGTGGCATGCAGCTCCAGCGCCCGCCGCATGATGGCGCGCGGCTCCTGCACGCCATCCTGGCTCTCGTCGGCGAGCAGCCGGTTCCGGTTGTCCAGGAACAGGACACGCGCCTGCGTCCGGCTGGCGCCGGGCGCTGCCTCCAGGGGCGCTGCCTCCAGATAGGCCATCAGCCGGTCCCAGCTCTTCAGCACGGGCCGTTCCGTCTCCTCCGCCCGGGCGAGGCGGGTGGCGGCCGCGGAAACGAGGTTCAGGGCGGCGATGCTGTCCATGCCGAGCGTGGTGGTCCGGCGCAGCCAACGCGGGTCCGCCCCCAGTACCGCCGCGAGGCTGCCGAACTGGTTGATCAGCCCCTTGGCCAGCGGCTTGGTGTCCCGGCGCGGAATGCCCAGGAAGAGCAGCATCTCCAGGATCTCGTAATCCGGCAGCGCCGCCGGCCCACCCTGCAGCAGCCTGTCCCGCATCCGGCTGCGATGGCCCTGGGGGCCGGTGCCGGCGAAAACCGGCCCGCTGCCGGCTCCGGCCCGATTTCCGTGGAGCCCGGGATCTTCCCTCGGCATCGACGCGTCCTTCAGCCTCTCCCCTCAGGCGAGAGTATCAACCAAAGGTTGCATGTATCGGACCCATCGGCAACTTTCGCCATCGGGCACCGCAATCCGCGCGAAACGCTTGGAGCGCCACCGCCGCCGTGTTCCGATGCGCCGGAACCCTCTTTCCGGAAGCACGCCATGCCCCTGCGCCGCCGCCTCCTGGCACTCGCCGGCCTGCCTGCCCTCCTGCCCCTCGCCGCTCCCTTCCCCGCCCGGAGCCAGGGTCAGACGCCCTCCGCCATGCCCGCGCCCGGCAAGCGCGCCTGGGCCGCGCAGGTGCCCGAGATCCGCATCGGCGTGCTGGGCGGAGAAACGGAAAGCGACCGGCTCGGCCGCTACGACGGTTATCGCAAGCTGTTCGAGGAGACCTTCCAGGTGCCCACGCGGCTCTACTTCGCCTCCGACTATGCCGGGGTGCAGCAGGCTTTCGCCGCGAAGCAGCTGGAGATCGCCAACATGGCGCCCGCCGCCTATGCCGCGACCTGGATGGACACCAACGGCGGCGTGGAACCCATCCTCGTCACCAGGGAGGCCGACGGCAGCACCTCCTATGTCGCGGTGATGTATGTCCGCAGCGATTCCGGCATCACGAAGATCGAGGACCTCAAGGGCAAGTCCATCGCCTGGGCCGACCCGAACAGCGCCTCCGGCTACCTGATCCCGCGCGCCGAGCTGCGCGCCGCCGGCATCGACCCGGAGCCGGGGAAGTTCTTCGGCCGCACCGGCTTCGCCGGCGGGCACGACCAGGCGCTCGTGGCCGTGCTGCAGAAGCAGTACGACGCCGGCGTCACCTGGGTCTCCGGCCAGGGCGACCCGCCCTATACCCGCGGCACGCTGCGCGCGGCGGTGGACAAGGGCATGCTGAAGATGGAGGACCTGCGCATCATCTGGACCTCCCGCCCCATCCAGAACGGGCCGATCGTGGTGCGCACCGACCTGCCGGCCGAGTTCAAGCAGGACATGATCGCCTTCCACCTCGCTTTGCCGTCGGCGCATCCCGACATCCATCGCGCCGTGGAGCGCGGCTCCGCCATCGGCTGGACCACGACAAGCCATGCCGACTATGCCGTCTTCGTCGATATGCGGAAGGCGGAGGCCGCCGACCGGCGCCGGCGCTGAACCCCCGGGGGAAAGGCAGCGCCTTTCCCCCGGGCCAGAAGTGCCGCCGTCCGCCTCAGACCGGTTCCGGCCGGCGCGGTGCCACCAGGAAGACCCAGAGCAGGCAGGCGCCATAGACGGCCGGGATGATGGTGAAGAGCAGGCCGTAGTTGTTGTTCGAGGCCGTGAGCACGTAGCCCACGATCTGCGTCATGAACATCCCACCCAATGCCGAGACCATGCCGCCGAAGCCGAAGACGGAGCTGACGGCGCTCTTCTGCGTCATGTCCATCGCCAGGCTCCAGATATTCGCCGTCCAGGCCTGGTGCGCCGCGATGGCGAGCGAGATGTAGCCCACCGCCACCCACAGGCTCGATGCCGTGTTCACGAAGATGATCGGCACGATGCAGATGGCGCAGATCAGCATGGCCAGGATGCGCGCCGGGACCGGCTTCATGCCACGGCCGATCATGACGGAGGACAGGATGCCACCGATCATCGAGCCCGCATCGGCGGCGAGGTAGATGACGATCAGCGGCAGGCCCAGCTCGCTCACGCTGATGCCCAGGTGGAAGTGCTGGTTCAGATAGGGCGGCAGCCAGTAGAGATAGAACCAGAACACCATCGCCGAGAGATTGCCGACGGCATAGGCCCATGTGGCCCGCAGCCGCAGCACCCGAGAATAGGGCATCTTCTGCGCCACCTCCGGCTCGCGCCCGGCATGGACGTGCTCCAGCTCCCGCTGCGTGACGGTGGGGTGCCGCTCCGGGTCGCGGTAGTGGCGCAGCCAGAAGAACAGCCAGACGAAGCCGAGCCCGCCCAGGATGTAGAAGGCGCCCTGCCAGTGCCAGGCGGAGACGATGAAGGGGATCATCATCGGCGTCAGCATGGCGCCGACATTGGTGCCCGCGTTGAAGAAGCCGGCGGCGATGCCGCGCTCCCCGGCGGGGAACCAGAGCCGCGTCGTCTTCACACAGGAAGGATAGTTGCCCGCCTCGGCCAGCCCCAGCACGAAACGGCAGATCATGAAGCCGCCGACGGAGGAGACGAGGCCGTGCGAGGCGGCCGCCAGGCTCCAGACCAGCACCGCCATGGCGAAGGAGCGCCGCACGCCCACCAGGTCGATGATGCGCCCCTGCAGCACATAGCCGAGCGCATAGCCCGCCTGGAACCAGAAGTTGATGTTGGCGTAGTCCTGCGCCGTCCAGTTCAGCTCCAGCGACAGGACCGGCTGCAGGATGCCGAGCGTCGCGCGATCGGTGTAGTTCAGCACCGTCGCGAAAAAGACGAGCGCCAGCATCCCCCAGCGCACCCGGCCCACGGCCCAGGCATGGCGGATGATCTCGGCGGTGCTGCGCCGTGGCGCCAGCGCGGCGGGCGCGCCGGCGACAGCCTGCATGTCGGACATGTTTCTTGCTCTCCCTCGGGTGGCGCTCAGCGGTCGAGCAGGAAATCGACGATGAGGCCCTGTACGACGCGGAACATGTCCACGCCGGTCGCCGTGCGGCAGCCGGCGGCGCGTGCCGCCTGCAACAGCGGCGTCACCTCCGGCGCGGTGATCACGTCGCCCACCGACATGGCGGGGCGCAGCAGTTCCGCCGGCACGGGCAGCGGATCGCCGTCACGCATGCCGGACGGCGTGGCGTTGCACACCATGTCGAATCCGGCCGGGTCGGCCGTTCCGGCGCGCACCTCGCCCCTGCCCTGTTCGCGCAGCACGCCGACCAGCCGGTCCACCCGCGCGGCGTCGCTGTCATGGACGACCAGTTCGCGCACCCCGGCCTCCAGCAAGGCAAGGCCGATGGCGCTGCCGGCACCGCCCGCGCCGACCAGCAGGGCACGCGCGCCCTGCGGCTTCGCCCCGGCATGGATCTGCGCCTGCACGAAGGCCTGGCCGTCCGACATGTCGCCATGCCAGCTTCCGTCCGGGTTGCGGCGGATGGAATTCACCGCGCGCAGCACCTTCGCGCGCGGCGTGGTGCTGGCGCAGACGTCGAAGCTGGCGAACTTGTGCGGCACGGTGACGATCACGCCGTCCACGTTCCGCACGCGCGCCATGGTGGCGAAGAAATCGGCGAGGTCGCCTGGCGCCACATGGGCGGGGATGCAGATCGCGTTGTGCCCACGCTCCGCGAGCGCGCGGGTGACGCCGGCGGGCGATTTCACCTGCGCGATCGGATCGCCCACGATCGGGTAGAGGCGCGTGGCGCCGTTCAGGCTCTCGGACATGTCTTCCTCCATCTTGCGGCGCGGGACCGCCATGCCGGCTGGTCGGCCAGGAGGCGTATCGATTCCTGGAAAGACTTTCCACAATTTTTTCTTGAGATCGGAAAGTTTTTCCAGTACCAACCAGACACCCCGCCGGGCCCGGCCATGACCGGACCTCCCAGGGCGGGAGCGGAGCATCCGGAGTAACCCAGCATGAACGCGACGCCACCCGAGGCCGAACCGACGCACGGCCCCGTCGCCTCCGGGGGGGCTACCAAAGGGCGCCGCGGTGCCTCGGCGGCTCCCAGCGGCGTCATGGACCGCACCTTCGCCGTGCTGCAGCTCCTGGCCGAAAACGCGAACGGCCTGCCGATCTCGGCCGTGGCCGAGCGCCTGGGCATCCCCCTCAGCGCCTCGCACCGCCTGCTTTCCGAACTCGCGGAGCACGGCTTCGTGCAGCAGGAACGCGGCCATGGCGACTACCGCCTGACCATGCGGCTGGTGACGCTGGCCTTCACCTACCTCGCCCGCAGCGGTGTCACCGACATCGCCCAGCCGGTGCTGGACCGGCTGGCCGCGCGCAGCGGCGAGCTGGTGCGCCTCGCGGTGATGGATGGAGAGGGCGCCGACCGGAGCCTCACCTGGGTCGCCAGGGCACAGGGCGCCCAGACCGGCCTGCGCTACGACCCGGAAATGGGCCAGGTGGCGACCCTGTCCTGCAGCGCCAGCGGCTGGGCCTGGCTCTCCACCCTCAGCGACGAGGAAGCCCTCTCGCTGGTGGAGCGCCAGGGCTTCGGCGCACCGGAGGAATTCGGTCCGCGTGCCCCACGCACGCCCAGGGCGCTGCTGCAGGCACTGCGCCAGACCCGCAAGCGCGGCTATGCCGTGACGATCCAGACCTTCACCCCCTGGATGTCGGCCATGGCGGCGCCGGTGCGCGCGCCGGACGGCACGGTCTGCGCCACGATCAGCATCGCCGGACCGATGATGCGCCTGCCGGAGGAGAAGCTGTACGAGCTCGCCCCGCTGATGCTGGAGGCGGCGGCTGAGATGACCCAGGCGAGCCTCGGCTCGCCCCTACTGAACCGCGCCCTGCACGGCGCCCGCCACGCCACGGGGATGTCACGCTGATGGACGGGATGGCAGACACCACGCGCAGCCGGAGCTGCGACGTGCTGGTGATCGGCTCCGGCGCCGGTGGCCTCGCCACGGCGGTGACGGCGGCGGCGCTGGGGCTGGAGGTGATCGTGGCGGA
Organism: Roseomonas gilardii subsp. gilardii; assembly: GCF_023078375.1. NCBI lineage: Bacteria > Pseudomonadati > Pseudomonadota > Alphaproteobacteria > Acetobacterales > Roseomonadaceae > Roseomonas > Roseomonas gilardii. The sequence continues at coordinate 1,897,010 of NZ_CP095554.1, read as the reverse complement.
GAAGGAGCCGGTCTTCGGCGGCACCACCGCCTGGTCCGGCGGCTGGCTCTGGGTGCCGCGCAACCCGGTCGTGGTCCGCGCCGGGATCGAGGAGGATGCCGAGGCCCCGCGCACCTATCTCCGCCACATCCTCGGCAACCGCTACGATCCCGCCCGCGTGGACGCCTTCCTGGAAGCCGGGCCGCGCATGATCGACTTCTTCGAGCGCGAGACCGCCGTGCGCTTCCTGCCCGGCAGCGCCGTGCCCGATTTCCACGGCAACGCCCCCGGCGCCGCCACCGGCGGGCGCTCCGTCGTCGCCGCGCCCTATGACGGGCGCGAGCTGGGTCCGCTGATCGCGCGCCTGCGCCCGCCCATCCCCGAGACCACGCTGGCCGGCATGGCCATCGCCTCGGGCGCCGATCTCGGCCATTTCCTGCGCGCCACGCGCTCGGCCGCATCCTTCGCCCATGTCGCGAAGCGCCTCGCCCGCCATGGCCTCGACCTCGCGCGCCATCGCCGCTCGATGCAGCTCGTCAACGGCAATGCCCTTGCCGCGCGCCTGCTGCGCTCCGCCGCCGATCGTGGCGTGACGCTCTGGCATTCCACCGCCGCGCGCCAGATCACCCGCCTCGGCGACAGCGTGACGGGCGCCATCCTGGAAGGGCCGGAAGGCCGCATCGCCGTCACCGCGCGGCGCGGCGTCGTGCTCGCCACCGGCGGCTTCCCGCACGATCCGGCGCGGCAGAGGGAGCTCTTCCCGCATGTGCGCGAGGGCACGCCGCACCAGTCCGCCGCGCCCGCCACCAACACGGGCGACGGCATGCGCCTGGCGGAGGCCGTGGGCGGTCAGGTCGATGGCGGGCTGGCGGATTCCGGCGCCTGGGCCCCCGTCTCGCTGGTGCCGCGCGCCGACGGCACGACCGGCCGCTTCCCGCATCTGATCGACCGTGGCAAGCCCGGCATCATCGCGGTCACGCGCCAGGGCCACCGCTTCGTCAACGAGTCCGGCCCCTACCACGACTTCATGCGCGGCCTGTTCCGGGCGCTGGGGCCTGGCGAGGCGGCGGAATGCTGGCTCCTCTGCGACCACCGCTTCCTGCGCCGCTACGGCATGGGCGCGGTGAAGCCGGCGCCGCTGCCGCTCTCCCCCTGGCTGCGCAACGGCTACCTGAAGCGCGGCAGGACGATCGAGGAACTGGCCGCCGCCTGCGGCATCGACGCCGCCGGGCTGCGCGACACGCTCGCCGCCTACAACAACGACGCGCGGCAGGGCGTGGACACGCTGTTCGGGCGCGGCAGCACGCCCTTCCAGCGCGGCCAGGGCGATGCCTATCACGACGGGCCCAACCCCTGCATCGCGCCGATCGGGCAAGGCCCCTTCTACGCCGTGCGGATCGTGCCCGGCAGCCTCGGCACCTTCGCCGGCCTCATCACCGATGCCGAGGCGCGCGTGCTGGATGCGTGGGGCCAGCCGATCCCCGGCCTCTACGCGGCGGGCAACGACCTTTCGAGCGTGATGGGCGGCCATTACCCGAGCGGCGGCATCACCCTCGGCCCCGCCATGACCTTCGGCTGGATCGCGGCACGCCACATGGCCGGCCGCTCCACGGACCACGACACGAATACCGTTGGGAGAAACGAACATGCCGTCTGACACCCCTCACGGCGCCCCCCACTGGGATGAGGAGGTCGATCTCCTGGTGATCGGCGCCGGCGCGGGCGGCATGACCGCCGCGCTGGTGGGCTCGCTGGAAGGGCTCGACGTCCTGCTTTGCGAGAAGACCAGCATGGCCGGCGGCATCACCGCCACCTCCGGCGGCACGATCTGGATCCCCGGCACCAGTCTGAGCGTCAAGGCGGGCGTGCCCGATTCCGTGGAGGATGCCGCGCGCTACCTGCAATCGGTGATCGGCCTGCGCGGCGGCGACGCGGCGCGTGCCGCCTTCCTGGAGGCCGGGCCGAAGGCGGTGGACGAGCTGGAAGCGAAGACCGAGGTGCACCTGATCCCGGCCAAGGCGCATCCGGATTATCTCGGCAACCATCCCGGTGAGGCCTATGGCGGCCGCGCCCTCTCCCCCGCCCCCTTCGACGGCCGCCTGCTCGGCGAGGATTTCCGCCGCGTGCGCCCGCCGCGCGACGTCTTCATGGTGCTGGGCGGCATGATGGTGCAGCGGACGGAGATCGAGCCGCTGCTCAAGCCCTTCGCCTCCGCCGCCAATTTCCGCACCGCCACCGGCCTGCTGCTGCGCCACTTCCGCGATCGCCTCCGCCACCGGCGCGGCACGCGGCTGGTGATGGGCAACGCCCTGGTCGGCCGCCTCCTCTACAGCCTGCGCCAGCGCAAGGTGCCGATCCGCTTCGAGACGCCGCTGATGGAACTGGTGAAGCGCGACGGCGCCGTGCTGGGCGCCATCGTCGCGGGCAAGGACGGGCGCAAGGCGATCCGCGCGCGGCGCGGCGTGGTGCTCGCCACCGGCGGCATCGCGCACAACAAGGCCCTGCGCGCACAGCTCTTCCCGGAGGGCACGAAGCAGCGTTCCCTCGCGCCCGAAACCAACACGGGCGACGGCGTTTCCCTCGCGCTGCGCAACGGCGCCGCGCTGGCCGAGGGGCTCGACAGCCCCGGCCTCTGGATGCCCTGCTCCATCCTGAAGCATCCGGACGGGCGGGAATCCGTCTGGCCGCACATCATCCTCGACCGTGCCAAGCCGGGGCTGATCGCGGTGAACAAGGCCGGGCGGCGCTTCGTGAACGAGTCCGACTCCTACCACGACTTCGTCATGGGCATGCTCCGCTCGAACGAGACGGTGCCGACCCTGCCCGCCTGGCTGATCTGCGACGCGAGCTTCCTGAAGCAGTACGGCCTGGGCATGGTCTTCCCCGGCACGAAGAAGCTGGAGCCTTTCCTGAAGGCCGGCTACCTCATCGAGGGCAAGTCCCTGCGCGAGCTGGCGCAGAAGGCCGGCTTCGATGCCACGGGCTTCGAGCAGACGGTCGCCGAGCACAACCGCTATGCCGAAACCGGCGTGGACGAGGCCTTCGGCCGCGGCAGCAGCACGGTCAACCGCTTCAACGGCGATCCGGAGAACAAGCCCAACCCCTGCATGCGCCCGATCGGCCCCGGCCCCTTCTACGCCATGGCGGTCTGGCCCGCCGACCTCGCCTGCAGCGGCGGCCTCCAGGGCGATGGCGACGGCCGCGTGCTGGATGGCGAGGGCCAGCCCATCCCCGGCCTCTATGCCTGCGGCAACGACCTGAGCTCGATCTTCCGCGGCACCTATCCGGGCCCCGGCACCACGCTCGGCCCGGCCATGGTCTTCGGCTGGCGCATCGCCAAGCACGCCGCCGGCCAGGGCGCCGCGGCGCGGCCGGAACCGGCGCGCCACGCCGCCTGAGAGATGGGCACGGGAGGGTACGGCCCCTCCCGCGCCCGCCCTCGCGGGCGAAATGTTGCCACATCGAACTGGTGCGGCATGACAACGAACTGGCGGCATGCCCCACCAACCCGGACGGGGCCGGCCACCATGATCCCCGCGGCGAACGGAACCCGGGGACGAAGCTGGGAAGGAAACGAGACGATGCTGACGCGTCGCAGGCTGGGGCTCGCCCTCGGTGCAGGATTCCTCGGCGGGGGCATGACGGCCTCCGCGGCCAGGGCCCAAATAGGGGCACAAGCGGGCACCGATCCCGCGGCGGGCTATCCCGACCGCCCCGTCACGCTGGTCGTGCCCTGGGCCGCCGGCGGCCCCACCGATGTCTTCGGGCGCCTGCTGGCCTCCGGCCTCGGCACCGAGCTGGGCAAGCCTTTCGTGGTGGAGAACCGCACCGGCGCCAACGGCACCATCGGCTTCGCCTCCGTCGCCCGCGCGAAGCCGGACGGCTACACGCTGCTGGTCGGTACCAACAGCACCTATGCGGGCGCGCCGCACCTCTACAAGCTGCCCTATGACAACGACCGCTCCTTCACCGCCGTGGGGCTGATGGCGGAAGCGCCGATCTTCATCATGGTGCCGCGCAATTCGCCCGCGAAGACGCTGGCCGACTACGTGGCCCTGGTGAAGCGCTCCGGCGGCAAGGAGGTCTATGCCAATTCCGGCAGCGGCTCGACCACGCATATCGGCACGGAGATGTTCCTGCAGATGGCGGGGCTTCAGGTCCCCGATGTCGGCTATCGCGGCGGCGGCCCCGCCATCCAGGGCGTGCTGGCGGGCGAGGCCGGGATGTTCATGATGCCCGCCCCGGCGGTGATGAGCTTCCTGCAATCCGGTGACCTGCGCGCCATCGCGGTGGCCTCGCGCACGCGCACCGTCCTGGCGCCGGAGGTGCCCACCGTCGCGGAATCCGGCTACCCGGAATACGAGATGGTCGAGCATGTCGCGCTGCTCGCCCCGGTGGGCACGCCGCCCGCCATCCTGGCCAGGCTGAACGCCGCCGCGAAGCGCGCCCTCGCCACCCCGGCGATGCAGGAACGCCTGTCCGCCCTGGCCATCACGCCGAACGTGCAGCCGCCCGAGGCCTGGGCAGCCTACCAGGCGGCGGAAAGCGCCAAGCTCGGCGGCGTGATCCGCAGCCGGAACATCCAGGTGCAGTGACCGCGCCCGCCGTTCCCGCCGGTCGCGCGGCGGGAACGGTGCGCCCCTCCATGCTAGCCTCCGTCACCGAATCCGCCACCCAGTCCGACGGAGAACCGCGTCATGCTGACAGGCCGGTGCCATTGCGGCGCCATCCGCTACGAGATGCCGGAACAGGTGCTGCACCACGCCCTGTGCCATTGCACCGATTGCCGCCGCCATGCCGGCGCCCCGGCCGTCGCCTGGGCCATGATCCCGGCGGATCAGCTCAGGCTCCAGGGAGAGCCCGCCATCTACCATTCCTCGGAACACGGCCGGCGCCACTTCTGCGCCGCCTGCGGCACCGGCCTCTTCTATGTCAACGAGTTCATGCTGCCCGGCATGATCGACATCCAGACCGCCACGCTGGACAACCCCGGCGCCCTGCCCGTCCAGGCACAGATCCAGGTGGCGGAGCGCATCGGCTGGATGCGGACAGCCCACGAGCTGCCGGAATTCGAGCGCTATCCGGGATAGCGCCACTTCCGCCCCGCATCACCGCCCCCTGGTCCCGGGGCCCGATCCCGGCTTTCATGCCCCGCCCTGGGGAATCACCCCGCGCCGCCGCCGGTGCCGGGAATCCCGGCCTTCCCGCCGGAAGTCCTGTCCGCCGCGCTGCCCCCTGGCATGCACCCTCGCATGTCCCCTGGCACCGCCCGAGAAGTGTTCCCCCGATGCGAGACCTCCTGCCGCCCCAGACCCTGGCCGCCGGCCTGCTGGCCGCCTTTGTCGGCTTCGCCAGCTCCTTCGCCGTGGTGCTGCGCGGGCTGACCGCCGCCGGAGCCAGCCCGGCCGAGGCCGCCTCCGGGCTGATGGCCCTCGCCGTCGCCATGGGGCTTTGCGGCATCCTGCTCAGCCTGCGCAGCCGCATGCCGGTCAGCGTCGCCTGGAGCACCCCGGGCGCCGCCCTCCTGGCCAGTTCCGGCGCCATCGCCGGCGGCTTCCCCGTGGCGGTCGGCGCCTTCCTGGTCTCGGCGCTGCTGGTGGTCCTGGCCGGCTGGTGGAAGCCGCTGGGCCGCTGGGTGGCCGCCATCCCCTCCTCGCTGGCCAGCGCCATGCTGGCCGGGGTGCTGATCGGCCTTTGCCTCGCCCCGGTGCGGGCCGTGGCGCAGATGCCGGGCCCGGCCCTCGCGGTGATCCTGGCCTGGGCCATCGCCGGGCGGCTGCACCGGCTGCTCGCCGTGCCGGCGGCGGTGATCGTGGCCTTCGGGCTGATCCTGGCCAATCCGGGCACCCATATCGCGGCGGCCTGGCCGGTCCCCGTGCCGGTGATGCCGCAATTCACCCTCCAGGCCCTGGTCGGCACCGCCCTCCCGCTCTTCCTGGTCACCATGGCCTCGCAGAACATCCCGGGCCTCGCCACGCTCGGCCTCTATGGCTACCGCCCCGAAGCCGGGCCGCTCTTCCGCGCCACCGGCCTCTTCTCCGTCGCCGCCGCCTTCCTGGGCGGCCATGCGGTGAATCTCGCCGCCATCACCGCCGCCCTCTGCGCCAACGAGGACGCGCATCCCGACCCGGCGCAGCGCTGGAAGGCCGCCGTGGTGAACGGCGTCGGCTATATCCTCTTCGGCCTGCTCGCCGGCTTCGTCACCAGCTTCGTCGCCGCCGCGCCGCTGCTGGTGGAGGCGGTGGCGGGCCTCGCCCTGCTGGGCGCGCTGGGCGGCGCCCTGCAGGGCGCCATGGCGGCGCCGGAGCAGCGCGAGGCGGCCATCGTCACCCTGCTCGTCACCGCCTCAGGCACCGCCTTCGCCGGGATCAGCGGCGCCTTCTGGGGCCTCCTGGCCGGCGGGGCGATGCTCGCCCTGTCGCGGCTGCGGCGGCCACGGGCCTGAACCACGCCGTCCGGCCCCAGACCGTGTCCGCATGGCCACAGCGAGCCGGCGCCCCGACTTTTCCACAGCCGAAATGGCAGAGTTGCTAAAAACGGGTTGTTAACGATCTAGGATTACAAACCCGAAGTGGTATTGCACCACAGATCCACCCGCCAATGTGGCGGAAGATGGCCCTTAGGAAACAACTGCATGGTCGGCCCCATTAACGACGACATCGCCAATGCCGTGGTCATCGGTTCACTGCCATTCTTGGCCACTGGCTCCAACATCGGCGCCACCCAGGAGAGCGGGGAGCCCAACACGGCCTGGATCTGGGGGGACACGAACCACAGCGTCTGGTTCGTCTATCGGCCGACCGTGACGCGCGATGTGGCGTTCAACACCAATGGGTCGGACTTCGACACCACCCTGACGGTCTGGAGCAGCACGGGTGGGCATGACTTCGGATCGATGACGCTGGTCACCCAGAACGACGACAGCCCCTACGGCCTGCCCTCCGAGGTCACCTTCACGGCCACGCAGGGCCTCACCTACTATATCGAGATTGACGGGTATAACAGCTATACGGGCAACTACACGCTCGTCTCTGGCTCCCTCGCCCCCAATCAGGCGCCCACCGTCTCCTCGGTGCAGCTCGATACGACGGATGCCACGCTGCATCTGGGCCAGGAGGTGGCCCTGACCGTTGCCCTGTCCGCCGATGTGGTGGTCACGGGCACGCCCACCCTGTCCCTCAACACCGGGGCGACCGCCACCTACGATCCCACGGCCTCCGACAGCACCCATCTCGTCTTCCGCTTCACGGTCGGCGCCGGGGAGCAGACCGGGCATCTCGACGTGGTGGGCATCGATCTGCATGGGGGCTCGATCCTTTCCGAATCCGAGGTCGCCACGGATCTCTCGGGCCTGGTCCTGAACCAGGAGACCGCGCCGGGCGTCGATGGCATCCCGCCGGTGGCCACCCTGACGCAGATGGACACGGGCGACGGCACCGCCGACAGCCTGCGCTACGAGGTCCATTTCTCGGAAGCCGTCACCGGCGTGGACGCCTCCGACTTCCATCTGGTGAGCAATGGCCTGCCCGAGGCCGCCATCAGGTCGGTCACCCCGGTGGATGGCAGCACCTATGTCGTGTCGGTCGACGCGCCGCTCGGCATCGGCAGCCTGTCGCTGGAGCTCCGCGCCGAAGGCAGCGGCATCACCGATGCCGCGGGCAATGCCCTGGCAAACGATGCCAGCGGCGCCAGCTACGAGCTGAGCCACACCGGCTCCACCTATCTGGCGATCCTCTACGAGGGCTATCTCGGCCGCGCGGCCGATGCCGACGGCATCACCTTCTGGACGCAGGGCATGGCCAACGGGCTGAGCCGGGTGGAGACGGCGCGGGCCCTGCTGTCCAGCGACGAGGCGACCGCGCACCAGGCCGGCCAGACCGACGCCGCCTTCATCGAGGGCCTGTACGGCAGCATGCTCGGCCGCACGGCTGCCGACACGGAAATCGCCTTCTGGCTGGACGTCCTGCAGCATGGCGCCGGCCGGGCGGATGTGCTGAACAACTTCGCCGGGGCGGCGGAAACGCTGGACCACTGGCAGGCCCTGTCCCGCACCGATGCCGACACGCAGGCCGAGCAGGCCAGCCTGATCCGGGCCCTCTATGGCACGGCTCTCGGGCGCGATCCCGGCGCCAGCGAGATCAAGTTCTATCAGTCGGAGATGGAACAGGGCGGCAGCAACCTTGCACGGGCCTTCGCCAACTCGGACGAATTCGCTTCCCTGCACGCGAACCAGTCCAACGGCGAATTCGTCGAGGCCCTCTACCAGGGCGGTCTCGGACGGCAGGCGGAAGCCGCGGGCCTGGCCTTCTGGTCGCAGTTGCTCGACAGCGGCAGCATGGACCGTGCCCAGGTCACCCAGAGCATCGCCGAGTCGCCCGAGGCACATCAGCACTGGGCGCTGATCTGACGCGATCGTGGAACCCGGATCGCCCCCGATCCAGGTTCCACGCCGCCCTGCGGGAGACGTGACCGTCTTCCGCAGGGCGGCGTGAGTTTTTCCCCGGCACGTCGCCTGGGCTTACCCCATCTCCCGCGCCGGCACGCCGGAAACGCTGGCCCCGTCCGGCACATCCGCCACCACGGCGGCCCCGGCCCCCACCACCGCCCCGGCCCCCACCCGCAGCAGGGGCCGCAGCGCCGCGTTGAGACCGATCAGCGCCCCTTCCCCGACACGCACCCCGCCGCCGAGCGCCGCGCCGCAGGCGACATGCACACCATCGCCCAGCACGCAGTCATGCTCGACGATGGCACCGCTGTTCAGGATCACCCCCTCCCCCACCACGGCCCGCGCGCCCAGCACCACGCGGGGCAACACCACGCTGCCGGCGCCGGTCCGTGCGCTGGGGGACAGGATGGCGGAAGGATGCGCGACCACCGGCAGGGCGAAGCCCAGTTCGCGCGCCCGCCACAGCCAGCGCAGGCGGGTGGCGTTGTGGCCGATGGCCACCACCACGGCCCCGACCTCCTCGCCGCGCAACCGCTCCAGCAGCGTCTCGTCTCCCAGAACCGGCACGCCCAGCACCGGCTCCCGGGCGCTGCGGTCGAGGCAGCCGGCGATCTCCATCCCGCCGGCCCCCGCATGGGCGGCGCGGATGCATTCGATCAGCGCTGCGGCATGGCCGCCGGCACCGATCAGGACGACACGGGAGGAGGGCTGGGTCTGGGTCACGCCTTCCGCTAGCCCAGTCCGCCTCCCTGTTGAAGGTATCCCGCCATCAGTGGTCGCGGTGCAGGACCCGGTTCTTGCCGGTGGCCTTGGCGCCGTACATCAGTGAATCGGCCAGGGACAGGGCGGCATCGACATCCGCCGGCGCGTTGTGGAAGCTTACCGCCCCGATGGAGGCCGTCACCGCCCAGCCCTTCGACCGCATCGCCGCCTCCAGCATCCTCTGCAGGCGTTCCGCCACGACGGCGGCATCCGGCTCGCGGCCCGTCAGCAGCACGGCGAACTCGTCTCCGCCCAGCCGCGCCGCCATGTCCTCCCGCCGCAGGTTATCCCACAGCACCACCGCGAGTTCCCGCAGCACCTCGTCACCGGTGGCATGGCCCTCGCGGTCGTTCACCTGCTTGAACCCGTCCAGGTCGAGATAGAGCAGGGCGAAGCCCTCGCCATGCCGGTTCAGGCGGGCGATCGCCTTGTCCAGCGCGTCCATCAGGGCCGCCCGGTTGAGCAGCCCGGTCAGGGCGTCGGTCATCGAAAGCCGGTGCACCCGGTTCATGGCACGGCGGAGTTCGAGCGTGGTCATCACCGTCTCGGCCAGCCGGACCAGGATGCGCTGCCGCTCGGCGCTGATCCGCCGCGGCTTGCGGTCCAGCACGCAGAGGGTGCCCAGCACCGCCCCTTCCGGATTGACCAGCGGCACGCCGGCATAGAAGCGGATGTCCGGCTCCCCCGTCACCAGCGGGTTGGCGGCGAAGCGCGGGTCGCGGCTGGCATCGGGGATCACCAGCGGAGTGCCGGGCTCCAGGATGGCATGCGCGCAGAAGGCATGTTCCCGGGGCGCCTCCGAGGCCGCCAGCCCATGATGCGCCTTGAACCAGGCGCGCTCGGCATCCACCAGCGAGACCACCGAGATGGGACTGTCCGTCAGATCCGCGGCGAGCCGGACGATGTTGTCGAAACTGGCCTCGCAGGCCGTATCCAGCACGTCATAGGACCGAAGGGCCGCGAGGCGGTCTTCCTCGGAAAGCGGCATCAAGGGGGGAAGCATCGCGGCGACCTCCAGTGGGATCTCATGGTGGGCCATCCTGCCGGGCCAGGGCTCCGGGGCGTGGAGGGCCGATACGACCCACCAGGACGGACACAACTATTGGTTGTTTTTCGCGATCTGGGAACCTCCCGCCCCACCGCCGTGCTTCCCCCTGGGATGGGTGGCTCCGCTGCCACGCCTGTTCTATCAGGTCGCCCGTTCCTGGTTCCGGAGGACCGAAGCATGACCGACACGCCGCCCGACCGCCTTTCCGTCAACCCGAAAAGCCCGCATTTCGACAAGGCCCTGCTGGAACGCGGCGTCGGCGTGCGCTTCAAGGGCGTGGACCGGAACAATGTCGAGGAATACTGCGTCAGCGAGGGCTGGGTCCGCCTGACCGTGGGCAACACGCTCGACCGTAAGGGCAACCCCATGACCATCAAGCTCCAGGGCACGGTGGAGCCCTATTTCCGCACGCTGCAGGAGTGATAGCGGGGGTGATACCGGGCCATCGCGGCAGACAGCGGTGGCGGGATGGGAGGGAAATCGGCTAACCGTCGGGAATCCATGAACCTTCACGAGATCCCGGCCCACCTCCCCTTTCTGGATGCCCTGGCCCAGGGGGTGGTGCGCCTCGCCGGAGCGAAGGGCCCGGCCGCCCCGGACCCCACCCTCCTGGCCCGCGCCACGATCCTGCTGCCGACCCGGCGCGCCGCCCGCAGCCTACGCGAGAGCTTCCTGCGCGCCGCCGGGCAGGCGAGCGGCCGGCAGGCTCTGCTGCTGCCGCGCCTGCGCCCCCTGGCCGGGCTTTCGGTGGAGGATGCGGAGGAACTCTCCCTCCCTGCTCTAATGGACCAGCCCCCGGCGGTGGACCCGGCGCGCCGGCTCGCCGTGCTGACGGCGCTGGTGATGCGCCTGCCGCCGAACTACGGCGGCCCCTCGCATCCCGACCAGGCCTGGCGGCTGGCGCAGGAACTGGCGACCCTGCTGGACGAGATGGCGCTGGAGGATTGCGACCCCTCCCGCCTGCCCTCCCTGGTGCCGGACCGGCTGGCCCGGCACTGGCAGATCACCCATGTCTTCCTCAACGGCGTGATCCAGGAATGGCAGGCCTGGCTGGCGCAGCAGGGCCTCTCCGACATCGGCACCCGCCGCGTCGCCACCATCCGCGCCCAGACCGCGCTGTGGAGGCAGAACCCGCCGGAGGATCTCGTGATCGCCGCCGGCATCGGCCTGGGCGGCACCATCCCCGCCGCCGCCGAGCTGCTGAAGGTCCTGGCGCACTGCCCCAACGGGCATGTGGTCCTGCACGGCTCCGGCGAGCCGCTGCCGCCCCAGCCCTGGCCCTCCCCCATCTGGGACGAGCTCTGCGCCAGCCACACCCACCCGCTCTGTGGCCAGGTGCGGCTGCTCCAGGCCATGGGCGCTACGCCGGGCGACCTGCGGCCCTGGCCACACGACCTGCCGCCCGATCCGGCCGGGGAGGCGCGCGGCGCCCTGCTCGCCCGCGCCTTGCGCCCGCCCGGCGACATCGCCTGCTGGCAGGAGAAGGCGCCGGAACGCTGGGCCCCGGCGCTGAAGGACATGTCCCTCCTCACCGCCCCGGACGAGGCGGGCGAGGCAGCCGCCATCGCCCTGCTGCTGCGGGAGGCCCTGGAAACCCCCGGCAGCCGCGCCGCCCTGGTGACGCCGGACCGCGACCTCGCCCGCCGCGTCTGCGTGGAACTCGCGCGCCACGGCGTGCTGGCCGATGATTCCGCCGGCCAGCCCCTCGCCCAGACCCCGACCGGCGCCTTCCTGCGCCTGATCGCGCGCATGGTGGCGGAGGAATTCTCCCCCGTCGCCCTGCTCGCCTGCCTGAAGCACCCCTCCTGCGCCGGCGGCATGGCCCGGGCCGACTGGCTGCGCGCCCTGCACGACCTGGAGCGCCACGCGCTGCGCGGCCCCCGCCCCGCCCCCGGCCTGACCGGGCTCCGCACCGCCGCGGCACGTGCCTTTGCCGACCCTGATCCCGAAGCCCCCGCCGAGAGCGAGGCACGGCAGCAGGCCCGGCTCGAACGCCGCGCCCGCGTCACCGCCCTGCTCGACGCGCTGGAACGGGCCCTGGGCGGCCCCGGGGGCGGCTTCACCGACCTGCCCGAGATCGCCCGCCCGCCCGCCGCGATGCTGGAAGGGCTGCTCGGTGCCGCCGAGGCCCTGGCCGCCACCGACACCGAGCCGGGCGGCCTGCGCCTCTATGCCGGGGAGGAAGGCGAGCCCCTGGCCGCGCATCTCGCCTCGCTGGGCCCGGCCATGGAATGCCTGCCGCCCGTCTCGGCCGCCGCCTGGCCCGCGCTCTTCGACGCGTTGCTGGAAGGGCCGCTGGCCCCGGGCGTGCGCAACATGCGCGGCCGCCAGGGCGGCAGCCATCCACGGGTGCAGGTCCTCGGCCTGCTGGAAGCGCGGCTGCAATCCTTCGACCGCGTGGTGCTGGGCGCGCTGGAGGAGACCGTCTGGCCGATCGCCACCGATCCCGGCGCCTGGATGAGCCGCCCGATGCGCCGCGAATTCGGCCTGCCGGCCCCGGAGGCCCGCATCGGCCGCGTCGCCGCCGATTTCATGATGAGCGCCCTCGCCGCCCCGGACGTGGTGCTGAGCCATGCCCGCAAGCGCGGCGGCAGCCCCTCGGTGCAGGCGCGCTGGCTGACCCGGTTGCAGATCTTCCTGCATGGCCAGAAGGGGCTGCGGATCAAGCCCTCGCCCGCCACCGACTGGGCGGCGCGGCTGGACATGCCGGAGGTCGTCCTCCCCTGCCCCCGCCCGGCCCCGGCCCCGCCGATGCTGCTGCGCCCGCGCCGCCTCACCGTCACCGATGTCTGGGACCTGAAGGCCGATCCCTATGCCTGGTACGCCAAGCGCGTGCTGCGGCTGCGCCCGCTCGATCCGCTGGATGCCGAGGCCGATGGCGCCGCCTTCGGCTCGGTGGTGCATGACGCGGTGGCGGCCTGGACGCGCCGTTGCGCCGGCACCTATGGCCCCAGGGCCCTGGAATGGTTCGAGGAGGCGGTGGAGGAAGCGATCCGCCAGCATGCCCCCCGTCCCGGCCTCGCCGCCTTCTGGCGCCCCCGCCTGCGCCGCATCGGCGAGTTCCTGCTGGCCACCGAGCGGGAGCGCCCGGAGGTACGGGAACGCCACCCCGAACAGTCCGGCCAGATCGAGCTGCCCTGCGGCGTGCGGCTGGAAGGCCGCGCCGACCGGCTGGATATCCTGGCCGATGGCAGCCTCGCCATCCTCGACTTCAAGACCGGCGCCCCCCCGGCCCAGATCGCCATCCAGGACGGCCGCGCGCCGCAATTGCCGCTGGAGGCCGCCATGGCGCTCAAGGGCGGCTTCCCCGGCATCGCGCCCGCCCCGGTTTCGGCGCTGGAGCACTGGAAGCTCTCAGGTACCATCGAGGAGGGCGAGCGACTCGTCTTCAAACCGAAGGGCGACGTGACGGTGGCGGAAGTGGCCGAGGCGGCATGGCGGCAGGTGGACGCGCTGGCGCGGGAATTCCTGCTGGGCGACCGCCCCTTCCTGGCGCGCCCGCATCCGGGCCGCGCGCCCCGCAACACGGATTACGAGCACCTGTCCCGCCAGCGCGAATGGGGCGGCGCCGAGGAAGCCGGCACGGAATGAACCCCTTGCCCGCGTCGCGCCCTTGTCCACTCCCGGGGGAGAGGCTCTGCCTCTCCCGCCGGACCCCCACACCGCCGGGGACCGAAGCCGGTCCCCGGACCCCGGGCTTTCGTGGGCTCCCGTGGCTGCCGTTACCCTGTGGCTCGATCCCTGGGAGCAGGTGGATCGGCGGGGTTCCCGAGAAAAAGAAAGACACGGTGTCCGCGCTGGTGGCACCGGCAGCCGCCGGAGAGCATGGCTCTCCGGCGCGATCCGGCCGCAGCAGGTGCCAAGGAACGGGAGGTCCAGGACCCTCAGGGTCCTGGCGGATGGGGGCCGGGGGAAGGCGGCGCCTTCCCCCGGGGACAGCGCAACGCCCGAACCGGAATCGAGACCGGCGTGAACATCCCCCTTTCCGCGCGCGAGCGGGCGCAGCAGGCGCAGCGCCTCGCCTCGGACCCGCGTTTGTCCGCCTGGGTGGGCGCCTCGGCCGGCTCCGGCAAGACCAAGGTGCTCACCGACCGTGTGCTGCGCCTTCTGCTGCGGGAGGGCACGGAGCCCGGCCGCATCCTCTGCCTCACCTTCACCAAGGCAGCTGCGGCGGAAATGGCGATCCGCCTCAACCGGCGCCTGGGCCGCTGGGCCGTCACCGACGAGGACGACCTGCGCACGGAGATCGAGGCGCTGACCGGCGAACCCGTGCCGCCCGCGCAGCTCGCCACCGCGCGCAAGCTGTTCTGCCGCGTGCTGGAACAGCCGGGCGGGATGCGCATCGCCACGATCCACGCCTTCTGCCAGTCGCTGCTGCGCTCCTTCCCGCTGGAGGCCGAGCTGCCGCCGCAATTCGCCATGCTGGAGGACGCGGATTCCGCCACCCTGCTGGCCGAGGCGCGCGAGGCCGCGCTGTCCGGCGGGCGCGTGCCACCGGAAACCCTGGCCGCCCTGGCCCGCCTCGTCACCGCCGACCGGATCGCCGAGGCGCTGCGCGAAATGGTGGGGCGGCGGGAGAAGCTGGCCGCGCTCTTCGAGACACCCGGCGGCGCGCTGGCGCTGGGGCGGATGCTGGTCCAGCGCCTCGGCCTGCCGGAGGGCGAGCGCGAGGAGGACCTGGCGGCGCTGATCTGCGACATCCCGCCGGCGGTCGCGGAACAGGCGAAGGCGCTGCTCGCCCACAAGACCAAGACGGCGCGCGACCTCGGGCAGAAGATGCTCGATTTCCTCGCCCTGGCACCCGGGGAACGCATGGCGCGGCAGGCGGAATGGTGGGACTGCCTGCACACGGGCAAGGGCGAGCTGCGCAAGGCACTGGAACCCTTCGACGCGCTGGCGGCGGAATCCGCGCGGTTGAAATCCTTCCAGGAACGCGCCAACGCGCACCGCCTGCTGGCCGCCACCAGCGCGCTGCTGGTCGCCGCCGGGCCGGTGCTCTCCGACTATGCCGCGCGCAAGCGCCGCATGGGCGCGCTGGATTTCGACGACCTGATCCACCACGCGCAACGCCTGCTGCGCGACCCCGGCTCGGCCTGGGTGCTGTTCAAGCTCGATGGCGGCCTCGACCACATCCTGCTGGACGAGGCGCAGGACACCAACCCGGCGCAGTGGGGCATCGCCGAGGCGCTGGCCGAGGAGTTCTTCGCCGGCGAGGGCGCGCGCGAGTCCAAGGTGCAGCGCACCCTCTTCGTGGTGGGCGACGAGAAGCAGTCGATCTACGGCTTCCAGGGCGCCGACGCGCAGGGCTTCGCCACCTGGGAGGCGCGCTTCTCCCAGCAGGTGCGGCAGGCCGGCGGCAACTTCCAGCCGGTGGCGCTGGATGTGAGCTTCCGCTCCTGCGCGCCCGTGCTGCAACTCGTCGATGCCGTCTTCCACGACGGCGCCGCGCGGGCCGGCGTGGTGCGGCCGGATGGCGATCCGCTGCACCACTTCCCCGACCGCGCCGGCCATGCCGGCAGCGTCGAGGTCTGGCCCCTGCTGGCGCGCGGCACCACCGAGGACCCGGAACCCTGGTTCGTGCCCAGCCAGCCGGTGGTGGCGCAGGATGCCGATGCCCTCCTGGCCGAGACCCTGGCCGCTCGCATCGACCACATGGTCCGGCACGAGACGCTGCCGGCGCGCGGCGACCGCCCCATCCGCCCCGGCGACATCATGATCCTGGTCCGCCGCCGCACCCGGCTGACGGAACTGCTGGTGCGCCAGCTCAAGCGGCGCGGGGTGGCGGTGGGCGGCGTGGACCGCATCGCGCTGGTGGAACAGATCGCGGTGCAGGACCTGCTGGCGCTCTGCGACGTGCTGCTGCTGCCGGAAGACGACCTGCAACTGGCCGCGCTGCTGAAATCGCCGCTGATCGGGCTGGAGGAGGAGTCGCTCTTCGCCCTCGCCCATGACCGCGACGGTCCGCTCTGGCACCGCCTGCTCCGGCATCGCGGCGCCATGACGCCGGAGGGCCGCGCCGCCGACTGGATCGCCACCCTGGCCGACCGCGCCGACCTCGTCACGCCGCATGCTCTGCTGAGCGAGGTGCTGGGCGAGCATGGCGGCCGCGCGAAGCTGCTGGAACGCCTGGGCGGCGACGCGGCGGATGCGCTGGACGAGCTGCTGAACGCCGCGCTGCGCTACGAGAACCGCCACCCGCCTTCCCTCCAGGGCTTCACCCACTGGCTGCGCCGCGGCGGCGCGGAGGTGAAGCGCGAGGCCGAGAATGCGGGCGATGCCGTGCGCATCCTCACCGCCCATGGCGCCAAGGGCCTCCAGGCGCCCGTGGTCATCATCCCCGATGTCGGGCGCGGCGGCCGCAACTCGCCGCTGCGCTGGGAGGAGGAAGCGTCCCTCTCCCTCCCCCTCTGGGCGCCGCGCAAGGAGTTCCAGGCCCGCGTCTGGCAGGAAGCCGAGCGCCGCCGCGCCGCGGCCGATGCCGAGGAGGAGAACCGCCTGCTCTACGTGGCGCTGACCCGTGCGGAGGACCGGCTGCTGCTCTGCGGGCTGGAGCCCAAGAAGGCGGTGGAGACGAGCTGGCACACGCTGGTCCGCCAGGGCATCGCCCGCTGCGATGGCGTGGTGGAGGAGGAATTCGATCCCGCGGCCTTCGGCGGGCCGGCCGGGGTGGGCTTCTCCGGCCCGCTCCACCGGCTTTCCTCCCTCCAGACCGCGGAGCCCCGCCCGGACCGGGACGGCGCCGGCAGGTCGCTGCCCGCCGCGCTGCCGGCCTGGGCGCACCACCCCGCCCCGCCCGAGGCTTCGGAGGATCCGGTGGCACCCTCGCGCCTCGCGGGCGAGGAGACCGAGCCGCCCGCCGCCGCGCCACATGGGCAGAGCGACCCGTCCGGCCGTCGCTTCCGGCGCGGCACGCTGATCCACGCCCTGCTGCAATACCTGCCGGACCATCCCGAGGCGGCGCGCGAGGCCGTGGCGCGGCGGCACCTCGCGCGGCCCGGGCACGGGCTTTCGCCGGAGGAGCAGGAAGCGACCTGCGCCGAGGTGATGCGGGTGCTCCGCCACCCCGCCCTGGCGGATGCCTTCGGCCCCGGCAGCCTGCCGGAAGCGCCGCTCGCCGGCCGCCTCGGCGGCGTGACGGTGGCGGGACAGGTGGACCGGCTGTGGATCGGAAGCGACCGGATCGTGGTGGCGGACTACAAGACCAACCGCCCGCCGCCGGAGCAGGCCGATTCCGTCTCCCCCGCCTATCTGCGGCAAATGGCGGCCTACCGCGCCGTGCTGCGCGCCGCCTGGCCGGGGCGGCGGATCGAATGCGTGCTGGTCTGGACCTGGTCCGGCGTGGTGATGCCGCTGCCGGAGGCGCTGCTGGACCGCCACCTGCCGCTGGCCCTTGCCGCGCCCCCGGTCCAGGACCCGGCATGACGCGTCAAGGAAGCCGTGGCCCCGTACAACCCGCCGGATCAGCCCGCCGGGCGTCCCTCCCCATGGGGGGCGTCGCGGGCCTCGCCCCGCGCGGATGCGTGGTGGCGCCCGGCGCCTGCCTCCGCTTCCAGGTCATGCAGGTCCCACAGATCGGGCTCGCTGCCGATCTGCTCGATGATCCAGCGGCGTGCCTCCTCGTGATCCGAGAAGAACTCCAGCCCGTTCACATCGACGGCTGGCTCGCGCTGTGGATACACGCCAGCATAGGCCGCCTTGAACAGCCGTGGCGACATCCGCTCGATGCTTCCGATGGTCAGCATGGCTTTTCCTGGCCCGACTCGCCTGTTGCCTGCACGCAACACCGATTGAGGCTTATATATCACATGAATAACGCAACCAAGGGTAGAACCACAAGCGTTCCCCCGGCGTAAAATTCCGGGATTTCTGAAGGAGGCGGGATTTGGAGTCAGTGGACTGCGTGGTGGTCGGCGCCGGGGTGGTGGGCCTCGCCGCCGCCCGGAGCCTGGCCCTGGCCGGCCGGGAGGTCCTGCTGCTGGAGGGCACCGAGGCGATCGGCACGGGCACCTCCTCCCGCAACAGCGAGGTCATCCATGCCGGCATCTACTACCCCGCCGACAGCCTCATGGCGCGGCACTGCGTGGCCGGGCGGCGGATGCTCTATGCCTATTGCGTGGAACGCGGCGTGCCGCATGCCCGCTGCGGCAAGCTGATCGTCGCGACCGCGGAGGAGGAGGCCGCGCGCCTCGCCGGCATCCAGGCCCGTGCCGCCGCCAACGGGGTGGAGGACATGCGCCTCCTGTCCCGCGACGAGGCCCTGGCGCTGGAGCCCGCTTTGTCCTGCCACGGCGCCCTGCTCTCGCCCTCCACCGGCATCATCGACAGCCACGCCTATATGCTGGCCCTGCAGGGCGATGCGGAGAATGCCGGGGCGGTGCTGGCCTTCCACAGCCCCGTGCTTTCCGGGCGGGTGACGCCGGACGGCATCGTGCTGGAGGTCGGGGGCGCCGAGCCGATGACCCTGCTCTGCCGCAGCCTGGTCAATGCCGCCGGCCTGGGAGCGCCCGCCCTGGGCCGCGCCATCGACGGCCTGCCGCCCGACACCGTGCCCCGGGAATACTACGCCAAAGGCAACTACTTCACCCTTGCCGGCCGCTCGCCCTTCTCCCGGCTGATCTACCCCGTGCCTGTCCCCGGCGGTCTCGGCACCCACCTGACCATCGACCTTGGCGGCCAGGCGCGCTTCGGCCCCGATGTCGAATGGGTGGACCATATCGACTACGTGGTGGACCCCCGCCGCGGCGATTCCTTCTATGAGGCGATCCGCCGCTACTGGCCCGCTTTGCCCGATGGTGCGCTGCAACCCGGCTATTCCGGCATCCGTCCCAAGATCGTGCCCCAGGGCGCGCCGGGGCAGGATTTCGTGATCCAGGGTCCCGCCCGTCATGGCATCCCCGGACTGGTGAACCTCTACGGCATCGAAAGCCCGGGCCTCACCGCCTCCCTCTCCCTCGCCGAAGCCGTCCGCGACACCTTGCAGGGCTGATACCGGCCCACTGGTCCGGCGCTGCCCTGTCCCCGGGGAAGGCGCCGCCTTCCCCCGGCCCCCATCCGCCAGGACCCTGAGGGTCCTGGACCTCCCGTTCCTTGGCACCTGCTGCGGCCGGATCGCGCCGGAGAGCCATGCTCTCCGGCGGCTGCCGGTGCCACCAGCGCGGACACCGTGTCTTTCTTTTTCTCGGGAACCCCGCCGATCCACCTGTTCCCAGGGATCGGGCGTCAGGCTGAGGGCCACCACCATAGCCCACGAAAGACCGGGGTCCGGGGACCGGCTTCGGTCCCCGGCGGTGTGGGGGTCCGGCGGGAGAGGCAGAGCCTCTCCCCCGGGGGCAGCCACGCAGCGAAGCGCCAGCCCCCCCCCTCACGGAAAAGACGGTGCCTCGGGGGTTTTGCCCGTCCCCGGGCTGCGTCAGAAAGCAGGCGATGCGCATTGCCGACATCTCCCGCCTCCATTCCCGCTGGCGCGCGACGGAACGGAATCCGGGCGCCGACCTGTCGCGGCTGCCGATGGGCTTCGACATCCGCGCCATCCGGGTGGCCGAGGGCGTGCGCGCCGCCCTGGCCTGCGCCGTGGTGATCCTGCTCAGCGAATGGCTGGGAAAGCCGGCGCTGATCTACATGGCCATGGCCGCCTTCTTCACCTGCCTCTGCGACATCGGCGGCCCGATCCGCACGCGCGTCCCGGCGCTGGTCTCCTTCACCATCGCCGGTGCGCTGATCTGGAGCGGCTTCGGCCTGCTGCGGAACCTCGACCTGCCGCTGGTGATTCCGCTGGCCTGTCTCGGCATCCTGTGCACCAGCTTCGTGCGCGTCTGGGGCGCGGCGGCGACGGCGGTGGGCAACCTGCTCTCGGTGGTGCTGATCCTGTCCCTGGACCAGCCGCTCGGCCTCGCCACGGCGGGGGAGATCGCGGGGCTGTTCCTGCTCGGCGGCCTCTGGGCGACGCTGCTGACCATGGTGGTCTGGCGGCTGCATCCCTATCGCCCCGCCCGGGCGGCGGTGTCGCAGGTCTGGCACCGGCTGGCGGAGCTGACCGAGGATCTGCGCCACCTGACCGGCCGCCCGGATGCGAGCGGCGAGGACTGGGAAGCCCATGCCCGCGCCCATCGCCGCGCGGTGCGGGAGGAGATCGAGTTCGCCCGCGGCATCGTCATGGACCTGGTGGGCATGCGCGGCCGCCTGTCGCTGCGCGGCGCCCAGGCCCTGCTGCGGCTGGAGGCCGGCGAGCAGCTCTTCGGCGCGCTGATCGCCCTGTCGGAGCTGATCGAGACGGCTCGCGACCCGAAGCGGCGGGCGGCGGCGGGCGTGCTGCTACGGGTGCTGCGGCCGATCCTGGTGGTGCTGTCCCAGGCGATCCTGGAGGACACGACCCTGCCGCCCGGACGGATCGAGCGCGCCCTCGCCACGGCCCTGCGCGCCACGCAGGCCGACCCGGCCCTGCACCGCATCGCCCACAGCATCGCCGAGCGCCTGCGCGTCGCGGCCAAGCTCAGCACACCCGGCGGCTACCAGCCCGGCGGCGCTTCCGGCACGACGCCCGCCCTGCCCTGGCGCGAGCAGATGCTCCTGCCCGTGCGCGCCAACCTGACCTGGAACTCGGCGGTGCTGCGCCACTCCCTGCGCACGGCGGTGATCGCCGCCCCGGCGCTGGCGGTGACGCTCGCCTTCGCCGGCAACGAATTCGCCCACTGGCTGCCGATCACCGTGGTGGTGACGCTGCAGCCCTTCTACGCCACCACTTGGCAGCGGGCGCTGGAGCGGGCGGGCGGCACGGTGCTGGGCGGGCTGCTGGGGGCCGCCCTCGCCTCGGGCGTAAATGACAGCCTGACCCATGCCGTCCTGCTCTTCCCGCTCTGCGTCCTGGCCTTCGCCGGGCGGCAGGTGAGCTTCTCCGCCTGGATGGCGGGGGTCACCACCATCGTCGTGGTGCTGACGGAGCTTCTTCACCCCACCCATTCCTCCTGGGAGGTGGCGGGCCTGCGCGCGCTCTTCACCGTGGCGGGCGGCCTGCTGGCGGTGACCGGCTGGCTGCTGCTCTGGCCGAGCTGGGAGCCTGACCGCATGCGGCGGGAGGTCCAGGCTGCCCTCGCCGCCCATGCCGACTATGCCCGGGCCGTGCTCTCCGGCACCCAGCCGGAATCCCGCATCGAGGCCAGCCGCAGGGCCGCCGGCGTGTCCACGAACAACCTCGAATCCTCCTTGTCCCGCGCCATGCAGGAACCTGGGCAGGACCGGGCGCGCATCGAGGCCGGGCTGGTGGTGGATGCCACACTGCGCCGCATCGCCGGCCGCCTGTCCGCCCTGCGCCACGACCCCACCCTGCGCGAGGCACTGGACGACGCCACCTGGCAGGCCTGGGCGGAGTGGATCCACGCCTCCCTGACCGCTCTCGCCGAATCCCGCCTCAGCCCGCCGCCCCGGCCCGCCGCGATCGCGGAAGGCCCCGCCCTGGAGCCGCTGGCGCGCATCGTGCGGCAGGTGGAGCTGCTGCGGGGACCGGTCGGGCGCCTGCAACAGGCTTCCGAACAGCAGGAACCGGCACAGCAGGGCACGCCGCCGGCCCCGGCTCAGCCGTAGAGGAGCAGCGCCCGCTCCGCCTGCTCGTCGATGAAACCCGCCGTGCGGTCCAGGGCGGAAGGGTCGAACAACCCGCCCAGCCGCGACGGGTCCAGTGCCATGGCCTCCCGCAACAGCCCCGGCCAGGCGCCGTCCTCCGGCCAGCCTTCCCGCACCACCGCCGCGCCGAGTTCGGCGAGCCGCCGCGCCTTCACCACCTGCTCGTCAAAGGGCCGGGGCTCCGGCAGGCAGAGGAAGCGCCGGCCCAGCGCCGCGACCTCCGCCAGCACCCCGTCCCCGCCGCCGCCCACCACCAGCGAGGCCCGCGCCATCAGCGTGGCGGGCCGGTCGGACCAGCCCAGGATCTCCAGATTCGGCGGCAGCGGCTCCTCATCCCCACCGGAGACCGGCCCCAGCACCCGCCAGCGCCGCTCCGGCACGGCCAGCGCGGCTGCGGCCAGCGCGCGGCGGCAGCCGCCCGCCCCGCCGCGCCCGAAGACCACCAGCACCGAGCCGTCCTCCGGCTCCGCCCGGGCTGCGGGCGGGTCGGCGAGGAAGCCGGCATAGAAGCTCTTCTCCCGCACCCAGCCCGGCGTGTCCGGCCCTTCCAGCGCGGCGGGGAACGGGGCGATCAGCGCCTCGCTCGCCTCGAAACCCATCCGGTGCGGCAGGTCGTCGCGCCGCCCGGCGAGGCGGAAGGACAGCACCGGCGTGGCGCAGAGCCGGGCGAGCAGCACCGCCTCCACGGACACATCCACCACCATCAGCGCCGGCCGCTGCGTGGCGATCCAGCCGGCGATGGCGGCGGAACGCGCGCGCAGCCCGGCATGGCCGCGCGGGGCGTAGTGCAGCGCCGCGACGCCGCCTGGATCGGCGGGCTGGCCGGGCTCCGGCGCATCGTCGGGCAGCGCCAGGACAGGACAGGGCGCGCTGGCCGCCCGCTCCGGCGGCACCGTGCCGATCAGGGTGCAGGGATGCCGCAAGCGCCGGGCCAGGGCGGTGGCACGCTGCCAGTGCCCCAGCCCATGGTGATGCACGTAATATCCGATGGGTCTCAAACCGCCTCCGCCGCGGGAAGCGCCCGGCTCATGACCCGCAGCGCTTCGGTGGCGGCGCGAATCTCCGCCTCCTCGCCCGGCAGAGGTGGCAACAGCGGCTCGGCACGGGCCACGAAGGCGATGTCGTTGGGGCTTTCCACCGCCAGCCGCGCCAGGGTCTCCGCCGGCAGGCCGAGCCGCGCCGCATCCTCCGCCCCGCCGCCCCGGTGGAAGGCCCCGCGCAGGACGCGGCGGCGCCCGAAGGCGCGCCGCCAGAACCCTGCCCCCGGCAGGAGATGCGGCGAGCCGCTTTCGGCCAGCAGGTGCCAGCGGCGCATCTCGCCCGCCATGCCGCCGCTGGCCCGCCCCTCCTGCCGGGCGGAGACCTCGACCCAGACATCCGGCGCGTGGCGCAGCCGCCCACCCGCGCGCTCCACCGCCGCGACCAGCGCATTGTCCTCGCCCACCGGCAAGGGGGGCACCCCGCCCGCCGCCTCGTACCACCGGACCGGCAAGGCGAGGCTGGCCCCGGTATGGTCACCATGGCGCGGCGGCGGATCATGCGGCAGGGGATCGACCGCATGCGCCAGGTCGCGCACCGCTGACCAATAGGCATCCACCCGGTCCCGCATCATCCGCAGCCAATCGGGCGCGGGGTTCTCCTCGCTGTCCTCGATGACGATCCGGCCGCCGACGCAATCCGCCGAGGCCAGCGCGGCCAGGTTGGCCGCCACCCAGTGCGGCGGCGGCCGGGTATCGGCATCGGTGCCCAGCAGGATGCCATCCGCGACGCCCTCCTCGCGCAGCCAGGCCGCGCCCTCGGCCATGGCGCGGGCCCGCGCCACGCCGACATTGGCCTGTTCCGGCGGCAGGGAAAGTTCCAGCACATGCAGGCGCAGCGCCGGGTGCCGCGTCGCCAGCCCCCGCAGCACCGGCACCGTCCCGTCCGTGCAGTTGTTGGCCGCCACCACGAGCCGCAGCCGCCCGCCGTCGCGGCAGAGATCCTGCCGCGCCAGCGCGGCCAGCAGCCGGGGCAGCGCCACCGCCTCGTTGCGGGCGGGAACACAGACGACGCAGCGGTCGAGGGAAAGAGGGTCCGGGGAGGGGATCACGGGAGCTGGATCACGTGGCTTGGCTGCGTGCGATGCCTTCGTCCGGCGAGCCGTCGCGGCGCGCCCGGCTGCCCATGCGGAACCGCATCCGCTCCCCCGGCCGGGTGTCGTCCGAAGTGGAACGCCCCGCCAGGGCAGAGCGCCCGTGGCGCCGGATCGTATCCCGGTACAGGGCTTCGTAGCGGTCCACCATGACGCGCGCGTCGCAGAAGACCTCCGCACGGTGGCGGCAGTCGGCGCGGGACAGGCGCCCGGCCTCCGGGATGATGCGGGCCAGCGCCTCCACATCGTCCGCCGGGGCCAGCCGGCCGGAACGCGGGTCGGTGATGTCCGGCAGGGCACCGCGCGCGAAGCCCGCCACGGGCGTGCCGCAGGCCAGCGCCTCCGCGACCACGAGGCCGTAGGGCTCCTCCCAGCGCGGGGTGCAGAGCGCCACCGCCGCCTGCCCCACGGCCTGCGCCAGCCGCTTGTGGTCCAGATGACCCAGATAGGTGACCCCCTCCCCCAGCAGCGGCTCGATGCAGTCCCGCCAGTAGTCGGCATCGCTGAGCGGGCCGGCGAAGCGCAGCGGCATGCCGGCCAGCCGCGCCGCCTGGATGGCCAGATGCGGCCCCTTCTCCGGCACCAGCCGGCCGAACCAGATGGCATGCGGCGGCTCGGCCGGGGTCATGACGGGGGTGAAGAGATCCAGGTCGATGCCGTTTCCGATCACCGCCGCCACCGGCATCACCGGCTCCCACATCGCCCGCACCGCCTCCGAGACCGCGATGAAGGGCATGTCCCGGTCCTCCCGGTCCAGCACCCCGTTCTCCAGCTCCAGGAAAGG
Source organism: Roseomonas gilardii subsp. gilardii (assembly GCF_023078375.1). NCBI lineage: Bacteria > Pseudomonadati > Pseudomonadota > Alphaproteobacteria > Acetobacterales > Roseomonadaceae > Roseomonas > Roseomonas gilardii. The sequence goes on along the minus strand of NZ_CP095554.1, from coordinate 1,872,244 downwards.
TGGCGTGTGCAGGCTGGTCACCACCGGCGCGCCGAAGCGGCCCGACATGGTCAGCGGCAGGTAGTGCAGGGAATTGTTGTGGATGAGGTCGAAGCCGCCCCCCCGCAGGCGCTCCACGATCCGGCAATAGGCGGTGTGCTCGGCCAGCGCCACCTGCTCGATCTCCGCCGGGCCGGAGCCCGGCACGCCGGTGGGCGGGCAGACCGGCTCCAGCCCCAGGCCAGGGTCGGAACCCTCCGCCGCCAGCAGCGTCACCTCGTGCCCGCGGCGTTGCAGATGCCGGGCCAGGAGATGCGTGTGCATCTCCAGCCCGCCCGAGAATGGTTCAGCGATGGGAAACTTCAGATGCGAAATGATCGCAATCTTCATATGGCACCCTTTCCGCCTTCGGCACCGCGTGCCTGGGCAGGAAACAGAGCCGTCGCGCCGCTGGCCGGACACGCTCCGATCTGCCGCGGCGTCGCGGAAGGCCAGGAATATCGCGGCCCGATCGCATCAACGGCGCGGGCCATGGAATGGTTCCCTGCGCGCCCCCGCACGCCACGCGCGCCCGCGACGTCGTGACCGTTCCATGACACGCCTCTCACGGGTCCTCTCCCAGACGGCAACAGCGGTGCCGCCCGCGGCGTTACGGGGAACACGCCCGCCGGATGAACGATGCTTCATGCCACTTCCAGAGCGGCCGAGGACCGGCCGGACAGCCCGCCCACTCCCGCCCTCCGCCACGGCGCGCGCGAGCTGCCCGGGGTCTCCGTCGAGGACTACAATGCCGAGCTGAAGGATGGCGGCGGCTTCGTCGGCGACCGCGCCCGGCGCGACGCCTTCCTGGAGCGGCTGGAGGACTGGCGCCGGCGCGCGGCCGACCCCTGGCCCGGCCAGAGCCTCGCCGAACTGGGCAAGGAGCGGCTGCAACAGGCCCTGGAGGAAGGCAGTCCCATCGAGATGGGCATCCTGCTGGCCGCCATCGAGGATTTTTCGGCCGAGCTCGCGGAGGTCATCACCCGCTTCCTCGGCCTGCCAGCCTGGAAGGGCACGGAAGCCCTGGTGATCGGGGGCGGCTTCAGCGCCGGGCTGATGGGGCGCCTCGCCATCGGCCGCGCGGCGGTGCGGCTGCTGGCGGCCGGGCAGAACGTCTCCCTGCACCCGATCCACCACGATCCGGACGAGGCCGGGCTGCTGGGCTGGCGCCACATGCTGCCCGCCGAGGTCCTGGAAGGACGCGATGCCTTCCTGGCGGTGGATATCGGTGGGACGAACCTGCGGGCGGGCGTGGTGCGCCTGGCCGGATGCGCGCCCCGCGACCCGGCCCGGGACCAGGTCTGGGCCTCCCGCCTGTGGAAACATGCCGAGGACAAGCCGGACCGCGACGACGCCGTGTGCGGCCTCGCCACCATGCTGCATGACCTGTCCCACGCGGCGATCCATGCCGGGCTGCGCCTCGCCCCGGTGGTGGGGATCAGCTGCCCCGGCCTGATCGACGAGGAAGGGCATATCGAGCGCGGCGGCCAGAACCTTCCCGGCGGTGACTGGGAGGAGGACCGCGGCTTCAGCCTGCCCGCCGCCCTGGCGAAGCTGGTGCCCCGGATCGGCGGTGGCGAGGCCAGCTTCCTGATGCACAACGACGCGGTGGCACAGGGGATGAGCGAGGCCCCGGCGATGCAGGGCGTTTCGCGCTGGGGGGTGCTCACCATCGGCACCGGTCTCGGCAATGCCAGCTTCCGCAACCATTCCGGCGAAACCGGCCGCGGGCCGGCGGGTTCTGACGCGGAATGACCGCCGCCATTCCGGCGCGGCACGGCAAGGATGCGACGGCGTGGAACCGATGAAGCCCATGGAACCCATGAAGCCCATGGAGGCGACGAAGCCCTGGTGGCCGGAGAAGCTCGGCCAGCCCTCCTCCAGCGGCGGGCAGAACGGGCTGCGCTACGCCTGTTTCCCGAAGGCGCACCGCCTGGCTGTGGAGAAGGACGGCACCGTCACCCTCTATGACAGCGGGGACCATGAGATCCACGGCGTCTCGCAGAGCCAGGGTGGCAGCGATGCCCTGGTCTTCTCCAGCCAGAAGGGCCCGGTCAGCCTCAAGGATCTGAAGAAAGTCCCTGGCTGACGCGGATAGCGGCCATCGACGCCAGCCGGATCGCCCCGAAGAGCGGATGGGGCCTCAGTAGGCCCGTTCGGGTCCACAGGCGGCCCGGGCGATCTCCTCCTCCGTCGGATGGCGCAGAACGCGCAACGGCCCGGGGCCGGGTGGCTCGATCAGCCCCAGCCGCGCGAAATCGGCCAGCCACCCGTCCATCGGCCAGAAGCCATGCCGTTCCCGGAACCGTTCGGCATTGCGCAGGATGTCGCCGAAATGCTGCAGCGGCGGATCATAGACGGTATGGTGCTGGTGGAAGGCCAGGGTCGAGGCGGTGAAGAGAAGCCCCACCCCGGCATCCCGGGCCCGGAAGGCGAAATCCGTGTCCTCCGCCCCATAGCCCGCATAGCCCTCGTCGAAGCCGCCCAGCCGCAGAAAGGTCTCGCGCCGGATCGCGAAGCAGAGCGACCAGAAGAGGCCGGTATTCGGCTCGGGGCGGATGCCGCTTTCGGGAAAATGCCGGACCGTGTGGCGGAGGCCCCGGGCGAGGAGCCCGCTCTCCTCCCAGTCTGAATCGCCGGAGGTCGCACCGGCGGGCAGGTAGCGGATCTCGCAGCAGATCAGCGCGTCATGCGCCAGGGCGTCGCGGGCCAGTGCCTCCACCAGCCCGGTGGCCGGGATACAGTCCACATCCAGGAAGACCAGCACCGGCTGGCGCGCCGTGCGCGCGGCGCGGTTGCGGGCCTCCGCCAAAGGCAGGCCGCAGGACGGGTGGTGCAGATGGTGCAGGGGGAAGGGCAAGGACGGCAAGGGAGCCGGTGTCTCGTCCATGTCCACGAGGATGCATTCTTCCGGCAGCCGGGTGCCGCGCGACAATCCTTCCAGCAGATTCAGCAGATGGCCCCGGCGCCCTTTCGCCAAGGTGAGAACGCTGACCCCGTTTCCTCCCAGCGCGGCCGCCGGATCGGTTGGGGATGCTGGGTCCGGTGAAGTGGCCCGGGGGCCGGGATGGGACATGTGTATCCGGAAGAGGGAACTGGCCTGCGGAGCAGATAGAGGGCCTCCTGCCCCCTGGCAAACCTGTTCCGCGACCGCTGGAAACGCAGATCGCCCGGTGGCACCAGGTTTGATCCCGGGTCATCGTGGCGATCCGTCGGTCCACCACGGCTGGCGGATGAAGAGACTGTGGGCCGGGCGCTACTCCGGCTGACGGAGGACGGTTCATCCGCCGTCTTATGTCCCCATGCCGAACCATGGGGGCAGCGTCATTCAGGGTTTCGGCCCCCTAGCGTGTCTGCTCTCCACGCCGCCACAGTCGCAAGAGTTTTATAGAGAGCTAATTTCATAAGCACAACCAAAATTTATGGATATGTCGTATAAAAAAATATATTATTCTCTTATTTTGATCATTTTTGTAGAATAAGACTCAATGCTGCAACCATAAGGGGCAATATATTTTGCAATAACTCTTGTTGATACATCGCAACAAGATATTCGTCCGCCGACTGTCACCCCTTGCCGAACCATCATGGCCTGAACCTCGCCCTGGCACTCCACAATCGCCAGCGCAGATTCGCGACAGCCCGCCACATAGCCAGGCCAGCGACTGTCGCCACAGTTCGGATCTACTGCCAATCACCTGATTTAAAAGGGAAAAATGTCCCCGGCGGGATTCGAACCCACGGCCCCCAGATTAGGAATCTGGTGCTCTATCCTGCTGAGCTACGGAGACGCACAGGCCGATTAGCACGCCCCGCACGAGGCGGAAACCGCCTCGTGGCATTTCCCCCCTCAGGAGCGCCGGCGAAAGCGCTCCACCGCCGAGACCAGCGCCGTCCGCACTCCCGGCTCCAGGGCGGAATGCCCCGCATCGGGCACCAGGGTCAGGCGCGCGCGGGGCCAGGCCTCCGTCAGGGCGAAGGCGGTGGCGGGCGGGCAGACCATGTCATAGCGGCCCTGCACGATCTCGGCCGGGATCGAGGCGATGCGGTCCATCCGCCCCAACAGGCCCTCGGGCGGCAGGAACAGGTCATGGGCGAAGTAATGCGCCTCGATCCGCGCCAGGCCCAGGGCGGAACGGTCCTGCGCGAAGCTGGCGACCAGTTCTGGCGAGGGCAGCAGCGTGCTGCACATCCCCTCGAAATTGCTCCAGGCCCGGGCGGCGGAAAGATGCACGGCCGGGTCCGGATCGGTCAGCCGGCGCAGATAGGCGGACAGCAGGTCGTCCCGCTCCTCGGGCGGGACATGCTCGGCGAAGGCGGCCCAGGCGTCCGGGAAGATCCGGCGCAGCCCATAGAGGAACCAGTCCACCTCCTCTCGCCGCCCCAGGAAGACCCCACGCAGAACGCAGCCCAGTACCCGCTCCGGATGCGCCTGGGCATAGGCGAGCGCCAGGGTCGAGCCCCAGGACCCGCCGAAGAGCAGCCAGCGCTCGATGCCGAGGAAGCGCCGCAGCGTCTCGATGTCCTGCACCAGATGCGGCGTGGTGTTCTCGCGCAGTTCCCCCAGGGGCCGGGACCGCCCCGCCCCGCGCTGGTCGAAGATCACCACGCGCCAGTGCCCAGGGTCGAAGAAGCGGCGATGCACCGCCCCCGCCCCCGCCCCCGGCCCGCCATGCAGGAACAGCACCGGCTGGCCGCGAGGATTGCCCACCTGCTCCCAGTACATCACGTGGTTGACGCCGCCCGCCGCACCGCCGGTGGGGGAGAGCGGCAGCAGGCCGGTCTCGTAGGGGGAGATATCGGGAAAAAGATCGCCGCGGGGCATCGCGCCTTTGGTCACCGGAAGCGGAAGGGGGCCCTATCATGCACAAGATGGTGCGCTCCCGCCATCTGCCCCCTTCGCCCGCGCTGTTCCTGCGCCTAACTTGGACCGTCATGGCGAGTTCATTCCCCACGCGCGACCCCCGAGGCGGCAATCCGGACGGCGAACCGGGCGGCGATCCGCAACGCCACGCCGGGCGCATGGGAAAGGACGGCCCTCTCCAGCCCGGCGCGGGACGGCCTGGCGGCAAGCCCGGCTCTGTGCGCTGTGCGGTCTGCGGCACGGAAAGCCGGCAGCCCCGCGCCATGGCGCCCCCGCCGGAACAGGCACCGGACCTAGACCTGCGGCCCGGGGAGCCACTACGCTCCACCATGCGCTTCTGGCTGCAGCAGTGCCCGCATTGTGGCTATGCGGCGCCGGACATCACGCGCGCGCATCCGGCCGTGGCGCAGGCCGTGGCCGCCGCCCCCTTCCGCGCGCTGGTGAACGAGGCATCCCACCCCCCCTTGCCCGCCGCTTCCTGGGCTGGGCGCATGTGCTGGAGGAAAGCGGCGCCCTGCACGCCGCCGCCGAGGCGACGCTCCAGGCCGCCTGGGTGGCGGATGACGAGGGCCTGCCGGACCTCTCCCGCGCCTGGCGACTGGAGGCCGTGGCACTCTGGCGCAGCGGCCCGCCCCTGGCGCCGGAACAGGCGGTGCGCGTGGTGGATGCGCTGCGCCGCGCCGGTGCCTGGCAGGACGCCGCCCATGCCTGCCGCCTCGCCATCGCAGCGGCCACCGAGACCACGGACGAGGTCCTGGCCCTGGAAACGCGGCTGATCGCCGCCGAGGATAGCGGGCGCCACACCCTGGCCTCCGCCCTGCCGCCACCCGCCCGGCGGCCCCATGTCACCCATAACGGCCCCTCCACTGCCATCGACCGCACGGCCGGATGGTGGGGCCGGATGAAGCGCTTCTTCGGCGGCCGCTGACTCCCGCATCCGGGAGCCGGGAAAAACCGCTCAGCCGGTGCGGCGGCCGTGGTTGTGGACGATGAAGCCACGGATGGCATCCACCAGCGCCTCGGGCTCGTCGGCGCGGATCGAATGGCTGCTGTTCTCGAAGATCCGCAGGTCCGAACCGGGGATGAGGCGGTGGATCTCCTCCGAGAATTCCGGGGCGCAGATCCAGTCATGCCGCCCGGCCAGGATCAGGGTCGGCGCGGTGATGCGGGCGAGTTCCGGCCGCAGGTCGAAGCTGCGCAGGAAGCCATCCGGCCGGAAGGCCCGGTTTAGCGCCTCGGGCTCGTGCAGGGTCCGCATCCGGCTGGCGGCCCCGGCGGCGGGGTCGTAGCGGCGCGAATAGAGCGGTCCCATCACCTCGTAGTAGTGCCGCACCTCCTCCACCGTGCGGAAGGCGCCGTTCCACAGCATGTCGCAGACATGCTTCTGCTCCGGCGTGCCCCGCTCCTCGATGATCGCCTGCGCCCGGGGGACGAAGCCGCCATGGGCGGCGGTGACCACCAGCACCAGATGCGACACCGCCTCCGGATAGCGCGCCGCATGCGCCTGGGCGACCATGCCGCCATAGCTGGTGCCGATGGAGACGATCGGCCCCAGGCCGAGATGCCGCCGCAGCGCCTCCATGTCCTCGACATTCTCGTCGAGATTCCAGCTCTCCGGGTCCTTCTTGCTGGAACGGCCCTGGCCGCGATGGTCGAAATAGACCAGTTGCATCCGCTCCGCGAGCGGCGTGTAGCCGGGCTTGAAGCCGCTGTGGTCCCCGCCCGGGCCGCCGTGGATCACCATCGCCACAGGGCGCTCGCGCATCGTGTCGCCATCGGGCACCAGCCCCATGCCTTCCACGTCGAAATAGATCTCGGTCCCTCGGATACTGGCGCGCATGCGGCCCCCTCGCCCCGGGCGGCGTGGCCGCCCCTGATTCGAGCCTGCGAGCTTACCCGCCGATCGCCGTGGAGGTGAATCCCCGGACCGGCCCCCACGAACGGGAAAGCCCCGCCGGCGATGCCGGCGGGGCTTTTCCCTGAAGCGGTATCCTTCCCCCGGCGGGGAGCGATCAGGCGGCCAGGGCGTGCCGCAGGCCCTCGCCGTTGCGAACCTGGACCAGCGTGAAGAGCCCCGCCGGCGGGCAGGGCTCGATCGCCTCGATCTCCGCGGTCTCGCGGTCCAGCAGGGCGGAAAGCTCGAAATCCGGATGCCAGCCGAGGACACGCGACAGCGGTGCCATGGCCCGCTCGACCCACCAGCGGGGCCCGGCCTCGGCCGCGAAATGGTTCACGAAGAGCAGCCGGCCACCGGGGCGGACGACCCGGCTCATCTCGGCATAGAGTTGCCGCGCGTTCGGCACCACGGAGGCGGTGAACATGGCCACCGCGATGTCGAAGGCGCCGTCCTGGAAGGCCATCGCCTCCGCGTCCATCTCCAGCAGCCCATCCACATGGGGCAGGCGCTCGTTGGTCACGCGCTCGGCGGCCTTCTCCAGCATCTCCCGCGACAGGTCGATGCCGGTCACGCGCAGGTCGCGCCGGTAGAGCGGCAGGGCCAGCCCGGTGCCGACGCCGACTTCCAGGACCCTCGCGCCGGGCAGGCGGTTGACCGCCGCCACCGCGCGCTTGCGCCCGAAAGCCGAGACACCACCGAAAAGCGCGTCGTAGACACCCGCCCAGCGCCGATAGGCATCCCTGACCGACGAAGCATCCAACGCTGCGCGCGGATGGTCCCGGCCCACACTGCTGCGATCCACCGCCGACGACATTCTGGCCCCAAGACTGCTTCAGGAAGGGATGCGCTAGACCACCAGGAGACGGTGCGCAAGCCATAGGCAACGCAACTGCACGCGCCCCTCCCGCGCGCAGCACACAGATGTGTCCTCAGGGTCTCGCCTCACGGGAAGACTGGGCCTCGCCGCTTCGTTGCAAAGACGGTTCGCCATTCGCGGCCATGACGGTGGCCTCCTCCCGGGTCGTGCCGCCCTGGGCGGCACCGGGCGCGGCCCGGCTGGGAAGCGGCGTGCCGAGAATGCTGGCCACCAGGGCGAGACGGATCGGGTACATATGCATGACGCGCCCCCAACGCCGCGCCGGCGGGTTGGTTTCCCATCCCGCCACCAGACGAAAGACTGTTCCTTTTCAGAAACATAGCTACTTGCCCGGGGCGGCATAGGCCCCACCGCCCGCGCCTCGCGGGGGCATGGCTCTGTGCCTCGCCCCAAGCCCCCCTATCCGCCAGGCCCCTGCGGGCCCTGAACCCGGTTCGTTGGCGCCTGCTGCGCCGGATTGCGCCGGAGAGCCAAGCCTTCCAGCGACTGCGGGCGCCGCTCGCGCGGGCAGGGTGTTGTTTTTCTTTTCGGGAGCTCGCCATCCACCTGCGCCCGGGGATCAGGCATCAGGCTGATGGCCACCACCGGCGCCAACGAAAGCCCGGGGTCCGGGGACCGGCTTCGGTCCCCGGCGGAGAGGGTGTGGGAGAGGCGGCGCCTCTCCCGCGAGGCCCGCCATCAGGCGCTACGCCCGTACCGGGCGGGCGGGTTCAGCCCCGCGAATGCCGCGGCGGCCCGGCATGGCGGAAGGACGAGCCGCGCCCGTGCCCACCTCCATGCCCCCCACGGGGCCGGTCCCGGCCATGGGCCTCGCGTGGCCCGTCGAAGAAGGGCGGGCGCACCGGGTTGCCGTGCCCCAGCGGCTCGACCTGGATATGGGCATCCTCGCCCTCCGCCCGCCGGGCGGCGGCGGCGAAGCGGCTGGCGGCGGCGGCGGCCACCTCGAACTGAGTCTCGCGCCCCAGGATGCGGATGCGGCCGATCTCCCCGCGCGTCACATGGCCACGCCGGCACAGGAAGGGCAGCAGCCAGCGGGGATCGGCATTCTCGTTGCGCCCGACGCTGGCACGGAACCAGACACCTTCCGGCCCGCCCTGTCGCTCCGGCCGCTCGCGCGGGGTGCGGTCCCTGGTATCCGACAGCTCCTCCGGCGCCGGCAGGGGGCCGCGCAGGGTGCGGATCAGAGCGGCGGCGACCGCCTCGGCCGAATTCTTCTCCAGCAGGCCGCGGGCCATCGCCAGATCATCCTCCGCCGCCTCCTCGGCCACCAGTTCGGTGGCCTGGACGACCAAGCGCTCATTGTCCTTCGCCCGGATCGTCTCGGCGGAAGGCGGCGGCCCCCACTGGGCATTCACCCGGGCGGCGGCCAGCAGCTGCTCCCCGGTGCGGCGGCGGTTATAGGGCACCAGCAGCACGCTGACGCCCTTCCGCCCGGCCCGGCCGGTGCGGCCGGAGCGGTGGGTCAGGGTCTCGGGGTCGCGCGGCAGCTCGGCATGGATCACCAGCCCGAGATCCGGCAGGTCGATGCCGCGCGCCGCCACGTCGGTGGCGACGCAGACCCGCGCCCGCCCGTCACGCAGCGATTGCAGGGCACGGGTGCGCTCCGCCTGCGACAGCTCGCCGGACAGCGCCACGGTGGAGAAGCCGCGCTCGGTCAGGTTGCCGTGCAGACGGGCCACCATGGCGCGGGTGGCGCAGAACACCATGGCGAGGCGCGGGTCCTCGAAGCGCAGGATGTTCACCACCGCCCGCTCGATCTCATGCGGGGCGATGGTGATGGCGCGGTGCTCGATGTCGCCATGCCCGGCGCCGTCGCTCTTCACTTCGATGCGCTGCGCGTCCTTCTGATAGGAACGCGCCAGCGTGGCGATCTCGTGCGGCACAGTGGCCGAGAAGAGCAGCGTGCGGTGGGGGTCCGGCAGGGTGTCGAGGATGGCCTCCAGCTCCTCGCGGAAGCCGAGGTCGAGCATCTCGTCCGCCTCGTCCATCACCACGACCTGCAGCGTGTCCGGACGCAGGTTGCCGCGGTCCAGATGGTCGCGCAGGCGGCCCGGCGTGCCGACCACCACATGGGCGCCGCGCGACAGGTCGCGCCGCTCGGCCACCGGGTCCATGCCGCCGACGCAGGAGACGACCCGGCCACCGGCGCTGCCGTAGAGCCAGGCCAGCTCGGTCTTCACCTGCAAGGCCAGCTCACGCGTCGGGGCGATCACCAGGGCGAGCGGCGTACCGGCGGGGAGGCGCTCGGCCGTGCCGAGCAGGTTGCTGGCCATGGCCAGGCCATAGGCCACGGTCTTGCCGGAGCCGGTCTGGGCGGAGACCAGCAGGTCGCGCCCCGCCGTGTCAGAGGCGAGGACGGCGGCCTGCACCGGCGTCGGCTCGGCATAGCCGCGTTCGGCCAGGGCCAGGAGAAGGGGGAGGGAAGGTCGGCAGGGAATGGCATGTCGTGCTTTGCTGAACGCGGCGCGCCGGATGGCGATGCGGTCGGGGTCGAATTTTCACCAGGCCCGACAGGACCACCGCAGGGCACCGCGCCGGGGCGCTGAGCAAACGGCTGGGCGCGGGCTGCGTCCGCGGGCTGGCCGGATGATACGGCCCGGCCGCGCCGGAGGCTGCCCCGCCTTTCAGGCTCCGGCCAAGCGTCGGGACGCGCGCGGAAAAGGGGATCAGAAGGTCGGCAACTACCGAATTGCCCCCTGTAAGTCCAGCGAATTTGGCGCAGGGCGGACCCGGCGCCAAATTCGCGGCGAAATCCATCCCAAAACACAACCTTTGATTGCACTTCTGGCTATTTTGAGCTGGATTCGGGAAACTCCAGAGCAAGACTGGCCTTAGTTACAATGTCCGCACGCCCTAACGAGACACCAGCCTCTCTGGACGCCAGCCAGCCTCCTCTGGAAGGGCTGATCCGCCTCGATCAGCTCCGCGCCGTGCGTCGCAGCGTGCTGATCTCCCTCCCCGTCACGATGCTGCTCAGCCTCTCCAACCTGGTGATGGCAAATTACGGCAGCCATGGGGAGGCGGGCCTGATCTGGTTCTGGGCCAGCATCACGGTCAACCTGCTGCGCAGCCTGCTCTGTGGCTTCCCACCCCGCGCGATGCTGCTGGATGGCCGGGAATCCCGCGCCGTCCGCCTCTGGTTCCAGGCCATGTGCCTCCTGGCCTGGTGCTCGGGCATGATCTGGGCGGCCGTGCCTGTGCTCTGCGACGGCTACACGACCCCTCAGGCGCCCTTCTTCCTGGTGGTGGTCTGCGGCATCACCGCTGGTGCAGTGGTGCATGGCACCGCCTATGCCCGCGTGCCCATCTGCTTCATCACCCCGGCCCTCTTCTCGGTGATCGTCTGCCTCGTCTGGGCCGGCAGCTTCGAGCAGCGGATGCTGGCCGCCACGGTCGCGCTCTATACCGCGGCGCTGGTCCGCAGCGCCTGGGAGGGCGAGCGTGCCTTCCTCCAGGCCAGCCGCAGCAAGCAGGAGGCCCGGGCCCTGGCCACCTCCCTGCACGAGTCCCACCGGCAGACCCTCGACATCGCCGAGGACCTGCGCCACCGCGCCACGCATGACATGCTGACCCAGGTGCTGAACCGTGCCGGCTTCATGCAGGCCCTGGACGACAGCCTAGCCCAGGCCAGCCCCGGCCATGCGCCGCTGCGGATGGAGGATGGACCGCATTGCCTGATGCTGCTCGACCTCGACGGCTTCAAGTCTGTCAACGACCTCTTCGGCCACAAGGCGGGCGACCTGTTGCTCGCCGAGGTCGCCCAGCGGCTGCGGCAGGCCCTGCCCAGGGGCTACGTGCTCGGCCGGCTCGGCGGCGACGAGTTCGCCGTGCTCGGCCGCCTTTCCCCGAACACCCTGGACCCGGAGCGCGAGGCGGCGGAACTGGCGACACGGCTGACGGCGGCGGTGGCGATTCCCTTCACGGTCTGCGAGGCCGGCCGGGTCGGGGTGAGCATCGGCGTCTTCTGCGACCACCCCCCCGGCTCCCCCTCGGGCATGGCCGCCGGGAGCGAGGAGATGCTCTCCTGCGCCGACGCCGCCCTCTACGCCGCCAAGCGGAGCGGGCGGAACCGCTTCTGCCTGTTCGACGACACGCTCCGGCGGCAGCGCGACATGACGCGCGATATCGAGCGCGACCTCCCCCGCGCCCTGGCGGAGGGAGGGCTGCAGGTCCACTACCAGCCGCTGCTGCGCCGCCCGGGCGGCACCCTGGCCGGGATGGAGGCGCTGATCCGCTGGAACCACCCCCGCCACGGCCCGATCGACCCGCCCGCCATCATCCTGGCCGCCGCCAATTCCGGACAGGCGGAGCCGCTGCTGCGCTTCATCCTGCGGGATGTCTGCCGCATGATCGCCACGCTGCGCGGGATGGGGCATGCGGAGGCGGTGGTGAGCATGAATGTCTCCCCGCGCGAGATGACCCAGTTCGGCGTGGCCCGGCTGATCATGTCCACCCTGGCGGAGTTCGGCGTGCCGGCCGGGATGCTGGAGATCGAGCTGACCGAGGAGGCGATGATGGACCTGCGCATCGCCCAGGCCGGGCTGGACACGCTCGGCCGTGCGGGGGTGCGGATCGCCATCGACGATTTCGGCGTGGGCTTCGCCTCCCTCGGCTCCCTGCAGAAGCTGGAAGTGGACCGGATCAAGATCGACCGCAGCTTCATCTCGGGCATGGTCGGGGCGCGCAGTGACCAGGTGCTGGTGCAGGCGGTGCTGAGCCTGGCCCGCTCCCTGGAGATCGAGGTCGTGGCCGAGGGCGTCGAGAACGAGGAGACGCTGCAGATGCTCGACCGCTTCGGATGCCCCATCGTGCAGGGCTACCACCTCTCCCCGCCCCTGCCGCCGGCCGCACTGCTCGACCGGGTCCGCCAGTGGGATGCCGCCCTGCCCTATCGCTGAGATCCCAGCCCCTCGGCACGGGCCGCCGCCTGATCTCCCCTTCCCGGCCGATCCGCTCTACATGCGGGGCGACATGGCTCCTCCTCCCCTGCTCCTCCTGACCGACATCCGGCAGAATTTCGGCACCACCCCCCTGCTGGCGGGCGCCTCCCTCGGCGTCGGGGCGGGCGAAAGGCTGGCCCTCGTCGGCCGCAACGGCTCGGGAAAGTCCACGCTGCTGAAGATCGCGGCCGGGCTGGTGGAGCCGGATGGCGGCACCCGCTTCGTGCAGCCCGGCGCCACCGTGCGCTACCTGCCGCAGGAGCCCGACCTGTCCGGCTTCGCCACCACCCTGGCCTATGTGGAGGCCGGGCTCGGCCCGGGGGACGATCCCTACCGCGCCCGCTACCTGCTGGAACAGCTCGGCCTCTCGGGCGAGGAAACCCCCGCCGTCCTCTCAGGCGGCGAGGCCCGGCGCGCCGCCCTGGCCCGCGTCCTCGCGCCGCAGCCGGATATCCTGCTGCTGGACGAGCCCACCAACCACCTCGACCTCCCCGCCATCGAATGGCTGGAAGGCGAGTTGCGCTCCATGCGCTCGGCCCTGGTGCTGATCTCGCATGACCGCCGCTTCCTGGAGAACCTGTCCCGCGCCATGGTCTGGCTGGACCGCGGCGTGACCCGCCGGCTGGACCAGGGCTTCGCCCATTTCGAGTCCTGGCGCGACCAGGTGCTGGAGGATGAGGAGCGCGAGGCGCACAAGCTGACCCGCAAAATCGCGCGGGAAGAGGACTGGCTCCGCTATGGCGTCACCGCCCGGCGCAAGCGCAATGTCCGCCGCCTCGGCGAGCTGCACGACCTCCGCAAGAAGCGGCGCGAGCGGGTGGGCGCCCTGGGCAAGGTCAGCATGGCCGCCGCCGAGGCGGGCGGATCGGGCTCCCTGGTCGTCTCCGCCGAGGAGATCAGCAAGGGCTATGACGGCCGCACCGTCGTCGCCCCCTTCTCCACCCGCGTCCTGCGCGGCGACCGGGTGGGCATCGTCGGCCCCAACGGCGCCGGCAAGACCACGCTGCTCAACATGCTCACCGGCGGCCTGCCGCCGGACAGCGGCGAGATCCGCCTCGGCACCGGACTGGAGATGGTGAGCCTGGACCAGCGCCGCGCCAGCCTCGACCCCGCCATGACGCTGCAGAAGGCGCTGACCGGCGACGACAGCGACCTTGTCCATGTCGGCGGCGGCACCCGACACGTCATCGGCTACATGAAGGACTTCCTCTTCCCCCCGGAACAGGCGCGCACCCCCCTGGGCGTGCTGTCGGGTGGGGAGCGTGGCCGCGTCATGCTCGCCCGCGCCATGGCGCGCCCCAGCAACCTCCTGGTGCTGGACGAGCCGACCAACGACCTGGACCTGGAAACCCTGGACCTGCTCCAGGAACTGATCGCCGACTATGCCGGCACGGTCCTCCTGGTCAGCCATGACCGCGACTTCCTCGACCGCTGCACGACCTCGGTCATCGCCTATGAGGGGGAGGGCCGCTGGCAGGAATATGCTGGCGGCTATTCCGACATGGTCGCCCAGCGTGGGCATGGCGTGCAGGCGCGAGGGCAGGCCGCCGCCCCGCCCCCCTCCCCGCCGCGAAATGCCCCTGCCCCGCCCTCCCAGGCGGAAGAATCCCCCATGGGGCCCCGCAAGCTGAACATGCGGGAGCGGGAGGCGCTGAAGACCCTCCCCACCCGCATGGACAAGCTGCAGGCCGAGATCCGCAAGCTCGGCGAGATCCTGGCCGATCCCGGCCTCTATGCCCGCGACAAGCCGCGCTTCGACAAGGCCAGCACCATGCTGGCGGAGCGGCAGGAGGAGCTGGCGAAGGCCGAGGAGGAATGGCTGGAGCTGGAAATGCTGCGCGAGGCCGCCGAGGGGGCTGAGACGGGCGGCGGCACCCGGCCGCCATCCGCCCCCGCCTCACGCCGGCCTCAGACCCGCAAGGGCCCCGCGCTGTGGGTCGCCAGGACCGCATCCGTCATGGCGTCCACCTCCACCAGCTTCACCTCATAGCCCCAGAGGCTGGCGAGGTAGCGGAGCGTGGTCTCGGCGTCCTTGGCCTGCAACAGACGCCCCGGCTGGGTCCGGTGCTGCAGCATCAGCCTGCGGTCGCCCGCCAGGTCCACATCCACCACCTGCACATCCGCGGTGTTCACCCCCGGATCATAGGTACGGGCCAGGGAGCGGCGGATCTCGCGATAGCCATCCTCGTCATGGATGGCGTCCACCAGCAGATAGGGCTCCCGCGTATCGTCATGCAGGCGGAACATGTGGAACTTCCGCATCACCGCCGGGGACAGGAACTGCTGGATGAAGCTCTCGTCGCGGTAGTTCGCCCAGGCATCCCGCAGCGTGCCCATCGGGTCGCCATTGCCCGCGAAATCGGGGAACCAGCGCCGGTCCTCGGCGGTCGGCTCGCGGCAGATGCGCTCGATATCCGACATCATCGCATAGCCCAGGGCATAGGGATTGAAGTCCCCCCCGCCGGATGGTCGAAGCCGGGCTGGGTGATGACGTTGCTGGTCGAATGCAGCACCTCCAGGAAGGCCGCGTCGTCGATCAGACCCTTCTCGTGCAGCCGCGTCATGATGCGCTGGTGCACCCAGGTGGCGCAGCCCTCGTTCATCACCTTGCCCTGGGGCTGCGGATAGAAATACTGGGCGATCAGCCGGACGATGCGGATGATCTCCCGCTCCCAGCTTTGCAGGCGCGGCGAGGTCTTCTCCAGGAAATAGAGGAGGTTCTCCTCCGGCAGGCCCAGGCGGCGGCGGCGTTCCGCCACCATGTCCATCCCCGGTGCGGGCTTGGTGGTGGGCACCGTCCGCCACAGGTCGTTATAGACCTTCTCGTCATACTCGCGCCGCTCGCGCTGCCGCCGCTCCTCGGTCTGCAGGTTGAGCTGCCGGGTGCCGGCATGGCGGTGCACTCCGTGATGCGACAGCGCATGGGCGGCATCGAGCACACGCTCCACCGCCGCCGCCCCGAACCGGTCCTCGCAGCGCGCCACATAGGAGCGGGCGAATTCCAGATAGTCGAGGATCGAGGCGGCCTCGGTCCATTGCCGGAAGAGATAGTTGTTGCGGAAGAAATGGTTGTGACCGAAGGCGGCATGGGCGATCACCAGCGCCTGCATCGTCGCCGTGTTCCCCTCCATCAGATAGGAGATGCAGGGGTTGGAGTTGATCACCACCTCGTAGGCGAGGCTGGTATAGCCCTTCCGGTAGCTGACCTCGTGCTGCAGGAAGCGCTTGCCGTAGGACCAGTGCCGGTAGGTCAGCGGCATGCCGTGCGAGGTGTAGATGTCGAGCATCTGCTCGGGCGTGATGATCTCGATCCGGTTGGGATAGACCTCCAGCCCCAGCTCCTTCTCGGCGATCTCCTCGATCGCGTTGTAGGAACGCCGCAACGTCGGGAAATCCCAGTCCGTGCCGGTGTAGAGAAGCTCGGCCCCCATTCTTCCGTCCTCCCCTGGGCTCAGCCGGCCGGCGCCGTACGCTTGCTGAACAGGTCGCGGAAGACGGGGAAGATGTCCTTCCGCTCCCCGACCCGCCGCAGCGCCAGGTTCTCGGCCCGCCCGGCGACCGGGGCATAGCCCCGCCACAGGTCGCTCTCCCCCCGGATCACCGCCCCGGACACGCCAACCTCGATATAGGCGAAGTACTGCACGATCGGCAGGATGTCCTTCTCCAGCAGGGACACGGCCCTGGGCGTGTCGCCGCTGTAATTGTCGCCATCCGAAGCCTGGGCGGCATAGATGTTCCAGGAATCCGCCGGGTAGCGTTCCTTCTGGATACGCAGCAGTTCCTCCAGCGCCGAGGAGACCACCGTGCCGCCGGTGCGCGGATCGGTGAAGAAGGTCTTCTCGTCCACCTCCTCCGCCGCCTCGGTATGGCGGATGAAGACCAGGTCCACCCGCTTGTAGCGCCGCTCCAGGAAGACATGCAGCAGCAGGAAGAACCGCTTGGCCAGGTCCTTCATGCTCTCGGTCATGGAGCCGGAGACGTCCATCAGGCAGAACATCACCGCCCGCGCCGTCGGCCGCGGCGTCGGGGTGAAACGGCGGTAGCGCAGGTCCACCGGGTCCACCCAGGCGATCCGCCCCAGCCGCCGCAGCGCGTTCGCCAGTTCCTCGCGCAGCAGCGGCAGGCGCTCCGGCGCCTCGCCGCTCTCCTCCAGCCCCGCGATCTCCGCCTCCAGCGCCTGGATCTCCTCGGTCTTGGGGCGCCGCAGCCCGATCCGGCGGGCCATGGACTGGCGCATGGTGCGCGCCATGTCGAGCTGCGAGGGCGCCCCGTCCGTGCTGATCCCGGCGCGGGAGGGCGCGACATTCTCCACATCCATGACCTGGGCCTTCACCAGGTCCGGCAGCTCCAGATCCTCGAAGAACAGGTCCAGGAACTCGTCCCGGGTCAGCACGAAGCGGAAATTATCCTCCGACTGCCCCTGGGCATTGCCCGCGCCCTGGCCGCCGCCGCCATCGCCGCCCGCGCCCCCGGGCGGCCGCTTGATCCGGTCGCCGACCGAGAACTCCTTGTTCCCGCCCAGCACGATATCCCGCTGGCCACTGGTGAAGACGGTGTGGAAGAACGGCTCGTGCAGGCTGTCGGCCGGGATGGTGACCGCTTCCCCACCCTTGCCGACCTCGCGCAGCGTCCCGCTGTCCACCGCCTCCCGCACCGCCCGCGTCACGGCCGAGCGTGCGCGGGCGAGAACGCGGCGGCGGTTCTCCAGGTTCTTCCCATGCGGGTTCGGACGTCGGTCGATAATGTCCAAGCCGTGTGCCTCGCTCCCCGGGGCCCTTACCTCAGGCCGACTGCTTCACGCGCATGTACCACTCGACCAGGCGGCGGACCTGCCGCTCGGTATAGCCGCGGGACACCATGCGCTCGACGAAGTCGTTGTGCTTCTTCTCCGTGTCGCCATCCTTCTTCGAGCCGAAGCTGATGACGGGGAGCAGGTCCTCGACCTGGCTGAACATCCGCTTCTCGATCACGTCGCGGATCTTCTCGTAGGAGGTCCAGGACGGGTTGCGCCCGCCATTGTTGGCCCGAGTCCTCAACGCGAACTTGACGACCTCGTTGCGGAAATCCTTCGGGTTGGCGATGCCCGCCGGCTTCTCGATCTTGGTCAGCTCCGCGTTCAGCAGTTCCCGGTTCAGCATCTGCCCGGTATCGGGGTCCTTGAAGTCCTGGTCCTCGATCCAGGCATCCGCGTAGTCGAGATAGCGGTCGAACAGGTTCTGGCCGTAGTCGTGGTAGCTTTCCAGATAGGCCTTCTGGATCTCGTTGCCGATGAACTCGGCATAGCGGGAGGCAAGCTCCGACTTGATGGTGGTCAGGTAGTTCTGCTCGACCTCGGCGGGGAACTGCTCCCGCTTCACGGTGTTCTCCAGCACATACATCAGATGCACCGGGTCGGCCGCGACCTCGGTCGGGTCGTGGTTGAAGGTGGCCGAGAGCACCTTGTAGGCGAAGCGGGTGGAGATCCCCTCCATACCCTCGTCCACCCCGGCGGCGTCCTTGTACTCCTGCATGGTCTTCACCTTGGGATCGGTCTCGCGGAGGTTCTCCCCGTCATAGACCCGCATCTTGGTGAAGGGCCGGGAATTGGCATGCGGCTTCAGCCGCGACAGCACGGCGAAGCGGGCCAGCATCTCCAGCGTGTGCGGGGCGCAGGGCGCCTCGGCCAGAGCGGAGGAGGAGATCAGCTTCTCGTAGATCTTCGTCTCCTCGGTGACCCGCAGGCAGTAGGGCACCTTCACCACGTTCACGCGGTCGAGGAAGGCCTCGTTGGTCCGGTTGTTGCGGAAGCTCTGCCACTCCGCCTCGTTGGAATGGGCCAGGATGATCCCGTTGAAGGGGATGGCACCGATATTCTCCGTGCCGAGATAGTTGCTCTCCTGCGTCGCGGTCAGCAGCGGGTGCAGCATCTTGATCGGGGCCTTGAACATCTCGACGAATTCGAGGAGGCCCTGGTTGGCGCGGTTCAGCCCGCCCGAGAAGCCGTAGGCGTCCGGGTCGTTCTGCGAATACATCTCCAGCTTGCGGATATCGACCTTGCCGACCAGGGCGGAGATATCCTGGTTGTTGTCGTCGCCCGGCTCGGTCTTGGCGATGGCGATCTGCTTCAGGCGGGAGGGGTGCAGCTTCACCACCCGGAACTTCTGCAGGTCGCCGCCGAACTCCTCCAGACGCTTCAGCGCCCAGGGGCTGGCCAGCCCATTCAGGTAGCGGCGCGGGATGCCGAACTGCTTCTCCAGGACCGGCGCCATCCGCTCCGGCTCGAACAGGCCGAGCGGGCTCTCGAAGACCGGGCTGAGGTCGCGCCCGGCCTTGAGCACATAGATGGGCTCCTGCTCCATCAGTGCCTTCAGCCGCTCGCCCAGCGAGGACTTGCCGCCGCCGACCGGGCCCAGCAGGTAGAGGATCTGCTTGCGCTCCTCCAGCCCCTGCGCCGCGTGGCGGAAGAAGGCGACGATGCGCTCGATCGTCTCCTCCATCCCATAGAACTCGGCGAAGGCCGGATAGATCCGGATGGTGCGGTTCAGGAAGATCCGCCCCAGCCTTGGGTCCTTGGCGGTGTCGATCGTCTCGGGCTCGCCGATCGCCCGGAGCATGCGCTCCGCCGGGGAGGCGTAGCAGCCCGGGTCGTCGCGGCAGGCTTCGAGGTATTCGGGCAGGCTCATCTCGGCCTCGCGGCGCTGCTCGCGCAGCGAGGAGTGCAGGGAGAAGATGTCATCGAGCGGAGCCATGGAACCCTCCGGAAAAAGAGATGTTGGCGACGGGCGGTGCTCTGGTCAGTCCTTGCGACAGGAAACAGCGGCCTGAATTCCGCGCCGCACGCCGATGCCATAGGAAAATTCTGGGCACGGCGCGGACAACGGCAAGAGAGCGATACACAACGGTTTCAAAGAAATGCGGCCCTCTGGACTGGGCCGGACACACGGGATCAACTTCGGTTGCCCCGGCCCGTGGCGGAACGTTACAATCCCGCGGGCTTCACCTT
The DNA here is from genome assembly GCF_023078375.1 of Roseomonas gilardii subsp. gilardii. Lineage (NCBI taxonomy): Bacteria > Pseudomonadati > Pseudomonadota > Alphaproteobacteria > Acetobacterales > Roseomonadaceae > Roseomonas > Roseomonas gilardii. Next base: position 1,852,666 of record NZ_CP095554.1, on the reverse strand, counting down.
GCTTGGATATGGAAACGTAGGGCAGTCCTGCCAATAGCTTCAACTCCATTCCTCATGGATTGTGGGAAGAGAGTTGCACTGTGGTTTTCGCATCCTGTTGCAACGCCGAGACAGCATGCCATGCCACCGGCGGATTCGCTTCTTTTTTTGGATATCCGGTGATCATCGGACCTCTCCCGCCGTCCTTGGGAATCGTCCCATGCAATTCGCTTGCCGCCGCCGGCGCGCCGGAGGTCCGCTGGGATGCCCGATGGGATGCCCGATGGGAGCCAGGCGGGATTCCGGGCCGCGGGGGCCTTGATGGGCAGCGCGATCGGGCCTCTTGATCGGGGCCACATCCTATCCGGAGGCTCCCGATGACCCAGACATCCCTTCCGCTCGAACAGCGCATCGACCGGCTCGCCGAGGTCGCCGTCCGCGTGGGTCTCGGCCTGCGGGAAGGGCAGGAGCTGGTGATGACCGCGCCGCTCGATGCCCTGCCCCTGGTGCGGCGGATCACCGAACATGCCTACAAGGCAGGCGCCTCGCTCGTGACCACGCTGCTGAGCGACGAGGAAATGACCCTCGCCCGCTTCCGCCACGCGCCGGACAGCGCCTTCGACACCGCGCCCGGCTGGCTCTTCGAAGGCATGGGCAAGGCCTTCGCCGGCAATGCCGCCCGCCTCGCCATCACCGGGGAAGACCCGAACCTGCTGTCCGCCGAGGATCCTGAGAAGGTCTCCCGCGCCAACCGCGCCCGCTCCAGGGCCTATCTGCCGGCGCTGGAGCGGATCGTGAACTTCGACATCAACTGGACCATCGCCTCCTTTGCCACCCCCTCCTGGGCCAGGGCCATGTTCCCGGACGAGACGCCGGAGGCCGGGGTGGCGAAGCTCTGGGACGCCATCTTCGCCGCCTCCCGCGTCGATGCGGCGGACCCGGTGGCGGCCTGGGCGGCCCACAATGCCAGCCTCCATGCCCGCACCCGCCTGCTGAACGGCAAGCGCTACAGCGCGCTCCGCTTCCGCGGCCCCGGCACCGACCTCACCGTCGGGCTGGCCGACGGCCATGCCTGGCTGGGCGGCGCCGAGGTCGCCAAGAACGGCATCACCTGCAACCCGAACATCCCCTCCGAGGAGGTCTTCACCACCCCCCATGCGGCGCGGGTGGAAGGCCATGTCCGCTCCACCAAGCCCCTCTCCTATGGCGGCACGCTGATCCGCGACATCGCCGTGCGCTTCGAGGGCGGCCGGATCGTGGAGGCCCAGGCCAGCACCGGGCTGGAGGTGCTGCAAAAGGTGCTCGACACCGACGAGGGCGCCCGCCGCCTGGGCGAGGTCGCGCTGGTGCCCCATTCCTCCCCCATCTCGGCCAGCGGGCTGCTCTTCCTCAACACCCTCTTCGACGAGAACGCCGCCTGCCACATCGCCCTCGGCCAGGCCTACAAGACCTGCTTCGATAACAGCGGCAGCCTGACCGACGAGGCCTTCACCGCCCAGGGCGGCAACAAGAGCCTGATCCATATCGACTGGATGATCGGCTCCGGCGCGGTGGACGTGGACGGCATCACCGCCTCCGGCGAGGCCGAGCCGGTGATGCGACAGGGCGAGTGGGCCTAGCTAACCCGACCGGCGGGGAGCGGCTCAGCCCTCCCCGCAACGTCCCGGCAGGGCGCGGAGCGATTTCTCCGCCTCCGCCCCGGCCGCCTCGCCCAGGGCGGTTCGCAGCCCCGCCAGGGCCGCCATGGCCCGCCCCGCCTCCCCGGGGCCGAGGGGCAAATCCAGCGTGAAGGACAGGTCGCCCGCCAGGAGCCGCCCATCCTCCCGCCCATACCAGAGCGAAAGCTCCAGCCGGGTCTTCCGCCCCGCGATCTCCAGATGCGGGGAGCGGATGGACAGTTCGGCGATGGCGGGACCGGGCCGCAGTTCCGCATCCCAGCCCCCCTGCCCGCCGCCCCCATCGGGCCACCCCTCCTCCAGATGCGCGATTCTGTCGCGCAATGCCCCCAGCCGAACCGGCACCGGCCCCGGAACGGTGACGGACAGGGCGTAATCACTCACCGGCACCAGCGCCTCTCCCTGCCGGGCCAGATGGAAATCATCCTGCCAGCCTTCCCGGCCCTCTTTCCTGGCACGCAGCGGCATTCCCGCGATGCGGAACAGGTCCGGACTGCGTGCCTTGAGCGTGACCTCCCCCTCCGCCCCCTCGCCCCGCAGCCGGAGCAGCAGGGAGGCCCGCCGGAGCCGGCAATCCGCCGTGTCGAAGAAGCGGACCGCCCGCCACCGCGGCGGGCCGAAGGACAGGCCCGCCAGCCCCCGCCCCTCGCCGCCCCGGGCCAGCAGGCCCCGCAGCCGCTCCACCAGCGCCGGCGCCCCGCTCATCGCCTGGGGGCCGAGCGCGGCGACATCCAGCCCCTGCTTGTACTCGCGGGACGTGAACGGGACCTCCAGGGACAGCGCCCGCCCTCCCGCGCCCGGCCAGGGCAGGCCCGCCAGCGCCAGGGCCAGCAGGGCCGCCCGCCGCCCCGGCATGAACCGGCGGCCCAGCCGCCACGCCCCGGCATGAACCATGCTCCGCCCTCCCCGTCCGTATCCCCTGACCGCCCCGCCGACAGCGCCGCGCTGGCACGCGGCCCCTGCCCTCCCCATCTTGCCTGCGGGCGCGCTAGAACCCTCGCCGAACCTCATGAACTCGCTGACAGGAAAGCTGCCGATGGACCAGCCCGTCCTTTCCCGGCCGTCTGGTCCGGAAACCCATGCCGCCACCGGAACCTCCACTGGGGCCTCCACCGGGGCCTCCGACACCGCCGTGGCGCGCGAGGCCGCGCCCAATGCCGTGGCGCGCGAGGCCGCGCGACGGCGCGCCTTCGCCATCATCGCCCACCCGGATGCCGGCAAGACCACCCTGACGGAGAAGCTGCTGCTGCGCGGCGGCGCCATCCAGCTCGCCGGCCAGGTCCGCGCCAAGGGCGACCGCCGCCGCACCCGCTCGGACTGGATGAAGATCGAGCAGGACCGCGGCATCTCCGTGGCCACCTCGGTCATGACCTTCGAGCGCGACGGCGTGGTCTTCAACCTGCTCGACACGCCGGGCCACGAGGACTTCTCCGAGGACACCTACCGCACCCTCACCGCCGTGGACGCAGCGGTGATGGTGATCGACGCCGCCAAGGGTATCGAGGCCCAGACCCGCAAGCTCTTCGAGGTCTGCCGCCTGCGCGACATCCCGATCATCACCTTCATCAACAAGATGGACCGGGAATCGAAGGACATCTTCGAGCTGCTGGACGAGATCGAGAAGACGCTGGCCCTCGATGTCGCCCCGGTCGCCTGGCCGGTCGGCGCCGGCCGCTCCTTCGTCGGCACCTATGACCTGCTCGACCCCGCCCTGCACCTGATGGCCGAGGGCTCCGGCCCGGTGAAGCTTTCCGGCCTGGACGACCCGAAGCTGGACACGCTGGTGAAGCCCGACCTGGCCCAGGAGCTCCGCGACGGCGCCGAACTGGCTGGCGCCTATCCGGATTTCGACCCGGCGCGCTTCCTGGAGGGCACGATGACGCCGGTCTATTTCGGCTCCGCCCTGCGCGACTTCGGCATCGGCCACCTGCTGGAAGGGCTGGCCCGCTTCGCTCCCCCGCCCCGCGACCGCGCCGCCGACAGCCGCACCGTGACGGCCTCCGAGCCCGAACTGACCGGCTTCGTCTTCAAGATCCAGGCGAACATGGACCCCAACCACCGGGACCGCGTCGCCTTCCTGCGCATCTGCTCCGGCCGGCTGCAGAAGGGCATGCGCCTGCGCCAGACCCGCACCGGCAAGCAGGTCCCCGTCAACGCCCCGCTCTTCTTCTTCGCCCAGGACCGGCAGGTGGCCGAGGAAGCCTGGCCCGGCGACGTGGTCGGCATCGCCAATCACGGCATCCTCCGAATCGGTGACACGCTGACCGAGAAGGAGGCCCTGAACTTCTCCGGCGTCCCCAGCTTCGCCCCCGAGATCCTGCGCCGGGTGATGATCGAGGACGCCATGGTCGGCAAGAAGCTCCGCACCGCGCTGGAGCAACTCGCCGAGGAAGGCGTGGTCCAGCTCTTCCGCCCCCTGGACGGCACCCCGCCCGTGGTGGGGGTGGTCGGTGCCCTGCAGCTCGACGTGCTGGCCGAGCGGCTGAAGGCTGAATACGGCGTCCCCAGCCGCTACGAGGGCACGCCCTGGAGCCTGATGCGCTGGGTGACCTCGGAGGACCCGGCGGCGGTGGAGCGCTTCAAGCGCACCATCCCGCACGACATCGCCGAGGATCACGACGGCGCGCTGGTGGCCTTCTTCAGCAGCGACTGGCGCCGCAACCGGGCGGCGGAGGACTTCCCCGAGCTGCGCTTTCACGAGGTCCGCGAGCAGCACAGCCTGGCCGCCAAACCCTGACGGAATCGCCCATTACGCGAGGGGATTGAATCTTCCTCGCGGAAAGGTTTGTTAATAATTAGGTTAAAAATCCTATAATTCCCCCCTCGCGACTGCGGAATGTTGCGATCAGTATCGCGGTTGTGATGTTGTTCTTGTTCACGTTCCTTGGCTGTGCCACCCGAATGGCATCTTAGTCGAGGGGTTGATCTGTGAGCACTCGTCCCATTGGTTCAACGGAGAGCTTTCTCGATTCGATCGGGGTCAATACCCATATCAATGACAGCAGTGGCGGCTACGGAAACATCAGCACGGTTATTTCCGAGCTCGACTATATCGGCGTCACGCATGTCCGCGATGGGCTGAACAGTTCTTTGTCCACTGACCTCTTCGAGGTCCTGGCCAACCACGATATTACCTTCTCGATGTTGACCAGTGGCAGCAACGGCACCAGCCTCAGCAGCCAGATCTCGGCCATCGCGAAGCTGGAAAGCCTTTACAACGCTATCGACTACGTCGAAGGTCCTAACGAAACGGACTACTTCCCTATCAGCTATAACGGCCTGTCCGGCTTCGCCGCGACCCGTGCCTTCCAGGCCGCCCTGTACACGGCGGTGCACAGCAACAGCACGCTGAGCGGCACGCCGGTCATCCAGACCAGCCTGGGCGACGGGGACTCCTACAGCCAGCTCGGCAACCTGTCCGGCTCCGCCGACTACTCGAACATCCACAGCTACTATTTCGGCTGGGGCTTCACCCGCAGCGTGGCCGACCAGGTCATGGAGCGGATCGAGCAGGCCCAGACCGTCTCCCCGGGCAAGGACACCATCGCCACCGAGGGCGGCTGGTCCACCGCCACCTATTCCAGCGATGGCTATGGCGTGAACGAGCGGACCCAGGCGATCCTGACCCTCAACATGCTGCTCGACCAGTACAAGGACGGGGTGGACCGCACCTATATCTATGAGCTGGTGAACTCCGGCACCTATTCCTCCACCGACCTGCAGACCGGCTTCGGCCTCTTCAACGCCGACGGCACGCCCAAGCAGGCCGCCACCGCCCTGCACAACCTGAACAGCATCCTGTCCGACCCGGCGGCGGAGACGGTGGGCGTCTCCCTGACCAATCTCGGCTACACCCTCCAGGGCATGCCGACCGAGGGCCAGGACATGCTGCTGCAGAAGAGCTCCGGCAACTACGACCTCGTCCTGTGGAACGAGCCGACCATCTGGAACACGTCCACCCACAGCGCCTATTCCATCGCCAGCCAGACGGTCACCATCACCTTCGACAGCGCCCAGTCCGGCACGATCTACGACCCGCTGCTGGGCAGCACGGCGATCGCCAGCTTCTCCAACACCAAGAGCGTCCAGGTCTCCCTCTCCGACCACCCGCTGGTGGTCGAGGTCGGCACCGCCGCGACCGCCACGGTGGCCGAGGAGAGCACCACCGCCGCGACGAACAAGATCGTCCTGCATGTCTCCGAGGACGCCTACCAGGGCGATGCCCAGTTCATCGTCCGCGTGGACGACAAGGTGGTGAGCGACGTCCTGACCGCCACGGCCTCCCACGCCGCCGGCCAGACCCAGGACATCACCGTGACCGGCGATTTCGGCAGCGGCACGCACAAGGTCTCGGTCACCTATCTGAACGACCTCAACGGCAGCGGCGGCGACCGGAACCTCTACCTGAACGGGATCACGGTGGACGGCACCCTGTATTCCAGCGCCAAGGCCAACATGACCTACAACTACACGGCCGATTTCAACCTGAACTTCAGCGCCTCCAGCACCAGCTCGTCCAGCACTGCCTCCTCCGGCACCAGCTCGACGGCCAGCTCCTCCAGCAGCAATGTCAGCACCTCCATCGCCGGCAACACCGACACGATCACGCTGCGGGTGTCCGAGGACGCCTACAAGGGCGATGCGCAGATGGTGGTGAAGGTCGATGGGCAGCAGGTGGGCGACGCCGCCTATACCGTGACCGCTTCCCATGCCAAAGGCCAGACGCAGGACATCACCCTCACCGGGGACTTCACTTCCGGAACCCACAAGGTCGAGATCGCCTTCATCAACGACCTCTACGAGGGCAGCGCCAGCGCCGACCGCAACCTCTACCTGCAGGGGATCGAGGTGAACGGCACCTTCCATGCCGAGGCGGCGACCGCCATCACCTGGAACCACTCGGTCAGCTACGACCTCGCCTTCGCCTGAGGCGCACCGGGGTGTGCCAGGGGGCGGGCCGGGAAGATCCCGGCCCCCTCCGCGGGATGGGCGGCGACCGAAGCCTCGTCGGCCATCCCCTTCCGCCGGATACGGCTGCTGCCATAATGGCGGGCATAGCACTTCACGCATTCCGCGCCGAACAGGAAGATCAGCGTGGAATAGTACATCCAGAGCAGCATCACGAAGAGCGTCCCCGCCGCCCCATAGGTGGAGGCGACGCTGGCCTGGCTCAGATAGAGGCTGATCCCGAAGCGGCCGAACAGCAGCAGCACGGCCGTCACCACCGCCCCCACCATCACCTCCCGCCAGCTCAGCCACCGGTTCGGCAGAACCCGGTACAGGACGCCGATGGCCAGGCTCAGGAGCAGGAAGGAAACGGCGGTGTTCACCAGTTGCAGCAGGATCTGCGTCCAGGGCAGCAGGTTCACATAGACCCGCAGCGCGGCCACCACCGCATTGGCCAGCAACAGCACGATCAGCAGGAAGCCGACGCTGATCACCAGCCCGACTCCCAGCAGCCGGGTGCGCACCAGGGCCCAGACCGTGGAACGGGGCGGCGGCACGTCCAGGATGGCGTTCAGCGAGGCCTCGACGGCGCTGAAGAGCCCGCTGGCGGTGACCAGGATGCCGACGATGCTGATCAGCGTGGCGGTCAGGCCGGAGCCGAAATGGCTGGCGCTGCGCAGGAGGGACAGCACGAAATCCGTTGCCTGCGGCCCCACGATGTCGTTCAGCTGCACCTCGACGGCCTTCTGGGCAGCCTCGGCGCCGAAGACATAGCCGGCGATCGCCACGGCGATCACCAGGATGGGGGCCACGGAGAAGATAGCGTAATAGGCGATGGCCGCGCCCCGTGTCATCGCGTCATCCTCGAAGAAGAGGAAGACGCTCTCCTTGATCACCCGCCACAAACGCCGCAATCCGCTTTCCCCTGTCCGTCACGAGCCTCACTCTTGGCCGCAAAGCCCATGGCCGGAAAGTCACATCAGCGTCGGAATCTGTGACAGATCCGCCATGGCCGACACCGGAACATCCCCCGGCCGGCCATGACATGCCAGCCGGGGACACCCACCCAGGTTCAGGACATCGGATTCAGGACATCAGACGGGCGGGACAACGGGGAGCAGGCCCGCTCAGGCGTCCTCGGTTTCCCAGAAATCCTCCACCAGTTCCGCCTTGAAGGAGGCGCGGGCCTTGCCGCCATCCACGTCCTCGATCAGGCCGAGCGGCAGGTAATGGTGCTTCCCGCCCGAGCCGCGGTCGGTCTTGGTGAGCTTGATACGGTCACCGATGACGTGATCGACCGTGCCGATATGGCCCCCATCCGCGCCGATGATCTCCATGTGCTCCTTGATCGCGCTCGCATCCGCCATGGCCCGTGCTCCTTTTGCTGAAGGCACCGGCTTAACGCGCCTCCGCCCCCCGGGATGCGGCGGCCCGTCGCGAACGCCCGGCGATCCAGAACCCGAACTGGCCGATGGCGCAGCCGCCCACCAGGACCAGCCCCGCGCCCACCGCCGGGTCGCCGCCGATGGCGACCAGGGCGGAACACAGCGCACCCCAAGCCATCTGCGCGCAGCCATAGAGCCCGGCCGCCGAGCCGATCACGGTCGGGTTCACGCTGATGGCCCGGGTCAGCGCCATGGGGCTGGCCATGCCGCTGCCGAAGGTGAAGAGCACCAGCGGCGGCATGATCAGCGCGACGCTCATATGCCCCGACAGCACCACGCCGAGGAACAGGCAGGCGCCGAGCAGCCCCGCCAGGCTGGAGCCGAGCATCACCCGGTCGATCCCCGAATGCCGCACCAGCCGGCTGGCGACCAGGCTGCCCGCCGAGAGGCCCAGCACCATGACGGCGAGGTAGAGCCCCACCTCCTGCACCGGCCGGTGCAGCTCGTTCACGAAGATGAAGGGCGAGGCCGAGATGAACCCGTACATGCTGGTGGTGGTGCAGGCCCCGCCCAGGGTGAAGCCCAGGAAGGCGGGCGAGCGCAGCAGGCGCAGATAGTCGCGCATCACATGGCCCGCCCGGATGCCGGCCCGCATCTGCCCCGTCTCCGGCAGGCGCCGCCAGCACAGCAGCAGCAGCCCCAGCCCCACCGCCGCCAGCAGGCCGAAGATCGCCCGCCAGTCGAACAGCGCCACCAGCGCCCCGCCCACGGCCGGCGCCAGCCCCGGCCCGGCGGAGACCATCAGGTTCAGCAGCGCCAGCCGCGAGGCCGCGGTCTGCGGCTCCGCCGTGTCGCGCACCATGGCCCGCCCCAGGGCGAGTCCGGCGCAGCCGCCCAGCGCCTGGAAGAAACGGGCCACGGACAGGCTGCCGATGCCTGGGGCGAAGAGCGCCACCAGCCCTGCGAAGGTATAGAGCATCAGCCCCGAGATCAGCACCGGCCGCCGCCCGAAGCGGTCGGCGAGCGGGCCATAGAAGAGCTGCCCGCAGGCCAGCCCGATCAGGTAGAAGGTGATCGCCCCCTGCATGGCCCCGGCTGTGACCCCGAGGCTGCGGGCCGCGCTCGGCAGGGCCGGCACGAAGATGTGCATGGCCAGCGTGCCGGAGAAGGTGACAAGGGCCAGCAGCCAGAGCGGGGGATGGGGTCTTGGGATCGCCTCGTCCGGCTCCAGCACGGCGGAGGACGACGCGGGGCGGCTGTCCGTCCCCTTCGTCAAGGTTACCATGCCTTTGAGCATGTCCCCGCCGCCCCCGGCTGTCACCCCGGCCCGGCCGCCCTTTTCCGCGCCATGCCGCATGCCTGCCCTCCGGCCCTGCCGCACCCGGCGCCACAGCCTGCCCGCCCCCAACGCAACGAACGGCGCAACGAACCGGGCCTCGCCTTGCCGATGTCCAGGGATGTCCCGGAAATGCAGCCTTGTGGTGGACTCCAGCCCTGCCTATGGTGGCTTGCCCCGGCGGCAAGTCGCCGGTGGGGGGACGATGCGCCTCGGCCGGCCTGGATGGATCGGCCCTGACGCGACGATCCGTGCGCCCGGACTGGCGCCGGTGGCTGGCAGACCGTGCCCGCCACGACAGGCGGCCGTTCCTCCGGGAGAGCGCGGGTTCCCGATCCCCCGGCCGGTGCGTCCCTCGGCGCGCATGGGCGCTCTTTGCCAGGCAACCCTGGAATCCTGCCAGCCCTCCGCGCGCCTGCCACCGGCCCGCTTGCGCCGCGATCCCGCGATGCGCGCGGGGCCTGCGCGCGGTGCGCCCAACCATCGGGCCGGCCCTTTCCCGGGCTGCGCCCTGCGAGAGTGAGGACGGGACCGGCATGGCCGCGACGACGCGCCTATCGCGAATCGCCACGATGCCCTGCGCCGGCTTCCGCTCCGCATCCCACAACCGAGCCGACGCCGCCGCCCTCAGAGGCAGGCGGCTGTCGCGGAGCACACGCTTCCATGACCAAGCGCATGCTGATCGACGCCTCCCACCCGGAAGAGACCCGGCTGGTGGTGATGGATGGCAACCGGATCGAGGACTTCGACGTCGAGGCGGCTGACCGCCTCCCCCTCAAGGGCAACATCTACCTGGCGAAGGTGGTCCGCGTGGAGCCGAGCCTCCAGGCGGCCTTCGTCGAGTATGGCGGCAACCGCCACGGCTTCCTGGCCTTCAGCGAGATCCACCCCGACTACTACCAGATCCCTGTCGCCGACCGGCAGCGCCTGCTGGAGATGCAGGCGATGGAGGCCGAGGAGGAGGATGAGGACGAGGCGGAACTCGACACCGCCGCCGAACGTCCGGCCCCCGAGGATGACCGCGACCTGCGCCGCCGCGATGCACGGGAAGGCCGTTCCGGCTCCCGCTCCGGCCGGCAGCGTTCCGGCAGCCCGGCCTCCCCGGAACCGGCCGGCACGGAGACAGCCGCACCGGAGGAGCAGGCCGGCGCCGCCCTGACGCCAGCCGCCGACGTCGTGGATTCCGGCCCGCACCAGGTCTTCGGCGAAGCCATCCCCGAGGCGCCGCGCGAAGCGGGGGAGGAAACCGCCCCCCTCCCCGCCGCCGCTCCTTCCCAGACCGCCCCCGCCCAGACCGCCCCCGCCCAGACCGCCCCCGCCCAGACCGCCCCCGCCCAGGCCACCACGGAGGCCGCGCCCTCCGAATCCACCGCTCATGAGCCGGCGCAGGCGGCGCCCGGGCCCGATGGGGAGCAGGGAGAAGCACGGGCGGAAGACGCGCCGGAAGGCACGGACGACACCACCCGCCCCGGCCGGGCCCAGCCCATGTCCATGCATGTGGACCAGGTCTCCGAGGGCGATCCGGTGCGCGAGGCGGGCGATGCCCTGGTGCTCGACGACGCGCCTGAGATCCCCCCCGAGACCCTGGGCGGCGATGCCGAGGGCAATGGCGAGGAGGAGCGCGGCCGCGAGCGCCGCATCCCGCCCCGCTTCCTGCGCCACTACAAGATCCAGGAGGTGATCCGCCGCCGGCAGATCATGCTGGTGCAGGTCGTGAAGGAGGAGCGCGGCAACAAGGGCGCGGCGCTGACCACCTACATCTCCCTCGCCGGCCGCTTCTCCGTGCTGATGCCGAACTCGCCGCGCGGCGGCGGCGTGTCGCGCAAGATCACCCAGGTCGCCGACCGCAAGCGCCTGCGCGAGGCGGTGGAGGAGATGAACCTGCCCAAGGGCATGAGCATCATCGTCCGCACCGCCGGCGCCCAGCGCCCCAAGCCGGAGATCCGGCGCGACGGCGAATACCTGCTGCGCCTCTGGGACGACATCCGCGAGCGGACGATGCATTCCACTGCCCCGGCCCTGATCTACGAGGAGGCGGACCTCATCAAGCGGTCGCTGCGCGACAGCTACGGCCGCGACATCGACGATGTGGAGGTCGAGGGCGAGGCCGCCTGGAAGCAGGCCCGCGACTTCATGCGCATGATCATGCCGCAGCATGAGCGGCGCGTGCGCCTCTACCGCGACCCGGTGGTGCCGCTCTTCGTCAAGGCGGGGGTGGAGCAGCAGCTCGACGCCATGATGTCGCCGGTGGTCCAGCTCCGCTCCGGCGGCTACATCGTCATCAACCAGACCGAGGCGCTGGTCGCCATCGACGTGAACTCCGGCCGCAACACCCGCGACCGGCACATCGAGGACACGGCGCTGCGCACCAACATGGAGGCGGCGGAGGAGATCGCCCGCCAGCTCCGCCTGCGCGACCTCGCCGGCCTCATCGTCATCGACTTCATCGACATGGAGTCGAGCAAGCACGACGCCCAGGTCGAGCGCCGCCTCAAGGAATCGCTGCGCACCGACCGCGCCCGCATCCAGGTCGGCCGCATCAGCCATTTCGGCCTGCTGGAGATGAGCCGGCAGCGGCTGCGCCCCAGCCTGACCGAGCACGCCTTCATGACCTGCCCGCACTGCCAGGGCCGGGGCATCGTGCGCTCGCTGGAAAGCAGCGCGCTGCACGTCCTGCGCGGGATCGAGGAAGAAGGCGCCAAGCGCCGCGCCTCCGAGATCCTGGTCCATGCGGCCGAGCCGGTGGCCATGCACATCCTGAACAACAAGCGCGAATGGCTCGCCAATATCGAGGCGCGCTTCAACATGCATGTCATGCTGGCGGGCGAGCATGAGATGTCCGAGGCCCAGTTCCGCATCGAGCGGCTGAAGGCCCAGACCATGCCGGCGCCGCAGCCGGCGAACCACGCCCCCGCCCTGCGCATGGACTACGCGCCCGAGCCGGTGGCCGAGGAGCCGGAGGAGACCGAGGAGCTGGAAGCCGAGGCCGTCACGGCCGAGGAGGACAGGCCCGAGGGCAAGGCGGAGGAGAAGGGCGAGAACGGCCGCCGCCGCCGCCGCCGCCGCCGTGGCGGCCGCCGCGAGGGCGGCGATCGTCCGGATGCCGAGGCCGAGGGCGAAGGCGAGGCCGGGGATGAGGCGATCCCGGCGGACGAGGCCGGCCCGCCCGACCAGCCTTCCGGCGAGGCCCAGCCCGCCGCCGACACCGCCGGAGCGGAAGCCGCCGGGCCGGACGGGGAGAAGTCCCCGGAGGCCCAGCCGGACGAGCGTGGCGAGGAGAGCCGTAGCCGCCGCCGTGGCCGTCGGGGCGGGCGGCGCCGCCAGGAGGAAGGCGCCGATCAGACGGAGGAGCAGTCCTCCGAACCCGCGCCGCGCCGTGGCGAGCGTTCCGCCAGCCGCTACACCGGGCCGACCCCGGCCGACCCCTTCGGCGGGGCCTATGACCCGGTGATGGATGCCCTGGCCGCCGCCGAGGCCGCCGCCGAGGCCGCTGCCCGCCGCCTGACCACCGGTGAACTGCCGCCGCTGGCCGTGTCGATCACCACCGGGCCGCCGCCGGAAGCCCCGGCCGTGCTGAGCGGTGAGGATGTGGCCCCACAGGCCCTCGAGGCACCGGCTGTGGCCGGCGTGGAGGAGACCGTGGTCATCGCCAACCTGTCGGAAGCCGTCGTGGAGGCCCCTGCCCCTGAAGCGGCGGCCTCCGAAGCCCCGGCCTCCGAGGTGGCCATCCCCGAGGCAGAGGCGCCTGCGGCAACCACCCCCGAAACCCCGGCCACCGAACCGGCCGGGGCGGAGCCGGACACCACAGGCGCCATGCCGGACACGGCCGGGCCCGTCGTGGGAGAGCCGGTGAAGCCCGTGGTCCTCGACGGAACCTCACCGTCCCAGGCGCGCCGCGCGGGATGGTGGCGGCGTTGACCGAGCGTTCGGCCGCGGTGGCGGAGGAGGATGCGTCCCTCTTCCCGCCGCTGCGGACGGAAAGGCTGCTGCTGCGGCCCCTGCGTCCGACGGATGCGGCCGACCTGCATCGCCTGGTGAACGACTGGGAGGTGGCGCGCATGCTGGCGCGCGTCCCCTTCCCCTATCCGCGCGAACTGGCGGATGACTGGATCGGCTCCACCCGCTCGCAGATCGCGGCCGGAAAGGCATGGCACCTCGCCATCGTGGAGGAAGCCCAGGGGCGCGAGCAGCTCGTCGGCTGCGTCGCGCTGACCCGCCCCGATGCCGCCGCCCCTCGCACCGCCGCCCTCGGCTACTGGGTCGGGCGGCGCTACTGGGGGCGGGGCATCGCCAACGAAGCCGCGGGGCGCCTCGCCCGCTGGGCCCTGGCCAACCTGGAGCTCGACACGCTGCAGGCCAGCGCGCTGGTGGAGAACGAACGCTCCGCCGCCGTGCTGCGGCGGATCGGCTTCGTCGAGACGGGCACCGGGGAGCAGGAATTCTCCGCCCGCAACGCCCGCCTGCCCGTCCGCCTCTTCCGCGCCGGCCGGGCGGAACTCTCGACGCCGGCCGAACCCGCCCCTGCCCCGGTCCTGGCGGAACAGCCCGTCCCGCCCGGCGGCTCGCGCCTGCTGCTGGTCTCCGCCTGTGCGCTGATCGACGCGGACGGGCGGGTACTGCTGGCCCGGCGCCCGGAAGGCAAGGCCCTGGCCGGGCTCTGGGAGTTCCCTGGCGGCAAGGTGGACCCCGGCGAAACGCCGGAGGCGGCGCTGATCCGCGAGTTGCGGGAGGAGCTGGGCATCGATGTCGCGGAAACCTGCCTCGCCCCCTTCGCCTTCGCCAGCCACGCCTATGACGGCTTCCACCTGCTGATGCCGCTCTATCTGTGCCGCCGCTGGGAGGGAACGCCGGAATCCCGCGAGGGCCAGGCCCTGGCCTGGGTGCGCCCGCAGAAACTGGCCGACTACCCCATGCCCCCGGCGGACAAGCCACTGGTCGCGCTGCTCCGCGACTTCCTCTGACCCCGGCCTGCGCCCGTCCGCCGTTCCGCGTCCCGAGGGAAAAGGCCCCGCCCTCCTCATCCCCCAGGAAACTGGTCAAAACTATACGCCTGATCCTGGACCTTCCGTTCATTGGCTCTCCGGTGGCTGCGGGCGCCACCGGTTGGACGGAGCATTGTTTTTCTGGGCCGCCCCGCTGAGCCACCTGCTCCCCGGGACAGCCCGCAGGCCGGCGGCCACCACTGGCACCCACGAAAGCCCGGGGTCCGGGGACCGGCTTCGCTCCCACCCCCAAGGTCATGGGCGAAGTGGGGGGCCTGCGGGAGAGGCAGAGCCTCTCCCCGGGGGCCAGCCACCCGCGCAACGTCCCCTGGCATGGCACTTTCCCTCCGCGCGGAAGCTGGCACTCTGGCGTCCCCCGAACCGCCGGCCGGAGTGCCCCGCCTTGTCCGCCAACCCCACCGCCTGCCTCCTGATCATCGGCAACGAGGTGCTCTCGGGCCGCACCCGGGACGCCAACCTGCAATTCCTCGCCACGCGGCTGGGAGAGATCGGCATCCCGCTGCGCGAGGCGCGGGTGATCCCCGATGTGCCGGAGGTCATCGTGGAGACAGTGAACGCGGTCCGCCCGCGCTTCGACCATGTCTTCACCACCGGCGGCATCGGGCCGACCCATGACGACATCACCGCCGAATGCATCGCCCGCGCCTTCGGCGTGCCGTGGGAAAAGCATCCGGAAGCCATGGCGCTGCTCACCGCCCACTACGAGAAGCAGGGCACCGAGTTCAACGCGGCCCGGCAGCGCATGGCGACCATCCCGCGCGGTGCCACCTTGATCCCCAACCCGGTCTCCGTGGCCCCGGGCTTCACCATCGGCAACGTGCATGTGATGGCCGGCGTGCCCCGGATCATGCAGGCGATGTTCGAGGCCCTGGCGCCCGGCCTGACCGGCGGCCGCCCGGTCCTTTCGCGCAGCGTGCATGCGGACGGGCTCTACGAGGGGCAGATCGCGGAGGGGCTGGGCGCCATCCAGGCGCGCCATCCCACGCTGGATATCGGCTCCTACCCCTATTACCGCCCGGACCGGAGCGGCGTTGCCCTGGTGGCCAAGGGGCTGGAGGAGACAGAGATCGTGGCAGCGGCGGCGGAAATGGCGGCGCTGATCCGGGAGGTCGGGAAGCTGCCTGTCGAGGGAGAGCCGGGCTGAGGGACGGCCGACGAGTGCCTTGTTTTCAGGCGAAGATTAACAACCCATAAGAGTACTTCTTGTGTTTCGGCGACTTCACGTTGCATATGCTCAGCCACCACCACCACACTGGCCCCTGCGCGTGTGGAACCCACGAGGAGCGGCCCCTGGCTGACACGGGAACCCGCCGGCCCATCCGGAACCGGGGCACCGGCCGGAACCGGCCTCTCCCGCGGGATGCGCGACGGGGCCGGAGCCTGTCCCCCAGGGCGGGCATGGCTTCCAGAAGGGGATAAGCCGCGATGCAAGAAGCCGTCCTGCAGCACACCGCCGGAACCACGGGCGCCACCGGCCTGGAGCCCGCACACGACCCGCAGGCCCTGCGCCGCCAGAGCCAGGAGGCCCTGGTGGCGGGCCGGCTGGAGGAAGCGCGGCAGTATGCGGAGCAGGCCCGCGCGGCCGCCCCCGCGCATGACCTGAACACGGCGCTACACCTCGCCGCCGTGATGCACCGGCAGCAGGAGCTGGAGGCCGCCGAGGCGATCTTCCGCTCCCTTCTGCCACATCATCCGAAGCATCCGGCCCCCGCCCAGCGCCTCAGCGGCCTGCTGATGCAACAGGGCCGGGTCGAGGAAGCCTATCGCCTGGCCCGCCAGGCCCGCGACCTTGCCCCGCAGGATCTGGGCGCCGCCCTGAACCTCGCCCGCGCCGCCACCCAGGCGGACGACCCGGGCGAGGCCGAGCAGGTGCTGGAGGAGATCCTCGTCCGCGACCCGGGCAACCGGGCGGCCCTGCACCAGCTCACGGACCTCGCGCTGCGCCAGTCCCGCCGGTCCGAGGCGCGGCAATGGGCGGAGCGCGCCGTGGCGGCCGCACCGGAGGATGTCGGCTCGCTCCTGAAGCTCGCCCAGGTCCTGCAGGCGCAGAACGACCTGGAGGGGGCGAAGCAGCGCGTCGAGGCGGCCCTGGCCCTGGCGCCGGAGGACCTGAACGTCCTGCGCCGGCTCTGCGACCTCGCGATCCGCCGGAGCGACCTGCCCGCCGCCCGTGGCTACATGGAGCGCGTCCTGCAACAGGCTCCGCAGGACACCAACGCCCATCTGCGGCTGGTGGAGATCCTGCTGCGGAGCCGGGATTTCGCCGCCGCGCAGAAGGCGGTGACGCGGATGCAGGCGACCTTCGCGCCCGAGACCCTCGCCCCGCCCGCTCCCACCCCCAACCCCACCCCCACTCTGGCCCCTGCTCCGGCTCCTGCCGCGCCGCAGCAGGCCCGGCACCAGAACCAGAAGAAGAAGCGCCGCCGCTGAGGCAAGCGGACGGTCCGGAAGGGCGTCCCCATCGCGGGGCGCCCTTCGCCGTTCAGCTCAGCACCGCGCCGCGAGCCTGACGGCGGTATGCCCCAGCAGCACCCGGGGGCTGGGCATCACCAGCAGGCAGTCGTCATGGGGGGTGCGGATCTCCTCTTCCCCATCCAGGGCGATCAGCGTGTTCCGGCGCGGGATGATCGTGCCACCGCGGAAATCCCCGGTGAAGGCGAAGCCGTGCCGCCGCGCCGTCACCGTGCGGGTCACGCGCCAGAGCCCGGCGGCCGGCGCCGCCCCGGATGAGGCCATCCCGGATGAGGCCATCCCGGGCGGGCCCGGCTCCATCAGGCCGAGACGGCGCAGCAGGGCGCGGCCGCAGCGGTCGAGCAGTTCCGGCGTCTCCGGCTCCCAGTGCGCGCCGCCCTCCACCAGCAGCCCGCAGGCACCGGAGGCCGGGTCGTGGAACCGGGGATAGTCGATCAGCCGCAACCCGTCCGCATGCCCGTCATCGGCCACCACGACCGGCGGCGTGCCCAGCGACAGCGCCAGTTCCTGCGCCCGGACGGAACGCCCGACCAGCAGCAGCGGGTCGGAGGGCCAGAGCATCGAATGCAGGTCGAGCAGCACGTCGGCGCCCTCCACCAGCGGGCGCAGCTCCCGCGCCCTGGCGAGTTCCAGCGAGGATCGCGGGCCATCCAGCACATGCGGTGCCCAGAGCCGGTTCAGGTCCTCCTCCACGAAGCGCGACATGGTGGGGTCGTCCGGATCGAAGCGGGCAAAGGCAGCGAGGTTGGCGAAGACCAGGCTGAGCCGCCCGGCCCAGGGCCGCAGCCCCTGCCGCAGCCAGTCCGCCAGCACGATGGCCCCGGCGATCTCGTTGCCATGGATCAGGGCGGTGACCACCACATGCGGCCCCGGCCGCGCCGCCTGGAAGGACCAGACCCCCGGCAGCAGGTTGCCCGCCTGGAACGGGGCGAGGTCCGGCACCGGCAGCCGCACCGGAAAACGCGGGAGCTGGCTTCTCATGCCGCCTCGCGGAAGAAGGCGGCTTCTTCCGCGAGGCGGCATGGGCCTTTCCTGGCATGCGGCCGCCCCGCCGGCACCGCGCGCGATACGGGGCCGTGATGGGAGCCATGACAAAGGCCCCCGTCATGGCCCGGTATCGGCCCGGTCCGCATCCTCCTCTCCCCCGCCCTTCCCTTGATCCTTCCCTCAGCCCCGCCCGCGCGCCTGCGTCACAAGGCGCTGCAGCGTCGCCAGATCCACCGCCCCCGGCACCAGCGTGTCGCCGATCACCAGTGCCGGCGTGCCCTCGATCGACAGGGCCTGGGCCAGCCGCACATTCTGTTGCAGCCGCGCCTCGATGGCCGGGTCGTCCATGTCACGGCGCAGCCTTGCCCAGTCGAGGCCCAGCTTCTGCGCCTCCGCCTGCAGCACCGCCTCGGTCGGCTCGGCGCGCAACTGCATCAGCCGGTCATAGAGCGGCACGAACCTGTCCTGCCGCTGCGCCGCCAGCAGGGCGCGGGAGGCGAGCACGCTGTTCGGTCCCAGGATCGGGATCGCCTTCATCACCACGCGCAGCTTGCCGTCCTTCGACAGCAGCTCCTGCATGGTCGGCGCCAGCGCCTTGCAATAGCCGCAGCGGGGATCGAAGAACTCCACCACCGTCACATCGCCGGCCGGGTTGCCCTTCACCGGATCGGCCGGATCGCGCAGCAGCACCTCGGCATGGGTCTGGATGGCATCGCGGCGGCCGCGCTCCTGCTCGGCCTGCTGCGACTGCTGCATGGCCGCCACGGCGTCGCGCAGGATGGTCGGGTCGGTGCGCAGGGCCTCGCGCAGGATGCGCACGATCTCCTCGCGCTGCGCCGAGCTGAAGGACGCCTCCTGCGCCCGCGCGCTTCCTATCGCGAAGGGCGGCAGGGGCGCGGCGGCAAGGCCGGAGAAGGCCAGGAGCAGGCCGGCGGCGATCCGTGTCCGCATGAATCATGTCCTTCCGAGACGCGCGTCGCGCGGTTGCGATCCGGGCAGGTGCCATTCCCGGGGCCTGCGAGGCAAGCCGGCCCGTCACGCAGCCCCATGGGCTTCGCCGAGCATCGTCCGGGGAATCGCGGGCCACGGCAAGCACACGCAGGCGCCACATGTCGCTTTCGCAACGGGATCTGCCCGGTTGCCGCTGGCTGGGAAGGCGTTTAAGGCGCCATTCGTGTTCCAGGGGCAGGGCAGCCTCCCAAGGGCACCGGGGCCATGCCGGCATCGTCCGGCAGGCCATCCGGAGGAGGCCCCCGGCCGGGGGCCTTCGCCACTGCCACAGTCGAGCCGGCGTGCCGAACCGGTCAGGGAGATTGGACAGCAGCATGGTCAGGGCGGTGCAGAACGAGGCCCAGAACGGGGCCGCTACGGGCCGGGCCAGGGGCGACGAAGCCCGGGGAATCGGGGCACGGGCCTCCTCTCCCGCCGCCTCCCCCTCCGGGCGCTGTGCCTGGGCTTGGCCGCCAGCCTGGCCCTGTCCGGCTGCTCGACCATCGACCGCGTCAGCCAGAGCCTGGGCCTGACCGGCGGGGCGCAGCCCGGACAGCCGGGCTATGTCACCGGCTTCCTTGGCGGCGCGGCGGCGGATGACCCGCGCGCGGTGCTGGTGGCGCGCGACGTCCTGTCCCGTGGCGGCTCGGCCGCCGACGCGGCCACGGCGGCGGCGCTGGTGATGACCGTCACACTGCCCTCCCGCGCCGGTCTCGGCGGCGGCGGGGCCTGCCTGTCCTTCGACCCGCGCCGGGGCACCACCGACGCCATCACCTTCCCCGCCGAGGCGCCGAGCCACTCCAGCCCGGGCGCGGACCGGCCGGCGGCGGTGCCGCTGATGGCACGCGGCCTCTATGCGCTGCAGGCCCGCGCCGGGCGCCGCCCCTTCGAGGAGCTGGTGGCCCCGGCCGAGACGCTGGCCCGCTTCGGCGCCCAGGTGTCCCGCCCGCTGGCTGCGGATTTCGCCACGGTGGGCGCCCCGCTGCTCGCCGACCCGCGCGCCGGGGCGGTGTTCGGCGGCGTCACCGCCGAGGGCTCGCAACTCGTGCAGCCGGAACTGGCCAATACCCTGTCCCGCCTCCGCACCACCGGCGTCGGGGACCTGTATCTGGGCGCCATGGCGCGGCAGCTTGCCGAGGGCTCCGGCCCCGCCGGCGGCGGCCTCCGGGTGGAGGACCTGCGCGACGCCATCCCGCGCCTGCAACAGCCGCTCACCGTCCGGGCCGGCAACGACCTCGCCGCCTTCGCCCCCCTCGCCAGCACCGGCGGCGTGGCGGCGGCCGTCACCTTCCAGGCCCTGCGCAACGGCGAATCGCCCGCGACGGCACAGGCGCGCGGCCTCGCCGCCGCCAGCGCGGCGCGTGGCGGCGCCGACCCCGCCGCGCTGCTGGCCAACCCGCCGCCCCCGGCCGGGAACGCGCCGCCCCTGCCCGCCTCCTCCTCGCTCGTGGTCCTGGACCGGGACGGCGGCGCGGTCAGTTGCAACTTCACCATGAACAACCTCTTCGGCACCGGCCGCATGGTGCCGGGCATGGGCTTCCTGCTCGCCGCCGCGCCAAGGCCGGGCGGGATCACGCCGCCCCTGCTCTCGCCGGTGCTGATCAGCAACGTCAACATCAAGGCCTTCCGCTATGCCGGCGCCGGCTCGGGGCAGGACAGCGCGCCCCTGGCCGCCGCCCTCCCGGCGGCGCAGGCCCTCGCCCGGCGCGGCAGCCTGGCCGAGGCCCTGGCGGCGGTGCCCGAGCCCGGGCGCGGCGCCGCGGTGGGCTGCCCCGACTACCTGCCCGGCAATGTCGCCACCTGCCAGGCGGCGGTGGACCAGCACGGTGGCGGACTGGCCCTCATGGGCCGGGGGAACTGACCCGGATGGCGGAAGGGCATCCCGCGCCGGGCCCCGGCCTCAAGGTGGGACGCGGCGCCGAGGCGCCGCCCTTCCTGGTGATGGACGTGATCGCGGCGGCCAATGCCCGGGCCGCCGCGCTGCCCCCGGGCGCCCCGGGGGTGATCCGCATGGAGGTCGGCCAGCCCGGCACCGGCGCCCCGCGCGGCGCGGCCGAGGCGGCGGCGAAGGCCCTGCTGGCCGGTGAGCCGATGGGCTACACGGAAGCCTTCGGCCTCCGCCCCCTGCGCGAAGGCATTGCGCTCCGCTACGCCCGCCATTACGGCCAGCCCGTGCCGGTGGACCGCATCGCCGTCACGGTCGGCGCCTCCGGCGCCTTCCCGCTGGCCTTCCTCGCCGCCTTCGACCCGGGCGACACGGTGGCCATGGCGGCGCCCTACTACCCGCCCTATGCCAATATCCTCACGGCGCTGGGGATGCGCCCGCTCACCCTGCCCTGCGACGCCACGACGCGCTTCCAGCCCACCGTGGCGATGCTGGAGAAGCTGGACCCGCTCCCCGCCGGCCTGATCGTCGCCTCGCCCTGCAACCCCGCCGGCACGATGCTCGCCCCCATGGAGCTTGCCACCATCGCCCGCTGGTGCCACGCCAACGGCGTGCGGCTGATCTCGGACGAGATCTACCACGGCCTCAGCTACGGCGTGGAGGAAGCCACGGCGGCGGCCTTCAGCCCCAGCGCCGTGGTGGTGAACAGCTTCAGCAAGTACTTCTCCATGACCGGCTGGCGCATCGGCTGGATGGTGCTGCCGGAGGATCTGGTCCGCCCGGTGGAATGCCTGGCGCAGAACATGTTCATCTCCGCTCCGCACGTGGCACAGATCGCCGCCCGGGCCGCGCTGGACTGCGCGGAGGAGCTGGAGGCCAAGCGCGCCACCTATGCCCGCAGCCGCGACATCCTGCTGCGCGCCCTGCCCGGCCTCGGCTTCGACCGCATCGCCCAGGCGGACGGCGCCTTCTACCTCTGGTGCGACATCGGCCACCTGACCAACGACAGCGTGGCCTTCTGCGCCCGGATGCTGGCGGAGGCCGGCATCGCCGCCACGCCGGGCGTGGATTTCGACCCCGACCGGGGCCACCGCTTCCTGCGCCTGTCCTATTGCGGACCGGAGGCCGACATGGCGGAGGCCCCCGCGCGACTGGCCCGCTGGCTCGGGCGCAGCGGCTGATCCCTCAGGCCGCGCGCGTCGCCATCTCCGGCAGGAACGGGTCCGCCACCGGGTCATGCGTGCAGGTGACCTGGACCTCGTCCGCATGCGCGCGCAACAGCGCCCGCAGCGCCGCCTGCGTCGCCGCGGCGGTGCGCCCGCTCTGCTGCATCATCGTCTCGTAGGCCAGGGCGAAGGGCGGGCAGCGCGGCGCGGCCCGCAATTCGCGCAGGTTGAAGACCGCATCGCCCGCATGCAGCAGCCAGCCCGCCCCGGTGCGGATCGCGACGCCGCAATGCCCCGCCGTATGCCCCGGTAGCGGCACCAGCACGAAGCCCGGCGGCAACCCCTCGCGCAGCGCCGCGAAGCCGAACCAGTTCTGGCCGAGCCGGTCATGCTCCCGCATGTCCCGCCGCAGCTGTTCGGGCCGGTAGCGCATCGGCCCCATCAGGCCCCGCTGCGCGCGGGCATCCCGCGCCTCCCGCCCCGACACATGCACCGTCGCCCAGGGAAAATCCGTCAGGCCGCCCGCATGGTCGTAGTCGAGATGCGTCATCACGATATGCCGCACATCCTTCGGGTCGAAGCCCAGGGTCCGGACCTGCACGATCGCCGTATCCTCCGGCGCGACGCGGACCCGCGTGGCATGGCGGGCGGCGGGGGGCAGGCGCGCTTCTGCGTCGAAGACATCCCCCATGCCGAAGCCGGTATCGACCAGCACCAACCCGTCCTCGGACTCCGCAAGGAGGCACCGGCAGGTGAGGCGCGACGGTCCCAGACCGGGCGTCAACCCATCCCATAACCCGCCCCCGAAGGGACGCATGCAGCCGCAATGGAGGGTGTGGATGCGCATGTCCGGATGAACGCCGCCCCCGCCGGACCGTTGCCCGAACGGGCACGGATATGGATGCCCGAACGGGCACGGATATGGATGCCCGAATGGGCATGGATATGAAGGTCAACCGATCCGCTCACCTCGCGTTGCACTCCCATCGGGGCATCCGGGGGGCATCACGACCAGTTGCGAGCCAGCTCGCTTGGCCGGCCTCCCGGGGGCTGCGATGACCGTTTTCTCTCGCCAAGCCGGCCGCCGGAGCTCACCGCTCCGGGGACCGGCGAACGGAACGCGCCCAGGACCATGAACAGCCACGAGACCTCCTCCGAGACCTCGCATGACGTCGCCCTGGCCGGCCGCTCCATGCCGCCGCTCTACTATCTCCACCCCCTGATGCTCGGCCCCCTGCGCGACTGGGGGTCGGAACTGGCCCGCATCGCCGGGCTGGGCTTCGGTGGCGTCGTGATCCCGCCGGTCTTCGCCACGGGTGCCTCCGGCAACCTGTTTCACGTGGCCGACCACGACCGGCCGCACCCGCTGCTGGAGGCCGGGGAGGACGGCACCGAAGCCCTGTCCCGCATCGCCACCGCCTGCCGCGCCGAGGGGCTGGCGCTGTTCATGGACCTCGTCCCCGAACGGGTGGCGGAGGACGGCACCCTGCGCGCGCAGCATCCGGACTGGTTCGCCGATCCGGCCGGGCAACGCCCCGATCCACGCACCGATCCCGCCCTGCGCGGCACTGTCCGCGGCAATCTGCGGAACGAGGGCCTGTCCGGCTGGTGGGCGGACCGGCTGCGCCACTGGAGCCAGGCCGGCGTGGCGGGCTTCCGCTGCGAGGACCCTGGGGATATCCCGCCCGAGACCTGGCGGCGCCTGATCGCTGCTTCTCCCAACAGCCGCTTCATCGCCTGGACGACCGGCCTGCCGCGCGAGGCCCTGCCCCGGCTGGCGGGACTGGGCTTCGCCGCCACCGCCAGTTCGGCCGCCTGGTGGGACTACCGCTCCCCCTGGCTCTTCGAGGAGCGCGACGCCCTCGCCGCCATCGCCCCGCCCCTGGCCTTTCCGGAAGCCCCTTTCGGAACCCGCCTGGGCACGGAGCAGCACGACCCCGCCCTGCGCACCCGGATCGCCCGCCGCGCCCTGGCCTTCGCCGCCGGCTTCGGCGATGGGCTCCTCGTGCCCATGGGCTTCGAGTTCGGCGCCCGCACGCCGCTCGACCCGGCCCATGCGCGCCCCGGGGACTGGAGCTGGCTCCGCGACAACGCCCCCTATGACCTGTCCGCCCCCATCCGCGAGGCGACGGCCCTGGCCCGCGGCCTCGCGCCCATGGCCGGTGGCGAGACCCGCTCCGTCAGTGCGCCGGGCGCCCCGGTGGCGGCGGTCCTGCGCCTGAGCGGCCGCGATGCCCGGACGGCACAGGCCGCCGCGCTGATCCTGGCCAATCCGGATGCGCAGAACGGCCGGGAGCTGATGCCCGAGTCCGTGCTGCCGGAACTGGGTGGCCTGCTGGGCGGCTTCTCCGTGCCCGGCGGCCCCTCGGCCCAGGCGCTGGTGCCCGGCACGCCGCTGCGGCTGGAGCCCGGCGCGGTGCTCGCCGCCACAGCGAAGCGCGGCCGGCCCATCCTGCGCGACGCCGCCGACCTGCCCGCCGAGGACGCGGTGGAAAGCCCCCGCATCGCCATCGAGGCCATCACCCCGACCGTGGATGGCGGGCGCTTCCCGGCGAAGCGCATCGTGGGCGAGGCGGTTCCGGTGGAGGCGGACATCTTCACCGACGGCCATGGCAAGCTGAGTGCCGCCCTGCTCTGGCGCGCCGCCGACGAGACGGACTGGCACGAGGTGCCCATGGCGCTGCTCAGCAACGACCGCTGGGCGGCCACCTTCCCGCTGGAACGGCTGGGCCGCCATGTCTTCATGTTGGAAGCCTGGATCGACGTCTTCGCCGCCTTCCGCGACGAGCTGAGCAAGAAGCACGCGGCCGGCGTGCCGGTGCATCTGGAGCTGGAGGAAGGCCGCCGCCTGGTCGCCGCCGCCGCCGACCACGCCGGCTCCGACACGCCCGGCCTCGCCGCCCTCGCTGCCCGCCTCCTGGACGCGGCGGATGCGGAGCGCCTCACCCTGCTGCTCGCCCCCGATACGGCGGCGATGATGGCCAGCGCCGACGACCGCCCGCACCGCCTCCGCTCCGCGCCGATCCCGGTGGAGGCCGAGCGCACCGCCGCCCGCTTCGCGAGCTGGTACGAGATCTTCCCCCGCTCGCAGAGCGGCGACCCGCATCGTCATGGCACCTTCGACGACGTGATCGGCCAGCTCCCGCGCATCCGCGCCATGGGCTTCGACGTGCTCTATTTCCCGCCCATCCATCCGATCGGCAGGAAGAACCGCAAGGGCCGCAACAACACCCTCACCCCCGGCCCCGACGATCCCGGCAGCCCCTATGCCATCGGCTCCGAGGAAGGCGGCCACGAGGCGCTGCATCCGGAACTCGGCACGCTGGAGGATTTCGAGCGGCTGCGCCAGGCCGCCGCCGGCCACGGGCTGGAACTGGCCATGGACTTCGCCATCCAGTGTTCCCCCGACCATCCCTGGCTGCGCGAGCATCCGGAATGGTTCGACTGGCGCCCAGACGGCACCATCAAATATGCCGAGAACCCCCCCAAGAAGTACGAGGACATCGTCAACGTCGATTTCTACGCCGCCGGCGCCATGCCCTCGCTCTGGGTCGCACTGCGGGATTCGGTGCTCTTCTGGGCGGAGCGCGGCATCCGCACCTTCCGCGTGGACAACCCGCACACCAAGCCCCTGCCCTTCTGGGAATGGATGATCGCGGAGGTGAAGGCCCGCTTCCCCGACACGATCTTCCTGTCCGAGGCCTTCACCCGCCCCAAGGTGATGTACCGGCTGGCGAAGGTGGGCTACTCGCAGAGCTACACCTACTTCACCTGGCGCAATACCAAGGCCGAGATGCAGGAATACCTGACGGAGCTGACGACGACGGCGCCGAAGGAATTCTTCCGGCCGCACTTCTTCGTCAACACGCCCGACATCAACCCGAAATTCCTCCAGACCGGCGGCCGCCCCGGCCACCTGATCCGCGCCGCCCTCGCCGCTACCCTGTCCGGCCTCTGGGGCGTCTACAACGGCTTCGAGCTCTGCGAGGCGACGCCGCTGGCCCCGGGCAAGGAGGAATACCTGGACAGCGAGAAGTACGAGATCCGCGCCTGGGACCACAACCGCCCCGGCAATATCGTCGCGGAGGTCACGCGGCTGAACGCGATCCGGCGGGAGAACCCGGCGCTGCACAGCCATCTGGGCGTCACCTTCTACAACGCCTTCAACGACAACATCCTCTATTTCGGCAAGGCGACGCCGGACCGCTCGAACTGCCTCCTGGTCGCGGTGAGCATGGACCCCTTCAACGCGCAGGAGGCGAATTTCGAGGTGCCTCTCTGGGAATGGGGCCTGCCCGACCACGCCTCGATCGAGGCCGAGGACCTGATGCGCGGCCACCGCTTCACCTTCACCGGCAAGACGCAGCACCTGCGCCTCGACCCCGCCGACCTGCCCTTCGCCATCTGGCGCCTGAACCCTGTCGGGACCTGACGAATCGAGATGACCATGACCGAAGACCCGCACTGGTACCGCGACGCGGTCATCTACCAGCTGCACATCAAGAGCTTCTTCGATTCTAACAATGACGGCATCGGCGATTTCGCCGGGCTGATCGAGAAGCTCGACTACCTCTCCGAGCTGGGCGTGGACACGCTCTGGCTGCTGCCCTTCTACCCCTCCCCGCGCCGCGACGACGGCTACGACATCTCCGAATACCGTGATGTCAGTCCGGATTACGGCACGCTGGACGAGGCCAAGCGCTTCATCGAGGAAGCCCACAAGCGCGGCCTGCGCGTCATCACCGAGCTGGTCATCAACCACACCAGCGACCAGCATCCCTGGTTCCAGGCCGCCCGCAAGGCACCCCCGGGCGACCCGGCGCGCGACTACTACGTCTGGTCGGACAATGACGAGCTTTACTCCGGCACCCGCATCATCTTCCTCGACACGGAAAAGTCGAACTGGACCTGGGACGAGGAGGCGAAAGCCTATTTCTGGCACCGCTTCTTCAGCCACCAGCCGGACCTGAACTTCGACAATCCGCGCATCATGGTGGAAGTGCTGAACATCATGCGCTTCTGGCTGGATGCGGGCGTGGACGGGCTGCGGCTCGACGCCGTGCCCTACCTGATCGAACGCGACGGCACCACCAACGAGAACCTGCCCGAGACGCATGCGGTGCTCAAGACGATCCGCCGCAAGCTGGACGAGGAATACCCCGACCGGATGCTGCTGGCCGAGGCCAATATGTGGCCGGAGGACACGCAGCAGTATTTCGGCGAGGGCGACGAATGCCACATGGCCTTCCACTTCCCGCTGATGCCGCGCATGTACATGGCGATCGCGCAGGAGGACCGCTTCCCGATCACCGACATCCTGCGCCAGACGCCGGACATCCCCGATGGATGCCAGTGGGCGATCTTCCTGCGCAACCATGACGAGCTGACGCTGGAGATGGTCACGGACAAGGAACGTGACTACCTCTGGAACACCTATGCCGCCGACAAGCGCGCCCGCATCAACCTCGGCATCCGCCGCCGCCTCGCCCCCCTGCTGGAACACGACCGCCGCCGCATCGAGCTGATGAACGGCCTGCTCATGTCCATGCCCGGCACACCCGTCATCTACTACGGTGACGAGATCGGCATGGGCGACAACATCTATCTCGGCGACCGCGACGGCGTGCGCACGCCGATGCAGTGGTCCCCCGACCGCAACGGCGGCTTCAGCAAGGCCGACCCGGCGGGCCTCGTCCTGCCGGTCATCATGGACCCGCTCTACGGCTACCAGGCGGTGAATGTCGAGGCGCAGTCGCGCGACGCGCATTCGCTGCTGAACTGGACGCGCCGCATGCTGGCCACGCGCAAGCGCTCCCGCGCCTTCGGCCGCGGCTCCATGCGCCTGCTCTACCCGGGCAACCGCAAGGTCCTGGCCTATGTGCGGGAATACGAGGAGGAGAGCATCCTCTGCGTCTTCAACCTGTCCCGCACGGCACAGGCGGTGGAGCTCGACCTCTCCGCCTATGTCGGCCGCGTGCCGGTGGAGATGCTGGGCGGCACCGCCTTCCCGGAGATCGGCCAGCTCACCTACCTGCTCACGCTGCAGCCCTTCGGCTTCTACTGGTTCGTGCTGGCCACGGAGCAGGCCCTCCCCCTGGCATGTGAAGGCGCCCGAGCCCTTGCCCGATCTGCGCACCCTGGTCTTTCCCGCCAATTCCACGAGCTTCGGCGAGGCGCAGAAGCGCGAGCTGGAGCGGGAGGTGCTGCCCACCTATCTGCCCAAGCGCCGCTGGTTCGCCTCGAAGGGGGAAAGGCTGGAGGGCGTCAGCCTGAAGGCCGTGGCTCCCTTCCCGCATGCCCGCTATGTCAGCTTCGCCGAGATCGAGGCGAAGCTGCACGGCCGCACGGAACGCTATTGCCTGCCCCTCGCCGCGGTGGAGGACGACGACAGCGCCAGCCCGCTCGCCTACCAGCTTGCCCTCTCCCGCGTGCGGCAGACACGGCGCGTCGGCTATCTGACCGACGCCTTCGCCTCCGACGACTTCGTGCACGCCGCCCTGGTGAACTTCCGCCAGAACAGCACCGCGCGGAGCGACGAGGGCGAGATCCGCTTCATCGGCAGTGCCCTGCTGCAGGACATCGAGATGCCCGAGGGGCCGGAAATCCGCCGGCTTTCCGCGGAACAGTCCAACTCCTCGATGATCGTCGGCGATCAGGTGGTGCTGAAGATCCTGCGCAAGCTCGCCCCCGGCATCCATCCGGAGGCCGAGATGACGCGCCACCTCACGGAGGTGGGCTTCCAGAACATCGCGCCGCTGCTGGGCGAGGTGGTCCGCACCGCCCCCGACGGCACCCCCGTCACGCTGATGCTGCTGCAGGGCTTCGTCCGCAACCAGGGCGACGGCTGGGGCTGGACCCTGGACTGGCTGCGACGCTCGGTGGACGAGGCCGCGCTGGCCCATGACGGGCATGAGGACACCTTCGCCGGCTACCTGACCTTCGCCACCGCCCTGGGCCGCCGCCTGGGCGAGTTGCATGCCGTCCTCGCCGGCCCCTCCGACGACCCGGCCTTCACGCCCGAACCGGCCGGGGAGGCGGACCGCACGGCCTGGGCCGAGGGCGCACTGGAACAGCTCGAACCAGCGCTGAAGCTGCTGGAGAAGGCCACCGACCTGTCGGAGGCGGATGCGGCCCTGGCGAAGTCCCTGCGGCGCAAGGCCGATGCCCTGCGCGGCAAGGTCCACGAACTCGCGCAATCGGCCGATGGCGCACTCAAGACCCGCCTGCATGGCGACTTCCACCTGGGCCAGGTCCTGGTCTCCCAGGGCGATGCGGTGATCGTGGATTTCGAGGGCGAGCCCGCGCGCTCGCTGGAGGAACGCCGCGCCAAGGGCTCGCCGCTGCGCGACGTGGCCGGGCTGCTGCGATCCTTCGACTACGCCGCCGCCGCCGCGGCCCAGAGCCACGACACGGGCAGCAGTTCCGCCGTGCCGCAGGATCGCCGGGAGGCGCTGCTGGCGCGCTTCCGGCAGGAAGCCTCGGACGCCTTCCTGGCAGCCTACCGCGCCGCCGAGCACGCGGCCGGGAAGCCCTGGGTGCCCGAGGCGTCCGAACAGGCGCTGCTCGACCTCTTCCTGATCGAGAAGGCGGCCTACGAGATCCGCTACGAGGCGGCCAACCGGCCCGCCTGGCTCCCCCTCCCCCTGCGCGGCCTGGCCGCCATCGTCGAGAGGCTGATCCCCGATGCGGAATGACGCCGCCATCCAGGCCCTCACCGAGGGCCGCCACGGAGACCCCTTCGCCCTGCTGGGCCCGCATGACGGAAGGGTGCTGACCTTCCAGCCGGGCGCGCAAGGCGTGGAACTCCTCGACGCGGAAAGCGGCGAGGTGCTGGCGCCGATGGAACGCCTCCATCCGGCCGGCGTCTTCGAGGCGCCGCTGCCGGAGGGCCGCCGCTACCGCTTCCGGATCGAATGGCCCGGCGACGTGCAGGAGACCGAGGACCCCTACGGCTTCGGCCTGCTGCTCGGCGACATGGACCTCTACCTCTTCGCCGAGGGCCGGCACCGGGAGATGGGCAAGGTCTTCGGCGCCCAGGCGATGGAGGTCGGCGGCGTGCCCGGCGTGCGCTTCTCCGTCTGGGCCCCGAATGCGGAGCGCGTCTCCGTGGTCGGCGATTTCAACAACTGGGACGGCCGCCGCCACCCGATGCGCCTGCGGCGGGAGGCGGGGATCTGGGAGATCTTCATCCCCCGCCTTCCCCCCGGCACCGCCTACAAGTACGAGATCCGTGGCCCCGGCGGCACCCTGCTGCCGCTGAAGGCCGATCCGGTGGCGCTCGCCTCGGAACTGGCCCCTGCCACCGCCTCCGTGGTGGCCGACCCGCTGCCGCATGAATGGCGGGATGCGGAGTGGATGGCACGGCGCGGCGCGAAGCAGGCCCCGGACGCCCCCATCGCCATCTACGAGGTCCACCCGACCTCCTGGTGGAAGGCCGAGGACGGCCACGCGCCGGACTGGGATGGCCTCGCCGACCGCCTGATCCCCTATGTGGCCGAAATGGGCTTCAGCCATGTCGAACTGCTGCCGGTCATGGAGCATCCCTTCGGCGGCTCCTGGGGCTACCAGCCGCTGGGCCTCTTCGCCCCCACCGCCCGCTTCGGTACGCCGGACGGCTTCGCCCGCTTCGTGGACCGCTGCCACCAGGCGGGCATCGGCGTGCTGCTCGACTGGGTGCCGGCGCATTTTCCGACGGACGCTCACGGCATGGGCCATTTCGACGGCACCGCGCTCTACGAGCATGCCGACCCGCGCGAGGGGTTCCATCAGGACTGGAACACCCTGATCTACAATCTCGGCCGCAACGAGGTGCGCGGCTTCCTGATCGCCTCCGGCCTGTTCTGGCTGGAGCACTACCATGTGGACGGGCTGCGCGTGGACGCCGTGGCCTCGATGCTCTACCGCGACTACTCCCGCAAACAGGGCGAATGGGTGCCCAACCAGTATGGCGGCCGCGAGAACCTGGAGGCCGTGTCCTTCCTGCGGGAGCTGAACACCGTGGTCGCGGAACGCTGCCCCGGCGCCGTGGTGATCGCCGAGGAATCCACCGCCTGGCCGGGCGTGACGAAGCCGGTCAGCGAGGGTGGCCTCGGCTTCTCCTACAAATGGAACATGGGGTGGATGCACGACACGCTCCACTACATGCAGGAGGACCCGGTCAACCGCCGCTGGCACCATGACAGCATGACCTTCGGCCTCGTCTATGCCTTCTCCGAGAGGTTCGTCCTGCCGCTCAGCCATGACGAGGTGGTGCACGGCAAGGGCTCGCTGCTCGGCAAGATGCCCGGCGACGCCTGGCAGAAGCGTGCCAACCTGCGCGCCTACCTTTCCTTCATGTGGACGCATCCGGGCAAGAAGCTGATCTTCATGGGCATCGAGCTCGCCCAGCCGACGGAATGGAACCACGATGCCGCCCTGCCCTGGCACCTGCTGGACGATCCCGGGCATCGTGGCATGCAGGATCTTGTCCGTGACCTGAACGCCCTCTACCGCGGACTGCCCGCCCTGCACCGCCTGGATGCGGACCCCGCCGGCTTCGAATGGGTGATCGGCGACGACAGCGCGCAGAGCGTCTTCGCCTATCTCCGCCGCGGCCACGATGGCGACGCCCCGGTGCTGGTGGTCTGCAACCTCACCCCGGTGCCGCGCGAGGGCTACCGCATCGGCGTTCCCTCCGGCGGCTGGTGGCACGAGCTGCTGAACAGCGATGCCGGCAACTACGGCGGCAGCAACCTGGGCAATGCCGGCGGCGTGATGGCGGAGGACCTGCCCAGCCACGGGCAGGCGCAATCGCTCTCGCTCATCCTGCCGCCGCTCGCTACGATTGTGCTCTCGCCCGGAGCACTCAACACGCATGGCCATACCCCCTGACCGCCTCGCCCCCGGGCGGCCTTATCCGCTCGGGGCCTACTGGGACGGGCTCGGGGTCAATTTCGCGGTCTTCTCCGCCCATGCGGAGAAGATCGAGGTCTGTGTCTTCAATGCCACCGGCCGCAAGGAGCTGGCGCGCTATCCCCTGCCGGAATGCACCGACGAGGTCTGGCACGGCTATCTCCCCGGCGCGCAGCCCGGCCTCGTCTACGGGCTGCGCGCCCATGGCCCCTACGAGCCGCGCCGCGGCCACCGCTTCAACCCGCACAAGCTGCTGCTCGACCCCTATGCCCGCAAGCTGGTCGGGCAGGTCACCTGGTCCGACGCGCTCTTCGGCTACCGCGTCGGCCATGCGCGGGAGGACCTCTCCTTCGACCGCCGCGACAGCGCCGTCGCCATGCCCAAGGCCCTGGTGGTGGACGAAAGCTTCACCTGGGGCGACGACCGCCCCCGCCACGCCCTGGACGGACACGGTGATCTACGAGGCGCATCTGCGCGGCCTCACCATGCGCAACAGCGCGCTGCACCCGCGCCTGCGCGGCACCTTCGCCGGCCTGTCCGATCCGCGGATGATCGAGCACATGCTGCGCCTCGGCATCACGGCGGTGGAGCTCCTGCCCGTGCACGCCTTCCTGCAGGATCGCTTCCTCGTGCAGAAGGGCCTGCGGAACTACTGGGGCTATTCCACCCTGAACTTCTTCTCGCCGGAACCCGCCTATCTCAGCACCGGCTCGCTGAAGGAGATCAAGGTCGCCATCCGCCAGCTCCACGCCGCCGGCATCGAGGTCATCCTCGACGTGGTCTACAACCACACCGCCGAGGGCAACGAGATGGGCCCCACCCTCTCCTGGCGCGGCCTGGACAATGCCAGCTACTACCGCCTCCTGCCCGGGGACGAGCGTGTCCACATCAACGACACCGGCACCGGCAACACGGTCAACATCACCCATCCGCGCGTGCTCCAGATGGTCACCGACAGCCTGCGCCACTGGGTGCAGACCTATCGCGTGGACGGCTTCCGCTTCGACCTCGGCACCATCCTGGGGCGGGAGGCGAATGGCTTCGACCCCGGCGCCGGCTTCTTCGACGTCCTCCGCCAGGACCCGGTGCTCTCCCAGGTCAAGCTGATCTCGGAACCCTGGGACATCGGCCCCGGCGGCTACCAGCTCGGCAACCACCCGCCGGGCTTCGCCGAATGGAACGACCGCTTCCGCGATGACGTGCGCCGCTTCTGGCGCGGCGATTCCGGCTTGCGCCCCGGCCTCGCCAGCCGCCTCACCGGCTCCAGCGAGCTCTTCGACCGCCGCCGCCGCCAACCCTGGGCCTCGGTGAACTTCGTCGCCGCGCATGACGGCTTCACCCTGCGCGACCTCGTCTCCTACGCCCGCCGCCACAACGAGGCGAATGGCGAGAACAACCAGGACGGCCACGGCGAGAACTTCTCCGCCAACTGGGGCGTGGAGGGCGACACACCGCAACCCTGGGTGCTGGAAACCCGTGCCCGCCTGCAGCGCGCCCTGCTGGGCACCGTCTTCCTTTCCGCCGGCACCCCCATGCTCCTGGCCGGGGACGAGATGGACCGCACCCAGGGCGGCAACAACAACGCCTATTGCCAGGACAACGAGACCTCCTGGCTGGACTGGGAGCACGCGGCCACCCCCCGCGCCCAGGCGCTGACCGAGTTCGTCTCGCGCCTGTCCTGGCTGCGGCAATGCTGGACGCCGCTGCGCCCCCGCTACTTCCCTCACAGCCGCACCGAGCCTGCCCCCGGGGTGCAGGACACCGGCTGGTTCGACCAGCACGGCCAGCCGATGCAGCCGGAGGCATGGAACGAGCCCGAGGCCCGCACGTTGACGCTGCGCCGCGCCGACATGGCCGCGGATGGCTGGGTCGAGGTCGTGATGCTGATGTTGAATGCCGACAGCGCGGAACAGGGCTTCCAACTGCCGGAACCGGCGCTTCCCTGGCGCCTGCTGCTGGACACGGCGCTGCCGGAGGCCGAGGAGCGCTCCCTGCTGCCGGAGGAAACCAGCATGAGGGTGGGGGCGCATTCCCTGCTCCTGCTGGGCGCGCGGGTGGAACCGTCATGAGTGCCTCAATGCCGCTTTGGGGCGCCGAACTCCTGCCGGACGGCCGGCGCACCCGCTTCCGCCTCTGGGCCCCCTCGGCCCGGCAGGTCGGGCTCGAGATCGAGGGCCAGCCCCCCATGCCGATGCAGGCGGAGGCGGATGGCTGGTTCTCCCTGGAAGCCGCCGCCCCCGCCGGCACGCGCTACCGCTTCCGGACGCGGCTGGAGGACGGCTCCGACCTCCCGGTGCCCGACCCCGCCTCGCGCTACCAGCCGGACGACGTGCATGGCTTCAGCCAGGTGGTCGATCCCCGCGCCTATGCCTGGCGCAACCCCGGCTGGAAGGGCCGCCCCTGGCACGAGACCATCCTCTACGAGCTGCATGCCGGCGCCTGCGGCGGCTACAACGGCATCCGCGCCATGTTGCCGCGCCTGAAATCCCTGGGCGTCACGGCCATCGAGCTGATGCCGATCGCCGAATTCCCCGGCCCGCGCAACTGGGGCTATGACGGCGTCCTGCCCTATGCCCCGGAGGCTTCCTACGGCACGCCGGAGGAGCTCAAGGCCCTGATCGACGAGGCGCACGGCCTCGGGCTGATGATGTTCCTCGACGTCGTCTATAACCATTTCGGCCCGGACGGCGCCTATCTCCACGCCTATGCGAAGGACTTCTTCGACGAGGGCGTGCACACGCCCTGGGGCGCCGCGATCGACTTCAGAAAGGCCCCGGTCCGCGACTTCTTCGAATCCAACGCCCTCCACTGGCTGCGGGAATACCGCTTCGATGGCCTCCGCTTCGACGCCGTCCACGCCATTGCCGAGCAGGATTGGCTCGACCACCTTGCCGCCCGCATCCGCCGGGAGATCCAGGCCGAGACCCCCGGCCGCCACGTCCACCTCGTGCTGGAGAACGAGCGCAACGGCGCCGGCCATCTCCGCGCCGGCCCCCTTCTCGACAATGCCGGGGCACCGGGCTTCGACGCCCAGTGGAACGACGACGGCCACAACGTCCTCCACCCCCTCCTGACCGGCGAGCGCGAAGCCTATTACGAGGACTTCGCCGACAACGGCGCGGAAAAGCTCGCCCGGGTCCTGGCGGAAGGCTTCCTCTTCCAGGGCGAGACCATGCCCCATCTCGGCCATGCGCGCGGCGAGCCCAGCGCCCATCTCCCGCCCACCGCCTTCGTCCTCTTCCTCCAGAACCACGACCAGATCGGCAACCGCGCCTTCGGCGAGCGCCTGCCCGCCCTCGCCCGACCCACGGCGCTGAAGGCCGCCACCGCCCTCCTCCTGCTCTCGCCCCAGATCCCCCTGCTCTTCATGGGCGAGGAATGGGCCGCCAGCGCCCCCTTCCTCTTCTTCACCGCCTTCCCGCAACAGGATCTGGCGGATGCGGTGCGCGAGGGCCGGCGCAAGGAGTTCGCCAAGTTCGCCGCCTTCCAGGACCCGGCGAAGCGCGAGCGCATCCCCGACCCGAATGCCGGGAAGACCTTCACCGATTCCATCCCCGACCCGGCGGAAAGCGGGCACGGTTTCCACGCGGAGATGCTGGCCCTGCACAAAACCCTGCTCGCCACCCGCCATACCGAGATCATCCCGCGCCTGCCCGGCGCGAAGGCGATCGGCGCCGAGGCGGTGGGCCCCAAGGCGGTGCTGGCCCGCTGGCGCCTGGGCGACGGCACCCGCCTGACCATCGCCCTGAACCTCGATGAGGCCGAGGCCCAGGTCACGGCCGGCGGCACCATGGTGCTGCACGAAAGCGTGCCGGGCGCCGCCGATTCCCTGGCCGCCGGCAGCCTTCCGCCCGATTGCGCCGTGGTGATGCTCGACCTGCCGGAGAATTCGGGGCCATGAACCGGAACGGGAGCCCGGACGGGCATCGGGACGAACTCCAGGCCCTCGCCCGGGCCGCCGGCATCGCCACGGAATGGCGTGACGCCCAGGGCCACGACCAGACCGTGGCCCCCGAGGCGGTCCGCGCCGTCCTCGCGGCGCTGGACCTGCCCACCGGCTCGCCGGAACAGATGCGGGAGGCGCGGGAGAAGCTGGCCACCGAGGCCGCGCTGCCCCCGCTCTGCACCGCCACCGCCGGGCATCCCGTGCTGCTGGGCCTGCCGGGCGAGCCGGAATACCGGCTGGAGCTGGAGGACGGGGCCGTGCTGGAGGGCCGCTCCCACCAGGAACACGGCCTCTGCCGCCTGCCCGTCGCGCCCCCGCCCGGCTATCACCGCCTCCGCATCGGCGGGGCGGACACCATCCTCGCCGTCGCCCCGCCCCGCTGCCATCGCCCCGAGGACGCGCTCGCGGAAGGCGGCACGGACGCCCTCCACAACACCCTCCACAGCACCCTCCACAGCACCCTCCCCTGGGGCCTGACGGTCCAGCTCTACGGCCTGCGCCGCCCTGGCCGGGACGGCCTGGGCGGCGGCGGCGTGGGCGACTTCACCGCCCTGTCGCAATTCGTCGCCTCGGCCGCCCGCAAGGGTGCCCAGGCCGTGGCCATCAGCCCCGTCCACGCCCAGTTCTCGGCCGACCCCAACCGCTTCTCCCCCTATTCGCCGTCCTCCCGCCTCTTCCTGAACGTCCTGCACGCCGACCCGGCCGTGCTGGGCGAGGCCCCGCTGCGCGCCGCCCTGGACCGCACCGGCCTAGCGGGGGAATTCGACCGGCTGGAAGCCCTGGATCTCGTGGACTGGCCCGCCGTGGCCCGCGCCCGCCTTGCCGTCTTCCGCGCCCTCTTCGACGCCTTTCCGGGAGACCCGGCCTTCGACCGCTTCCGCGCCGAACAGGGCGAGGCCCTGGAAAGCCATGCCCGCTTCGAGGCCCTGCACGCCCATCTCTTCACCCGCGACCCGGCGCTCTGGAACTGGCGCCAGTGGCCCGCGGAATTCCGCGACCCCACCAGCCCCGCCGTGGCCGCATTCGCCCAGGCTCATGAGCGCGAGGTCGCCTACCATGCCTTCCTGCAATGGATCGCCGACCGCGGCCTCGGCGCGGCGCAGCAGGCCGCCCGGGAGGCCGGCGCCGGCATCGGCCTGGTCGCCGACCTCGCCGTCGGCACCGATGGCGGCGGCAGCCATGGCTGGAGCCGCCAGCGCGAGACCCTGCGCCACCTCACCATCGGCGCGCCGCCCGACATCTTCTCCCCGCTCGGCCAGGGCTGGGGTATCACCGCCTTCTCCCCCCTCGGCCTGAAACAGGGCGGCTACGGCGCCTTCCTGGAAATGCTGCGCGCCGCCATGCGCCACGCCGGTGGCGTGCGCATCGACCACGCCATGGGCCTGGCCCGCCTCTGGGTCATCCCCGAAGGCGCCGACCCGCGCGACGGTGCCTACCTGCAATTCCCCGCCGACGACATGTTCCGCCTCGTCGCGCTGGAATCGCAGCGCCACCGCGCCATCGTGGTCGGCGAGGACCTCGGCACCGTCCCGCACGGCTTCCGCGAGCGCCTGGACCGGATCGGCATGCTCGGCATGCGCGTCCTCTGGTTCGAGCAAGGTGAGGGAGGCGGCCCCTTCATCCCCCCGCGCGAATGGTCCCGCAACGCCGCCGCCATGACCACGACCCACGACCTGCCCACCGCCGTTGGCTGGTGG
This sequence comes from Roseomonas gilardii subsp. gilardii, assembly GCF_023078375.1. Taxonomy (NCBI): domain Bacteria; kingdom Pseudomonadati; phylum Pseudomonadota; class Alphaproteobacteria; order Acetobacterales; family Roseomonadaceae; genus Roseomonas; species Roseomonas gilardii. Next base: position 1,815,306 of record NZ_CP095554.1, on the reverse strand, counting down.
CGCGGCCTGGACATCGACTGGCGCGTCCGCCTCGGCCTGCTGGGAGAAGGCGAGGACGGCTCCGCCCAGCGGGCCGAGCGCGACCGCGACCGCGCCGCGCTCTGGCAGGCCATGCGCGACAGCGGCGCCGCCCAGGGCGATCCCCCACCGCCGGAGGATGGCACCCCGGTCGCCGAGGCCGCCGCCGCCCAGATCGGCCGCTCCGCCTGCGTCCTGGCCCTGCTGCCCGTCGAGGATGCCCTGGCCCTGCCGGAACAGCCCAACCTCCCCGGCACCACCGACCAGCACCCCAACTGGCGCCGCCGCCTGCCCGCCCCGGCGGACCGCGTGCTCGACGACCCCGCTTGCATCCGCCGCCTCGCCGCCCTCGCGGAAGCCCGGCCTTTCGTCCCTTGAAGCCTCGCCAGGGACAGCGGCCGGCCGACACGGACGGGCCACCTTCCGCCATGCGCCCTTCCTGCCGCCGGCGGCCGCCGCGAACCGCCGGTTGCGGGGCAGCATCTCCTGCCCCTGATCCGGCTCCCCGGTCGAACACACCATGACCGACGACCTGAATGACCCGAAGTCGCTGCCAGATGGATTGCGCTTCCTGGCCGGCGGCGGCCGGGCGACACGCCTCATCCTGGAGCGCGACTGGTCCTCCCACCTCCTGGGCGAGCCGTCGGGCTGGCCGGAGGCGCTCAAGGCGACCCTCAGCACCCTCCTCAACTCGCCCGAATCCATGCTCCTCGCCTGGGGGCGCGACGAGCTGACCTTCTTCTTCAACGAGACCTACATCCCTCTGCTCGGGCCGCGGGTCTCCTGGGCGATGGGCGCTCCGTTCCGGGAGGTCTGGGCCGATGCCTGGGCCCAGGCCCGGCCCATCATCGACCAGGCCTTCGAAGGCCGAAGCCAGCGCTTCACCGACCTGCCCTGGAAGCTGGCGACCGACCGCGGCGCGGCGGAGACCTGGTTCACCTTCTCCTACTCGCGCATCCTCGACGCCGACGGGGAGATCGCCGGCCTCTTCGTCTTCACCAACGAGACGACGGCCCGCGTGCTGGCCGACCGGGCGCTCGCGCATAGCCAGGACGAGTTGCGGGCACTCAACGAGACGCTGGAGGCCCAGGTCGCCGAACGCACCGCCGAGCGCGACCGCCTGTGGGAAATCTCGCCGGACCTCCTGGTGGTCATCGACTTCCACGGTGTCTTGCGGCGCGTGAACCCCGCCTGGACGACCTTGCTGGGCTACGCCGAGGAGGAGCTGATCGGCCATCACGTCAACGAGTTCGTCGTCCAGGAAGATCACGGTGAGACGACGGACGCCTACGAACTCGCCGCCGAGGGCGGGAAGCCCCGGATCGAGAACCGCTATCGCCACAAGGACGGCAGCATCCGACACATCTCCTGGGTCGCGGCGCCGGCGGGCAACCTGACCTACGGCACGGGCCGGGACGTCACTGAACAGAGGGCGGCGGCCGAGGCGCTGCGGCAGGCGGAGGAAGCCCTGCGGCAGAGCCAGAAGATGGAGGCCGTGGGCCAGCTCACGGGTGGCATCGCGCACGACTTCAACAATCTGCTGACCGGCATCACGGGCAGTCTGGAACTGCTGGCGACACGGGTGTCGCAGGGGCGGATCAAGGATGTGGACCGCTACATCAACGCGGCCCGGGGGCGGCGAAGCGGGCCGCCGCCCTCACCCACCGCCTGCTCGCCTTCTCCCGTCGCCAGACGCTCGCCCCCAAGCACACGAACGTGAACCGGCTCGTCGCGGGGATGGAGGACCTGATCCGCCGCACGGTGGGGCCCGGGGTCACCATCGAGGTCGTGGCGGCGGCCGGCCTCTGGCCGACCCTGGTGGACCCGCCGCAACTGGAAAGCGCCCTGTTGAACCTGTGCATCAATGCACGGGACGCGATGCCGGATGGCGGCCGCATCACGATCGAGACGGCCAACAAGTGGCTGGACGTGCACACGGCGCGCGAGCGCGATCTGCCGACGGGGCCTTACATCAGCCTTTGCGTCACCGACACGGGCACCGGCATGACGCCCGAGGTGATGGCCCGTGCCTTTGATCCCTTCTTCACCACGAAGCCGCTGGGCCAGGGCACGGGGCTGGGCCTGTCCATGATCCATGGCTTCGTCCGCCAGTCCGGCGGGCAGGTGCGGGCCTGTTCCGAGCCGGGCCGGGGCACCACGATGTGCCTCTATTTGCCCCGCTACCAGGGCAACGCCGATACGGCGGAAAGCTTCCCCGATCTGGCCGACGCGCCGCGTGCGGAGAAGGGCGAGGCTGTGCTGATCGTCGATGATGAGGCGACCGTCCGCATGCTGGTCACCGAGGTGCTGGAGGACCTGGGCTATGCCGCGATCGAGGCGACCGACGGCGCATCCGGGCTGAGGGTGCTGCAATCCGATCTCAAGATCGATCTGCTCGTGACCGATGTCGGGCTGCCCGGCGGCATGAACGGGCGCCAGTTGGCCGATGCGGCCCGGGTCCTGCGGCCTGGTCTCCGCGTGCTGTTCATCACCGGCTATGCGGAGAATGCGGTGATCGGGAACGGCCTGCTCGAAGCCGGCATGGAGGTGCTCACCAAGCCATTCGCCATGGAAGCGCTGGCGACGCGCATCAAGGCCATGATCGACGACGGCTGAGTGGCCCCTGCGGGAGAAGTCAGGATTTCCGGCTGGGCCGCCTGCCACCACCCGCCCTTTCGCGCGTTGTGCGCGGCAGCGAGCCTTGCGCCCTCGGCGTGGCCACCAGCACGGAGAGCCGAAACAGTGATCCCCGAAACCCCGCGTGCGACGGCGCGTCTGCAGTTCCACAAGGACTTCACGCTCGACGACGCGGTGCCGCTGGTGCCCTATTACAAGGCGCTCGGCATCAGCCACCTCTACGCCTCGCCGCTGCTCAAGGCGCGCCCCGGCTCCACCCATGGCTACGACATCGTGGACCCGACCCGCATCAACCCGGAGGTCGGGGGCGAGGAGGCGCTGAAACGCCTCGTGGAGGCCCTGCACGCGGCCGATATGGGCCTCATCCTCGACATCGTGCCCAACCACATGGGTGTCGGCGGCGCCGACAACGGCTGGTGGCTGGACGTGCTGGAATGGGGGCCCCGCTCGCCCTTCGCCAGCTTCTTCGACATCGACTGGAACCCCGCCGACCCGACGCTGAAGGACAAGCTCCTCGCCCCCTTCCTCGGTGGCCCCTACGGCACCGTGCTGGAATCCGGCGACCTCGCCCTGCATTTCGAGCCGGAAAGCGGCAAGATCTACGCCGAGTATTTCGAGCACCGCTTCCCCATCGCCCCCGCCACCTATGCGATGATCCTCCGCGCCGCCGGCGACGCCTCGCTGGAGGGCATCGCGCAGGTCTTCGCCGGCATCGGCCAGCCGGGGAGCGCGGAGGCCATGCGCGCCGCCGCCGGCGTGGCGCTCGACGTCCTCGCCCGCTTCGCGAAGGCGCCGGGGGGCCGGGCGCGGATCGACGCCGTCCTCGCCGCCTTCGACCCGAAGCAGCCCGGCAGCCGCGCCCGCCTGCACCGGCTGCTGGAGGCGCAGAACTACCGCCTCGCCTGGTGGCGCGCCGCGACCGACGAGATCAACTGGCGCCGCTTCTTCGACGTCACCAGCCTGGGCGGCCTGCGCCAGGAAGTCCCCGAGGTCTTCGAGGCCACCCACGAGCTGATCCTGAAGCTCTATGCCGAAGGCTCGATCGACGGCGTGCGCGTGGACCATGTGGACGGCCTCGCCGACCCGCGCGCCTATTGCCGCAAGCTGCGCCGCCGCCTGCGCGCCGCCGGCCGCCACCGCCCCGCCACGGCGCCGAAGGGGAGCCGCTGCTGCTGGTGGAGAAGATCCTCGCCCCGCATGAGCGCCTGCGCCAGGACTGGATGGTGGATGGCACCACCGGCTACAACTTCATGGACGAGGTCGCGGGCCTGCTCCACGACCCGGCGGGCGAGGAGCGCCTGACGAGGCTCTGGACCGACCTCACCGCCCGCTCCCCCCGTTTCGAGGACGAGGCCCGAGAGGCCCGCCGCCAGATCCTGCGGGAGAACCTCGCCTCCGAGCTGAACGGCACGGCCACCGCCCTGCACCGCATCGCCCAGACCGACCTCGCCACGCGCGACTTCACCCTCACCGCGATCCGCCGCGCCCTCTCCGAGGTCCTGGCGCATTTCCCCGTCTACCGCACCTATGTCTCCATGGCCGGCCGCAACGAGGAGGACGAGCGCACGCTGGAATGGGCCCTGGCCGGTGCCCGCCGCACCGTCCGGGCCACCGAGCGGCCGCTGCTCGAGCTGCTGGACGACTGGCTCGGCGGGGAGGTGCCGCGCAGCCTGCCCATCGCCGAGCGGCGGCAGCGCCTGCGCGCCGCGGTGCGCTTCCAGCAGCTCTCCGCCCCCGTCGCGGCCAAATCGGTGGAGGACACCGCCTTCTACCGCTACGGCCGCCTGATCTCCCGCAACGAGGTCGGCTCCGAGCCGGGCCACCTCACCGAGAGCCCCGGCTCCTTCCACGCCATGTGCCGGGAACGGGCGCGGCATTTCCCGCGCGAGATGCTGGCCACCGCCACTCACGACCACAAGCGCGGCGAGGACAACCGCATCCGCCTCGCGGTCATTTCCGAACGGCCGGAGGAATGGGCCACGGCGCTGACCCGCTGGACCCGCCTGAACAACAGCCTGAAGCGGGAGGTGGACGGCACCCCGGCCCCGGACGTGGTGGACGAGCTGATGCTCTACCAGACCCTGGTCGGCGCTTGGCCGCTGGACCTCGACCCCACGGACGAACAGGGCGTGCAGGACCTCATCCAGCGGGTCGCCGCCTGGCAGGAAAAGGCCCTGCGCGAAGGCAAGCGCCGCTCCGAATGGGCCGTGCCGAACGAGGCCTACGAAGCTGCCTGCCAGGATTTCCTCCGCAACATCCTGGCCGCCGACCGGGCCAGCCATATGCGGGAGGAGATCGCCGGCTTCGCCCTGCGCCTCGCCCCGGCCGGGGCGGTGAACGGCCTGGCGCAGACGCTGATCCGCTGCACCTCCCCTGGCATCCCGGACCTGTACCAGGGCACGGAGTTCTGGGACTTCTCCCTGGTGGACCCGGACAACCGCCGCCCGGTGGACTTCGCCGCCCGGCGGGCAGCGCTGGAGGCCGGCGGGACCCCGGCCGATCTCCTGTCCCACTGGAAGGACGGACGGGCGAAGCAGGCCGTGATCGCCCGCGCCCTGGCCCTGCGCGCCCGCTGCCCGGAACTCTTCGCGGAGGGCGACTACCTGCCCCTGGAAGTCCAGGGCACGAAGGCGGCGCATCTCCTTGCCTTCGCCCGGCGTCGGGGAGGGCAAGCGGCCATCACCGTGGTCACGCGCCTGCCGGCCGCCCTGCTGGGCGAAGTGGTGCAGCCCCTGGTCCCCGCCACGAGCTGGGAAGACACCGCCATCCTCCTGCCCCCGGACATGCCGGGGGCGCTCACCGACGTGCTGAACGCCGGGGAGGTGGCGGCTCCGGACGGCACCCTGCCCGCCTCCACCCTGCTCGCACGCCTCCCGGTCGCGCTGCTCTCCCTTGGTTGAGCGCGGAAGGCCCCGGGGTCGGCCGGCTTTTTCCCTGGACGCCGCAGGCAGCCATCCGCACAACCATGGCGAGAACACTTGGAACCGCTCGCCGAGCGCGAGAGGATGGACCCTGCTTTCCCCGCTGCCGCCCTTTCAGCCCACCCTTTCAGGAGGACCTGCCCGCGTGAACAACACCGACCTGCTCGCCCCCGCCGGCGAGGCGACCGAAGGCACTGTCTCACCGGAGACCTTCCGCCAGAGGATCCTCGACAGGCTGACGTATCAGGTCGGCGGATCACCGGAACGGGCGAGCGACCGGGACTGGTTCCTGGCCACCGCCCTGGCGACGCGCGACCTCGTGATGGACCACTGGCGTGCCTCGAATGCCGAGACCCTGGCCCGGGGCGACAAGCGGGTCTGCTACCTGTCGATGGAATTCCTGATTGGCCGGCTCCTGGCGGACACGCTGGGCAACCTGCGGATCGCCGGGATGGCGCAGGAGGCCCTGTCCGGCCTCGGCGTGGACCTCGACACCATCGCAGGGCAGGAGATGGATGCGGCCCTGGGCAATGGTGGCCTGGGCCGGCTGGCGGCCTGCTTCATGGAAAGCCTGGCGAGCCTGGGCATCCCGGCCTTCGGCTACGGCATCCGCTACGAGCACGGGCTGTTCCGGCAGGTGATCCCCGCCGACGGCACCCAGCACGAATTGCCGGAGGACTGGCTCTCGCTCGGCAATCCCTGGGAGTTCGAGCGCGCCAACCTGCGCTACATGGTCGGCTTCGGCGGGCATGTGGCGGTGGATGGCGGGCGGCTCACCTGGCACCCCGGCGAAACGGTGCGCGCCATCCCCTATGACACGCCCGTCACCGGCTGGCGCGGCAAGCGCGTCAACACGCTGCGCCTCTGGTCGGCCCGGGCCAGCGACCCGCTGCACCTCGCCGCCTTCAACCACGGCGACCATCTGGGGGCGCAGGCGGAACGGATCCGGGCGGAATCCATCTCCCGCGTGCTCTATCCCGGCGACGAGACCCCGGCCGGGCAGGAGCTGCGCCTGCGGCAGGAATACTTCTTCGCCTCGGCCTCGCTGCAGGACGTTCTGCGCCGGCACATGGCGGAGTTCGACAGGCTGGACAACCTCGCCGACAAGGTCGCGGTGCAACTGAACGACACGCATCCGGCGATCGGCGTGTCGGAGCTGATGCGGCTGCTGGTCGATGTCCATCGCATGGAATGGGACCTGGCCTGGGACATCACCCGCGCCGTCACCTCCTACACCAACCACACGCTGATGCCGGAGGCGCTGGAGACCTGGCCCGTCTCGCTGCTGGAGCGCCTGCTGCCGCGCAACATGCAGATCATCTACATGATCAACGCGCGCCACCTCGACGCGGTGCGGAAGGAGCAGGGCGAGGACGACCGCCTGCTCGCCTCCGTCTCCATCATCGACGAGGGCCATGGCCGCCGCGTGCGCATGGGCCATCTCGCCTTCATCGGATCGCACCGGATCAACGGCGTCTCGGCCCTGCACACGCAGTTGATGAAGGACACGGTCTTCGCCGACCTGAACCGCGTCTGCCCCGACCGCATCACCAACAAGACCAACGGTATCACCTTCCGCCGCTGGCTGCTGCGCGCCAATCCCGGCCTGACCCGGCTCCTGGTGGACACGCTGGGCGAAGAAGTGCTTGACCATCCGGAGAAGCTCGCCGGGCTGGTGCCGCATGCGGAGGAGATGGAGTTCCGCCGCCGCTTCGCCGCGCAGCGCCGTGTCGCCAAGGAAAAGCTGACGCGCCTCATCCGCGACAGGATCGGCCTCGCCGTCGATCCCGAGGCCCTGTTCGACGTGCAGATCAAGCGCATCCACGAGTACAAGCGGCAGCTCCTGAACATCCTTCAGGCCGTGGCGCTCTACAACGCCATGCGGGCGCGGCCGATGAACAACTGGGTGCCGCGGGTGAAGATCTTCGGCGGCAAGGCGGCGGCCAGCTACTGGCAGGCGAAGCTGATCATCCGGCTGGCGCATGACGTGGCGCGGGTGGTCAACAGCGACCCCACCCTGAACGGCATGCTCAAGATCGCCTTCCTGCCGAACTACAATGTTTCCCTGGCCGAGGCGATCATCCCCGCGGCCGACCTGTCGGAGCAGATCTCCACCGCCGGGCTGGAAGCCTCGGGCACCGGCAACATGAAGCTGGCGCTGAACGGCGCGCTGACCATCGGCACGCTGGACGGCGCCAATGTCGAGATCCGCGAGCATGTGGGGGCCGACAACATCTTCATCTTCGGCCTGACCGCCGATCAGGTCGCGCGGAAGAAGATCGACTACGATGCCCGCGAGGCGGTGGCGGCCTCTCCCGCCCTGTCACAGGTCCTCGACGCCATCCGCGGCGGCGTCTTCTCGCCGGAGGAACCGGATCGCTATGCGGGGCTGGTGGACGGGCTGCTGAACGACGACCGGTTCCTCGTGACGGCGGATTTCGACAGCTACGACGCCGCGCAGCACGAGGTCGCGCTGCGCTGGCGCGAGCCGGAGGCCTGGTGGCGCAGCGCGGTGCTGAACACCGCCCATGTCGCCTGGTTCTCCTCCGACCGTACGATCCGCGAATATGCCGAGGACATCTGGGACACCCCGCCACGGTGAGGCGGGGCTCCGGCCCGGCTATCGCATGATGTCGCGGTACAGCGCCGCGTATTGGCGGGCCGGGCGGGACCACCCCACATCCGCTGCCATGGCATTGCCCTGCATCCGCGCCCAGGCGGTACGGTCGCGCCACAGGGTGCCGAGGCGGGCGAAGGCCAGTTCCAACGCCTCCCGCGTCGTCGGTGCGAATTGCAGGCCGGTCGCCACGCCCGCCGCCAGCGCCGCCTCGTTGGCATCGATCACCGTATCGGCCAGCCCCCCGACCCGTGAGACCAGCGGCAGGGCGCCATAGCGCAGCGCGCAGAGCTGCGTGAGGCCACAGGGTTCGAAGCGCGAGGGCACCAGCAGCGCATCGCAGCCGGCCTGGATACGGTGCGCCAGGGCCTCATCATAGCCGAGCACGGTCCCCACCCGCCCGGGCCAGGCCCCGGCGGCGGACAGGAAGCCTTCCTCCAGCGCCTTCTCGCCCGCGCCGAGCAGGGCGAGCTGCATGCCGCCCTCGGTCAGCGCCGGCAGGGCGGCGAGAACGAGGTCCATGCCCTTCTGCCAGGTCAGCCGGCTGACCACGCCCAGCAATGGCACCGAGGCATCCACCTCCAGCCCCATCGCCGCCTGCAGGGCCGCCTTGTTCGCGGCCCGCTGCGCCAGATGCTCCCGGTCGTAAGGCTCGGCCAGCAGGGGGTCCGTGGTGGGGTCCCAGACCGTCTCGTCGATGCCGTTCAGGATGCCGGAGACATCCGCCCCGCGCGAGCGCAGCAGGCCATCGAGCCCCATGCCGCCCTCGGGTGTGCGGATCTCGGCGGCATAGCTGGGTGAGACCGTGGTGATCCGGTCAGCGAAGTAGAGCCCGGCCTTCAGGAAGCCGATGGCCCCGTAATACTCCACCCCGTCGATCGACCAGGCTTCCGGCGGCAGATCCAGCTCCGCCAGGAGGTGCGGCGGGAACTGTCCCTGGAAGGCGAGGTTGTGCACCGTCATCACGGTCCCGGGGCGGCGCCCCTCGCCGTAATGCAGATAGGCCGGGGCGAGGCCGGCCTGCCAGTCATGCGCATGGACGATATCGGGCGCGAAGGCGGGCAGCAGCCCCCGCGCCAGCCGGTCGGCCACACGGCCCAGCGCGGCGAAGCGCTGGGCATTGTCGGGCCAGTCGCCTTCCGGCCCGGCATAGGGGCCACCCTCACGCGCGTAGAGGTGCGGTGCCTCGATCACCAGCAGTTCCAGCGCCCCCGCCCGTCCGGAGAGCAGCCGGGCCGGGCCACCGAAGAGGTCCGGCAGTTCCGCCGCGACCTCCCCGCTCTCCAGCCGACGCAGCACGGCGGGATAGCCGGGCAGCAGCGTGCGGGCGGCGAAGCCCTCCCGCGCCAGGGCCGCCGGCAGCGCGCCCGCGACATCGGCCAGCCCGCCGGTCTTGATCAGCGGATAGGCCTCCGAAGCCACCGACAGGACGGAAGGCATCAGTCGGACAGCCGGTCGATCATCGGCTGGGTGATCAGGCAAATGCCCTTGTCGGTCCGGCGGAAGCGTTGCGCGTCGAGTTCCGGGTCCTCGCCGACCACCAGCCCTTCGGGGATGCGGACCTCGCTGTCGATGACGACGTTGCGCAGGCGTGCATGGCGGCCGATGTCACAGCGGGGAAGGATCACGGAACTCTCGATCTCGCCATAGGAATGCACATGCACGTTGGGGAAGATCAGCGACTTGCGCACCAGCGTGCCGGACACGATGCAACCGCCCGAGATCAGGGAATCCATCGCCTGGCCACGCCGGTCATCGTCGTCATGGACGAACTTCGCCGGCGGCGTCAGCTCGCTGTAGGTCCAGATCGGCCATTCATGGTCGTAGAGGTCGAGCGCCGGCACCACATCGGTCAGATCCACATTCGCCTGCCAGTAGGCATCCACCGTGCCGACATCGCGCCAGTAGGCCTCGGCCTGATCGCTGGAACGGACGCAGGATTCGGCGAAGCGGTGGGCCACGGCGGTGCCCTGCCCGACCAGATAGGGGATGATGTCCTTCCCGAAGTCATGCTCCGAATTCGGGTCCGCCGCGTCGCGCCGCAACTGGTCGGCGAGGAAAGCGGTCTCGAAGACATAGATGCCCATGCTGGCCAGCGCCATCTCCGGATTATCCGGCATGGCGGGCGGGTCCTTGGGCTTCTCCAGGAAGGAGATGATGCGGTCGTTCTCGTCCACATGCATCACGCCGAAACCCGTGGCCTCCAGCCGCGGCACCTCGATGCAGCCCACGGTGACGTCGGCGCCGCTTTCGCAGTGCTGCCGCAGCATCTTCTCGTAGTCCATCTTGTAGACATGGTCGCCGGCGAGCAGGACGATGTAGCGCGTGCCGTAGCTCTCGATGATGTCCAGGTTCTGGTACACCGCATCCGCGGTGCCGGCGTACCAGGCGTTCTCCGAGACGCGCTGGCTGGCGGGCAGGATGTCGAAGCTCTCGTTGCGTTCCGGCCGCATGAAGTTCCAGCCGCGCTGAAGATGGCGGATCAGGCTGTGTGCCTTGTACTGCGTCGCCACGCCGATCCGCCGGATGCCGGAGTTGATGGCATTCGACAGGGCGAAATCGATGATGCGCGACTTGGCGCCGAAATAGACGGCCGGCTTGGCGCGCCGGTCGGTCAGTTCCATCAGCCGACTTCCTCGCCCGCCCGCCAGGACATAGGCCATCGCCTGACGCGCGAGCGGAGATCCTGCATGCGGCCGTAGAGGCATGGATGGGTGATTCCCTTCGACGACGCTTCCTCGTGCACGGCCGTCATGGCGCGCGGAGGCGAATGTCACACGCGCAAGGCCACAAGTCTCTGCCTGGGCGTGCTTAATTTTCCGTGCGCAGCGGCCTGCGGGGATCAGGACTGCGGATAACCGTCCCATAGCAACTTTGGCTCGTGAGCATTCGCGGCAGATGCCCCATCTGGTTGTTTATGGGCTTCGTCACACCACCCGGTGAGTCCGCCCCGCCATGTCCCTTTGATAACCGGTACGCGACCGGCGGGGATGGATCGCAAAGAAGGAAATCCTGGCGGGTTTTCATGCCTGTATGGTGGTTCCGCCCCGGCAGAAAGCGGTGTTCGCCCCGCGCCTAATCCCTGATGGGTTCCACACCTGTCGGGTTCGCCATGCATGGCCCGCTCACGGTCCTGGCCACGGCCTCCAGCAGCATGGCCCCGGACACCGGCTTGTGGAGCAGCAGCAGCGGCCCGCCTTCCATGGCCTGGGCTACGCCAGCCACGGTATCGCCTTCCGCATAACCGGTGACCAGCAGCGCCGGCAGGCCCGGCAGGATGTCGCGGACGGCCCGCAGGAGGTCGAGCCCCGTCATGCCGCCCGGCATGGCGAAGTCCGTGACCAGGAGATCCGGCCGCTCTCCCTCCCGCAGGTATCGCAGGGCCTCGGCGGGCCCTTCGGCGCAGAGGAGGCTGTGTCCGGCATCGGCCAGGGTCTCGGCCAGCACATCCCGCACCATCGGCTCATCATCCACGAGCAGGATGCGGCACGGCGCGCCCTGCGGAGCCGGCTGCGTCTCGGCGGCCCGCTCCGCCCCGTTCCCCGTCTGTGGCAGCCAGAGGGAAACCACGGTGCCCTGCCCGAGCCGGCTGTCGATCTCCAGCGCTCCACCGGACTGTTCCGCGAAGCCGCGCGCCATGGCCAGGCCCAGCCCGGTCCCCTTTCCCACCGGCTTGGTGGTGAAGAAGGGCTCGGTGACACGGTTCAGCACCTCCGGCGCCATGCCCATGCCATGGTCGGAAACACGGAGGCGCAGATAGCGCCCCGGCTTCAGCGCGGGCGGGGCCGTGATCGCGCCCGGCAGTTCCAGCGCCTCGGCCGAGAGCTGGATCATGCCGCCATCCGGCATGGCATCCCGGGCATTGGCGGCGAGGTTGAGCAGCACCGTCTCCAGCTGCGCGCGGTCGGCGAGAACCAGCGGCAGGGCCGGGTCGGCCATCAGGTCGATCGAGACGCGGCCGCCCAGCGTGTGCAGCAGCACCTCCCGCAACTCGGTCATCAGGAGGCCGATATCCTGTGCTTCCGCCCGCAACTCGCCCTGCCGCGCGAAGCTCAGCAGGCGACGGGTCACCGCGCCGCCCCGTTCCGCCTGTTCCGCTACCAGACGGGCCAGGCGCCGGACGTCCGCCGGCTCCTCGGCCCGCAGCGCCATCAGCCGCGCGCCGCCCAGCACCGCCTGCAGCACGTTGTTCACGTCATGCGCGACACCGCCGGCGAGGCGGCCCAGCGCCTCCATCTTCTGCGCCTGCGCCAGCCGGCGCTCGCTCTCCGTGAGGGCGGCGGTGCGTTCCGCGACCAGCTGCTCCAGGCGCGCCGCCTGCCGTGCACGGTCCTCGCGTGCCGCCACGATCTCGTCGATCCCGGTGCTGGAGCCGAGCCAGCGCAGGATGCGGCCGGAGACGTCGCGTTGCGGCAAGGCCCGGACCAGGAACCAGTGATAGGCACCGTCCCGCCCCAGGAAGCGGATCTCGATGCTGTAATCCTCTCCACTCTCCAGGCAGCGCCGCCACAGGGTCATGCAGCGCTCGCGATCCTCGGGATGCAGGCGCCGATGCCAGTTCTCGTCGCCGGACCGGCCACGCTCCTGCCCCGTGAACTCGTACCAGCGGGCATTCAGGTAGTCGGGAACACCATCCGGGCGGCAGGTCCAGATGATCTGCGGCATGGCCTCCGCCATGGTGCGGAACCGGGCCTCGCTCGCCCGCAGCGCCTCCGCCGCCCGGATGCGGTCGGTGACGTCGCGCAGGACCCCGACCAGCCGCACCGCCCGCCCATCCTCGTTGCGCAGTACGCGGGCCCGGCCTTCCAGCCAGGCCTCGCCCCCATCGGCGGCCGGGCGCAGCGGGCGGAAATCCACGGCGAAGGTGTCGCCCTCCCGCGACAGGCCCTGCCAGGCCACGCCGATCCGGTCCCGGTCCTCCGGATGCGTCGCGGCCATCCAGTCGGCGGCGAGGATCCTGCCGCCCTGGGGGACGACGCCGAGCAACTGGGCCGCCACGGGCGACAGCGTGCCTGCCTGCTTGCGCAGGTCGAGATCCCAGGTGCCGAGCCCGTCGCCCTCCACCGCGAGGCGCAGCCGGGTTTCGCTCTCGGTCAGGGAGCGGGAGGCGGCGCGCGCCTCGGTCACGTCCTCCAGCAGCCCCACCCATTCCCGCACCCGACCGCCGGCCTCGATGAGCGGCACCGCCCGCACCGAGAACCAGCCATAGAGCCGCGCCTCCCCCTCCGCCTCCCCGCCGCCCGCCGGCAGGGCGCGCCGGATGCGCCATTCGCCCCCATAGGAACGCCGGCTGGCCAGCGAGGCATGCCAGAGCGCGTCCGCCACACTGCGGTCGTCCGGATGCAGGGCCTCGAACCAGCCGCTCCGCCGCAGCCGCTCCACCGGCAGGCCGGTGAGGCGCGCCCAGGCCCCGGCCCCTTCCGGCAGGAGCCGGCCCGAGGGATCGGCGATCCAGACCAGTTCGCTGCTGGCCTCCACCAGGGCACGGTAGCGGGCTTCCTGGGCCCGCAGGGCAGCGGTCACCGCCTCGCGCTCCACCGCCGCGACGCTGAGCGCGGCCGAAACCTCGGCGATCTCCCGGATCCCGGTGGGCAGGGCCAGCACGGTGCCGGACCGTCCCTGATCGGCCAGCAGGCCCAGCGCATCGCGGATACGGCGCGTGATCCGCAGGGTCAGCAGCAGGCTTCCGGCCAGCAGCAGGAGCGCCACCCCGGCGGCGGGCAGGTAGTCCCACAGCATCGCCTGGTAGAAGTAGGCCCGCGGCATCGATAGGACGAGCGAATAGCCCTCGGTGGAAAGGTGTGACCAGGCCATGATGGCCATCACGCCTTCCTGGTTCCGGACATAGGGCAGGACACCCTCCGGCGCCCGGGCGAGGCCGGCTACGATCTCCGGCGGGGCCGGGCGGCCGATCATCGCGTCGCCGCCCTGGGTGCGGGCGACCACGACCCCGTGCCGGTCCATCAGGGTGGCGGTCCAGTCGTTCCGCATCAGGCGCCGCCCCAGCGCGCTGCTCAGCGTCTCGGGCGCCAGCCAGAGCGCCGTGACGGCGAAGGGCTGGCCCGACGGGGCCGGGACCAGGACGCCCACCCGCCCATCCAGCAGATCGGTGACCTCGGCCCGTCCGTCGCGCGCCACGCGGGTCAGCGCCTGGCGCCAGCTTTCCGGGACAGGATCGGCCGGGATGACCGGGGACATCGCCTCCACGTCGCGCCCCCGGGCATTGTAGAAGCGCAGGCTGCCCATGCGTGCCAGGGTCCGGGCCGGTGCGGTGGCACGCAGGGCCGCCACGGCATTCTGGAGGGTGGGCGGGGACGACGCCGGGGCGGTGGCCAGCAGTTCGCGCAGGCGTGCCTCGGACAGCGCGAAGACCTGATCGGGCACCACGGACAGCGCGCAGACGCTGGTGACCAGGTCGGAGGCCGTGCGCCGCATGTCCCGGCTGTGCAGGCTGGCCATCGCCCAGACGGCATAGAGCGCAAAGGGCAGCACCGTGCAGGCAGCCATCAGAAGCAGGTGGTGGCGCATGCCATAGAGCCGGCGCCCTGCCGTGCGCGATATCCGCGGGCCCTGCCCAGCCGGAGGCGCTTCGGTGGACACTTCAGTCGACATGGTTCCGGCCGGCCTGCTGAGCGGCCTCATGGAACCGCATTTCGCGTTCCGCTGGAAGCGTTCCGGCTGTGGCATATCCTGTCTGGGAGCCGCCGGAACACGGGGCGGGGGTTCTCCGGCGACGGGGCGGCCTCCCTCCCGCAAGGGTGCGTGTCAGGTGAGGCCGAGGGCACGGTAGAGCCATTGCGACGGCGGCCAGGCGGCGCCGATCTCCTCCTGCCACACCAGAAGAGCCGCCACCACGGCGAGCAGCAGAAGGATCGAGAGCGTCCAGGCCAGGATCAGGCTGGGACCGCGTTCCGGTTGCGCGACGGGAGGAAGCCTACGGGGCGGCACCACAATCTCCTCGCGCAGCGGACGCTCCCGCGCGGCCGCGGGAGGCAAGGGCTCGTCCAGGAGAGTGGCGGGACCGGCCGCCAGTTCCATGGTGGGCCGAGCCGGCTCCGGCGGCGCGGCCTGCTGCCGGCCATCGTCGGCCGGCTCCTCCACGGGGCCGTCGCCGTCTTTCGGGGGAGCCTCCAGGGGAACTTGCGGGACGTCCCCGGAGTGCCTGGCCGGAACGGCGCCGTCCGAGGCCCCTTCCGGAACTTCATCCGGATCTCCCGCTGCCTGGAGCTTCCCGGCCCGGCCATCCCCCGGGGGCGGGCCTTCCGGCGAAGGCTCCTCCGTGGCGGCGGGCCGCTCTTCCTCCGGCGAGGGGACCCAGTCCCGGCCGCAACGGGCACAGCGCACAGCCCGTCCAGGCGACAGCATCGCCTCCGGCACCTCATAGGCCGCCTCGCAGCCGGGACAAACGATACGCATGTGAACTCCCCTCGGAGCGATCCTAGCCTCATGCGGGCACGCGTGGCACACCCTGCCCCCATGGTGCGCTTCAGTGATGCGACCCTCCGCTATCCGGACCCGAATGGAGGAACCGGAAAGGAGGCCCTGCACGGCCTGCGTTTTTTCCTGCCCGCGGGTTCCTTCACCTGGCTGACCGGCGAATCGGGGGCGGGGAAGACCACCCTTCTCCGGCTCATGCAGTGCGGGCTGCGTCCCAGTTCGGGCGAGGTCGAGATCCTCGGCGTGCGCCTTTCACGTGCGCGCCGCACCGCCCTGCCCGCCCTACGGCGCCGAATCGGCTCGGTCTTCCAGGATTACCGTCTGCTCCCCTATCTGAGCGCCTTCGACAACGTGGCCCTGCCGCTGCGCCTGGCCGGGCGTTCCGAATCCTCGTTGCGGGCCGATGTGACGGAGATCCTGCGCTGGGTTGGCCTCGGCCACCGGACGGATTCGCTGCCGGAGCAACTCTCCGGCGGCGAGCAGCAGCGCGTGGCCATCGCCCGCGCCGTGGTGGCACGGCCGGAACTGCTGGTGGCGGACGAGCCGACGGGCAATCTCGACCCGCGCCAGGCGCACCGCACCCTGGCCCTGCTGAACGAGATGAACCGCCTGGGCACCACCGTGGTGGTGGCGACCCATTCCCAGGAGCTGGTGGAGGCTTTCCCGGCGCCGGTCATGACCCTCTCGCGCGGGCGGCTGGTGCATTTCACCGGGCACGACCAGGGCGAACTGGATGCCTACGACGCCTGGACCGAGCAGCCGGAGCCGGATGCCGGGGAAGACGGGTTCGACGAGGATGAGGAGGCGCCGCATGGCTGAGCGCCGTCGCTCCCGCGACCCGCTCGGCCTGCGCCGGGCCCTGTCGAGCAAGCTGCTGCCCGGGCTGGTCGCGGCCATGGCGCTGCTCGCCGCCCTGGCCTTGGCCGGTGCGCATGGCGCGGCGGCCCTGGCCGAGCGCTGGCAGTACGGGGCTGCGGCAGCCGTCACCGCGCAGGTACCGGACCCGACACCGGAACGCATGGCGGCGGCGCTTTCCGTGCTCCGCGCCTCGCCCGAGGTCGCCTCGGCGGAAACGGTGGATCCGGAGCGGATGGCGGCGCTGCTGCGGCCCTGGCTGGGGCAGTCCTCCGCCGCCTCCTTCCCTCTGGCCCTGCCGGGGGTGATCGAGGTGCATCTGCGGGACCCCTGGGGCGATGGGGATGGCGATCCCGAGGCCCTGGCCGGGCTGCTGGCGCAGAAGGTACCCCGGGCCGAGATGGAATCGCACGGCATCTGGGTCGCCCGCCTCGCCGCCCTGGCCCGCAGCGTGGAGGGCATGGCCTTCGCGGTACTGGCGCTGGTGGCGGGGGTCTCGGCGGCGGTGGTGGCGGTGGCGACGCGGGCGGGCCTGGCGGCACGGCGGGAGGCGATCGGCATCCTGCATGACCTGGGCGCCACGCATGGTGCCATCGCGGGGCGCTTCGCGGCACGGGTGGCGGGGCTGGCGGCGAGCGGGGCGTTGCTGGGGACATTCCTCGCCGCCCCGGCCCTGATGGCGCTGGCCCGGCTCGCCGCCCCCTTCATGGGCGGCGGTGGCGTTGGCGGCCTGCGTAGCGGGCTCTCCCCGGCGACCACTCCGGCCTGGGGGGAGCTTCCCTGGGGCAGCCTGCCCTGGACCGGGCTGCTGATGCTGCCCTTCGCCGCCGCACTGATCGGATGGCTGACCGCCCAGGCCACTGTGCGCCGGTGGTTGCGCCGCCTGCCATGACCAGGGCGTCCGGGCCGGGCCGGTTCCTGCCGTGGCAGAGGCAGGAGAATGTCTTCTCCCGAACGGCTCCGGCCGGATGGAAGGCGCCGTGAGGCTGGCGTCGCGCCTGAAGGCTCTCGCGCCGCCCCTGCGCCGGGCCTTCACCGGGCGCCGGCTGCTGAGGCGCGGCGTCTTCGCCCTGCTGCTCGCCGTCTCACTGGGTGCCGGTGCGGGCTATGCCTGGTTCCTGGACGCCGCCTCCACGCCGCCGCCGCCCCGGCTGCCGGAGGGGGCGGGGATCGCGGTCCTGACCGGCGGCCCCGACAGGGTGGAGACCGGGCTGCGTCTGGCAGCCGCCGACCCGAGCGCGCCGCTGATCATTTCGGGCGTCGGCCGGAACACGGATATCACGGCCCTCGCGCATGAGGTCAGCGTGGAGCCCTGGCCCTATCTGGACCGGATCACCCTGGGGCACGCGGCCCGCAGCACGCGCGGCAATGCAAGGGAGATCGCCGCCTGGGCACGAGGGCATGGGATCGGGACGCTGGCGGTGGTCACGGCGGGTTTCCACATGCCCCGCGCCCTGCTGGAGATGCGGCGGGAGTTGCCGGATGCCCGGTTGATCCCTTATCCCGTGGCTCCCGCCCGTGCCCGGCCCCCGGCCATGCTGCGGGAGTACCTGAAATTCGCCGGTGCCCTCGCCGGCCTTTCCGCCTATGGCCGCTCGGAGCCGGACCCTTGATCGCCTTGCGCTCCGCGCTGTTCAACGCGCTCTTCCTGTTCTCGATGGCCGTCTTCCCCTGGGTCGGCCTGATGCTGCCCCGGCGCATGACGCGGCCCTTCGTACGCGGCTGGACGCGCTGGGTGCTGCGCTGGATGGAGGTGATCTGCGGCATGCGGGTGAGGGTGACGGGGCTGGAGAACATCCCGTCCGGCCCCTGCATCGTTGCCTCCAAGCACCAGTCGGCCTTCGACACCTTCGTCTGGCTGACCCTGCTGCCTCACCCCGTCTACATCATGAAGCAGGAGCTGCTCCGCCTGCCGGGCTGGGGCGCGCTGGCGCGCCGCTTCGGCTCGGTGGGGGTGGACCGTGCCGGCGGCGCCACGGCGCTGAAGTCCATGGTGCGACAGTCGCGCGAATTTGCCGAGCGGGACGGGGCGCAACTGGTGATCTTCCCGGAAGGAACCCGGACCGCGCCGGGCGAGCGCGTGCCATGGCAACCGGGCGTGGCGGCGCTCGCCTCCGCCACCGGCCTGCCGGTGGTGCCGGCGGCCACGGATAGCGGGTGTTTCTGGGGCCGCCGTTCCTTCGCCAAGCGGCCGGGGACCATCACCCTGGCGATCCTCCCTGCCCTTCCGCCTGGCCTGCCCCGCGCCGAGCTGATGCGCCGGCTGGAGGATGAGGTGGAAAGTGCTTCCGCCGCGATGCTACAGGGTTTCCCACCCCCAGGGCCCTGATCGGGGATGTCAACAAGCGTCTGTGGATAATTTGGTGGAAGAGCTGCGGGGCGATCCTGCCACGCGGCGCCATCACCACGCGTCAAGGGCTTGCCAAACCACGGTTTTGATGCATCGGCGGTTGACCGCCCTTTGTTCTTCTTCATTTGATTTCAGCAGTTTACGCGCGCATGCGCGCTATCCCCAGCCGCCTGTGGGAAATAGTGCGCAAACCAGCCCGGCCTTGGGGACGACTCCGGCAAGCCTGTGGACAACTCTGCGGAAAGCTACGGGGAAGCTCGGTTTTTTCCGCCCTGGCTGCCCCGGTCCGGCTTTTCCCCAGCCCGGTCGCCCCCGGCATCCGGCGGCAGCAGATCGGCCAGCCTTTCCAGCGCCGCATCCCTGACCCCCAGGGCCCGGAGCTGCGACACGGTGTTGAGCAGATAGTCACGGTTGCTGCCCATCGCCCCGATCCCGAGGCCGATGGTGCGTGCCGCCTCGTCTGGTTCCAGCCCGCCGCAATAGGTGTCCGACCGGCGGTCCACCACATAGGCCACTGCCCGCACCTCGCGCCCTTCGTCCAGCAACCGGACCTTCAGGCGCATCTGGTGGTAGGAGCCGCCGGACATCTCCCGCTCGTGCAGGTAGTCCAGGACCTCCGCCGCCCGGTTGCGGGCGACGCGCAGCGCCACGCCCCGGCAGGCGCCGCCGCGGTCGAGGCCCAGCACCAGGCCCGGGCGCTCCGGCGTGCCGCGATAGCGCGTGGAGCGGATGCAGAAGCGGCGGTGATAGCCGCGCAGCAGGGCCGGATGCGTTCCGTCCGCCGCGAAGCCCGGTTTCCAGATGAGCGAGCCATAGGCGAAGACGTAGAGCGAGCCATCCGCGTCCAGCAGCGCCTCGTCCAGGACGGGGGGCGCTTCCGTGTCCGGGGAATGCCGGGTGTTTGCGGGGGCTGCGGGGATGTCAGGGGTCATGCGATCGGCCGGGGGGCGCGCTATAGCGGTTGGCGTGGATAGCGAGAAGAACGGCGCCCCCGCGCCAGGCACATGGCAGGCTCCCCGGACCCGCCCCGACGACACCGCCCCGGCGAACGGGGACAGGGACGGCCGCACCGGCGACCGGATCGCCCAAGGGGTCGCCCAAGGGGTCGCCCAGGCGCCTCCGGCACCCCGCCCCATCCGGCGCCGCTGGCTGCGGCCCGCCCCGTTCCTGCTGGGGCTGACCGTGCTGCTGGCCGGGCTGGCCGCCGCCCATGCCATGCTCTGGCACTGGATGGGCGGACGGCTGGAGGAAGGCTTCACCGCCTGGGCACAGAGCCGCCGTACGCAGGGCTGGCGGGTCGAGTACGGAACGCCGCAACGGGGGGGATGGCCCTTCTCCGCCACGTTGCGCCTGCCGGATTTCCGGCTGAGCGGCGGCGCGGCCACGCTGCCGGGCGGGATCGACTGGCGCGTGCCGGCACTGGACCTGCGGATCGTGCTGCCACGGCTGGACGAGTTGCGGATCGAGCCCAGGGGGCCACAGCGGCTTCGCCTGGGGGGACTGGAACTGCCCTTCGCGGCGGACCGGCTGACCGGGGTGCTGCCGTTGCAGGCGGATGTCCTGCCGCGGGGCGGCGAGTTCCGGGCCGAACGCCTGCGCCTGGGCCTGCCCGGCACTGCCGCGGATGGCGGGCTGGAGATCCGCCGGCTGGATGTCACGCTGGACACGCGCAGCAGCGCCACGGAGGGCGAGAGCGCCATCGCCCTTTCGGCCCAGGCCCAGGGCATCACCCTGCCCAGCCTGCCGCAGGGGCGGAGCTGGCCCCTGGGGCCGCGGATCGAATCGGCGGGGCTGACCGCCTCCATGACCGGCCCCCTGCCCGTCGGCCGCGTCCCGACCCGGCGGGCCGAGATCTGGCGGGATGCAGGCGGCGTGCTGGAGCTGCGCGACGTGACCCTGCGCTGGGGCCCTGCGGCGGCCTCCGCCGCGGCGACGCTGGCGCTGGACGAGGCGCTGCAGCCGATGGGCGCCGGCACGGTGCGCCTGGTGGGTGCGCAGGAGGCGCTGTCGATGCTGGGCGCCAACGGGGTGATCGACGCCCGCACCGCCGAGATGGCGAGCCGCATGGCGGTCCTTCTCGCCCGGCCCAGCGCAGAGGGCGAGCCGCCTCAGATCGAGCTGCCCCTCACCCTCCAGGATCGCAGGCTTTCCCTGGCGCGCCTCACCATCCTGCGCCTGCCGGAACTGGTCTGGCCGGTACCACCCAGCCGCCACGACACCGGGGAGTAGCGCCACAGGACCGTCAGGCGGGCTCCGCCTCCTGCCGGAAGCGGAAGGGGGTGGAACCGGTGGTGCTGGGGTCCATGGCAAGCCGGTGCGCCAGGGGCGGAAAGGCGCGGGAGCGACAATCCGGCCGGTCGCAGAGGCGGCAGGACAGGCCGATGCCGACACGGGCGCGGTCGAGGTCCAGCCCATCGGCGTAGAGCACCTCCTCGGCGCGGGAGATCTCGCAGCCCAGCGCCACCACATGCACCGGCACCGGCTCGCCCCAGCGCGCCGCGCGGCCTTCCACGGTGCGGGCGATGCAGAGGAAGGCGGCGCCATCGGGCAGTTCCACCGCCTGCACCCGCAGCCGTCCCGGCGTGGCGAAGGCATTGTGGACGATCCAGCGCGGGCAGGAGCCGCCGAAGCGGGCGAAGGGGAAGCCGGCGGCGGAGAAGCGCTTGCCGACATTCCCGGCCGGATCGACGCGCAGGAAGAAGAAGGGCAGGCCACGTGCCTCCTCCCGCTGCAAGGTCGTCAGGCGCTGGCATGCCTGCTCGAAGCTGACGCCGAAGCGGGTGGCGAGGCGGTCGAGATCGTGGCGCAGTTCGGCGGCGGCGGCGCGATAGGGTTCGTAGGGCATCAGCAACGCCGCGGCAGCGTAGTTCAGCAGGCCGATGCGGATCAGGTTCGCGGCCTCCGGCGTCGAGGGCGGCTGCGGCGCGAGGCAGGCCTCCACCGCGTCCCGCGCCTCCAGCAGCATGAGCTGGAAGGCGAGGTGGAAGGCCCGGCTCTCGCGCGTCAGGTCCTCCGACAGGTCGAGCCTGCGGGTGGCGGGGTCGTAGTGGCGCAGATTCCCCTCGGTGGGGCCGACGAAGATCGAGACGCCATGGCGGGTGCGCAGCCGCTCGCCGATCGCATGCCCCCATTCCGTGCCGCCATCGGCGATCTCCCGGCCGATCGCCTCGGCGGCTTCCTCCAGCGGGGGGAAGTGGTTGGCGCGGTCCTGGAAGAAATCCCGTGCCTCCTCGGTCGGCAGGATCAGCCGGCGGCCCGAGGGCAGCGCGATGCCGCCGGCATCCTCCCGCGCCACGCGCAGGGCGCGGTAAAGGGCGAGCATGGCACGGGCCGCGCTGGGCGAGCCCCGGACCAGCGTGGCGAACTCGGTCTCCGGCACGGCCTCCAGCCCCAGCAGCGGATCGCGCAGCACCTCCCGCAGCCCCGTTTCCACCTGCTTCTCGCGCTGGCCGGACAGGGCGGCGAGATCGACGCCGAAGGCATCGGCCAGCTTGAGCAGGAGCGAGGCGGTGACGGCCCGCTGGTCGTGCTCGATCAGGTTCAGGTAGCTCGCGGAAATGCCCAGCCTCGTGGAGAGAGCCTGCTGCGTGACGCCGCGCTCCTGGCGCAGCCGCCGGATCGTGGGACCGATCAGGGTCCGGGACATTCTTTACAGACCTTACATATTTACAGGCTTCACAGTGAAGTTCTTCACAGTTCGCCTTTACACAGCAAGGAAAGCGCGGCGGGTCCCGGACGGCAATGTCAATTCTTCACGAATCTGCTCACATGACATGGAGCGTCCGATCAGACCTCGCTGCGGCGGAGCAGGTAGTCGAGCCCGCCGACGCGGTACCAGTGATAGCCATAGGCCTCCATCAGGATGCGGTGACGGCCATGCTTGTCGGGGCGGCTGTGATCGCCGGACAGCAGGTTCACCAGCAAGCTGTCATGCGAACCCTCGGCGCCCGGGTCGATCATGATCTCCCGCGCCTCGGCGCTCAGGTTGTGGATCACCAGCACCGAGTTCCGCCGCCAGTCGTAGCGCAGCGCCAGCACCTCCGGCGTACCAGTGGAGACAGGCTCGAAATCGCCCCAGCCGATCTCCGGCACCTCCTTGCGCATGCGGATGATGCGTTCGGTCCAGTTCAGCAGGGATTCCGGGTCGCGCCGCTGATCGGCCACGTTGACGTGCTCGAAACCATAGACGCCGCCCGAGATCGGCGCTTTCGCCGGGTTGGGGCTCTTGGTGAAGCCGGCCTGCGGCTCGTTCGACCACTGCATCGGCGTGCGGGCGCATTCGCGCTCCGGCAGGCTCAGGTCGTCACCCATGCCGATCTCGTCGCCATAGCGGAGGACGGGCGTGCCCGGCAGGGTCATCATCAGGCTGTAGGCCAGCTCGATCCGGCGCCGGTCGCCTTGCAGCATGGGGGCGAGCCGCCGGCGGATACCGCGCCCGTAGAGCTGCATCGAGGGATCGGGACCGAAGGCCGCGAAGACGGTCTGGCGCTGCTTTTCCGTCAGCCGACCGAGATCGAGCTCGTCATGGTTGCGCAGGAACAGGCCCCACTGCCCTGTGGCCGGGCGTGGCTTGGTCTTCTCCATGGCCTTCACCAACAGCCGGCTGTCGCCGCTGGCCAGAGCGTAGAACAGGGCCTGGTTGACCTGGAAGTTGAAGATCATGTGCATGCGGTCGCCATCGTCGCCGAAATACTGGAGGTCGGCCTTCGGCAGCACATTGGCCTCGGCGAGGATGATGGCGTCGCCGCGCCGCCATTGCAGGAACTCGCGGAAGCTGCGCAGCATGTCGTACTGCTCGACGGGCCTCGTGACGCCAGGGCCCTTCTTCGCGATGACGAAGGGCACGGCGTCCATCCGGAAGCCGGATACGCCGAGCTGCAGCCAGAAGCCCATGATCTTGAGGATTTCCGCCTGCACATGCGGGTTGGCGGTGTCGAGATCGGGCTGGAAGTCGTAGAAGCGGTGGAAGTACCAGGCTTTCGCGACGGGATCGCGGCTCCAGGTGCTGTCCTGCACGCCGGGGAAGACGACGCCCTGGTCGGCATGGGCGGGCTTCCGGTCGGCCCAGACATACCAGTCGCGATAGGGCGAAGCCGGGTCCTTGCGGGCCGACTGGAACCAGGGATGCTCGTCCGAGGTGTGGTTGACCACGAGGTCGATGATCACCCGCATTCCGCGCTGCCGGCAGGCATGGGTGAATTCCACGAAGTCGCCCAGCGTGCCGTAGCGGGGATCGACGCCGTAATAGTCCTTGATGTCGTAGCCGTTGTCGCGGCCCGGCGAGGGCTGGAAGGGCATCAGCCAGATGGTCGTGATGCCCAGGCCGTGGAGGTAGTCGAGGCGCCGGGTCAGCCCCTCGAAATCCCCGACGCCGTCGCCATTGGCATCCATGTAGGTGCCGACCGACAGGCAGTAGATGACGGCGTTCTTGTACCAGAGATCGTCGATCAAGCGGGGCTCCCCGGGGCTGCTTCGCGGCGCTGGCGGCGGAGGTGCCGCCAGCCGGCGAGGCCCTGGGCGTCCTTGCTGGCGCCCCTTACCGCCGCGCCAGGTCGATCAACGCCGCGAAGCCCGTTTCGCTGCCGAAGGCGAGATGCGTTCCGGTGCTGTTCCAGCTCAGCGCCGAGACCGGGCCCCGGCCCGGTGCCGCCAGCGGCACGATCTTGCCGGAGGCGATCTCCGCCATCAGCACCAGCCCGTCGGAGAAGCCGGCGGCGAAGACCTCCTGGCTCGGATGGCAGGCGACCGCGGTGCAGAGCACGCCATCGCCGCCCGCGATCTCCTCCGGTGCCTTGCCCATCGGGCCGCCGCCGAAGAAGGGCCAGCAGATCACCGCCTCGGAGCCCGAGGTGCAGAGCCAGCGGCCCTTGGGCGTGAAGGAGAGGAAGCGCGTCTTGGACGGGTAGCCCGACATGCGCATGTGCTGCCCGTCCGTCAGGCGCCAGCCATGCAGCGCGTTCTCCTGCATCGCCGTGACGACATGCGTGCCGTCGGGCGAGAAGGCGATGGCGTGGTGGCTGCCCTTCCAGTCCAGCTTGCGCGGATTGTCCTCCTTCGCCGCGACGAACCAGATCGAGGCGCCGTTGTAGTGGCTGGCCGCGATCCGCTTGCCCTTGGCATCGAGGGCGACGCCGCCGGCGGTGGAGGGGGTGGCGAGCGTCTTGAGCGTCTTTCCCTTGCCGTCCAGGACATGCAGCGTCTTGCCCACCGCCGCGACGCGCACGCCGGAGGGATGGGTGGCGAGGTGTTCCACCCATTTCATCATGCCGAAGCTGGCCAGTTCCGTGACCTCGCCCGCCGGGCTGGTGCGCAGCAGGCGGCCGTCATCGCCGCCGGAGAGGTAGCCGTCGGCGCAATCCGGCACCAGGGACTGCGCCGCGCCGTCATGCGCCTCGACCCGGCGCCATTCGCCGGACAGGTCGCGCAGGTCGGCCAGGTGCAGGGTGCCGTCGCCCAGGGCGAAGGCGGCGGAGCCTCCGTCATGGCCGAAGGCAGCGCCCACGACCCAGGCGCCGAGGTCGCGCGAGGCGCCGCGGCTTTCCAGCACGAAATCGACGTTGCCGAGCGTTTCCGACATCAGCTGGCGACCGTGGATTCGAAGCCGCGGCGCAGGCGGGGGCGGTTGATGTTGCGCCCGATGAAGACGATGCGAGACTTGCGCGGCCCCTCGGCATCGGCGGCGGCGAGCGGGATGTAGTCGCCGTCGGCGATCATGTGCACGGCCTGGAAGGCGAAGCGGCGGCCTTCCTGGCCCTTGTAGTAGAGGATGCCCTTGGTGCGGAGGAGGTCCTGCCCCTGGGTGGCCAACACCTCGCTGATCCAGGCGTTGAACTTCGCCTCGTCGATCGGCTTGTCCACCTCGAAGGAGACGCTCAGCACCTCGCTGTCATGGCTGTGCTCATCCTCGCCGGAGAGGAATTCCGGCTCGCGCTCCAGGATGCGCTCCAGGTTGAAGGCGTCGCGGCCGATCACGCTTTCCACCGGGATGTCGGACTTGGTGGCGCGGCGGATCTCGACGGTGGGGTTGATGGCGCGGATGCGGCGCTCGACCTCGTCGGCCTGTTCCGGCGTCACGAGGTCCATCTTGTTCAGCACGATCAGGTCGGCGAAGGCCACCTGCTCCTCCGCCTCCGGGCTGTCGCCCAGGCGCTCCAGCAGGTGCTTGGCGTCCACCACCGTCACGATGGCATCCAGGCGGGTGGCCTTCTTCACATCCTCGTCCACGAAGAAGGTCTGGGCCACCGGCGCCGGGTTGGCGAGGCCGGTGGTCTCCACGATGATGCCATCGAACCGGTCGCGGCGCTTCATCAGCCCGCCCAGGATGCGGATCAGGTCGCCGCGCACGGTGCAGCAGATGCAGCCGTTGTTCATCTCGAAGACCTCCTCGTCGGCATCGACGACAAGGTCGTTGTCCACCCCGAGCTCCCCGAACTCGTTGATCACGACCGCGAATTTCTGGCCGTGGTTCTCGGTGAGGATGCGGTTCAGCAGGGTGGTCTTGCCGGCGCCGAGATAGCCGGTGAGCACGGTCACGGGAACGGGCTCGCGCTCCTGCGGCTTGGCATCCTGGGTGGTCGTGGCGGACATGCGGAGGCCCTCCGGAAGTCGGGGAAACAGGGTTCAGGGCGTTATATGGTACGGTTTGCCCGCTTGGTCACGGGGCCGGGCCAGAAGGGGCCGCGCCCGGGGTGGGTGGCGGCCCTGCGCGCCGTTCGGGGCGCGCGTCGGCCTGGCGCCGGGCCGGGGCATGCCGCCATCCATGACACTTTAGGGTTTTAGCGTTTTAGGATTTTAGCCCTTTATCTGTCCCGGCGGATGCAGGGCTTCGATCCTTGGGGCGAAGCCGACCCTTCCGGTCCGGGGCAGTTGGCGCCGTGGAGGGAATGGCGCGGGATGGGTCTTGATTATATTCCTATATCGCGCCGCCAGCGAGGAAGCAAGGCGTGTCAGCGGGCTGTGCTCCGATCCGTGCGGCGGGACACATGGCCCGGGGGAAGGCTCCGCCTTGCCCCCGTACCCCCATCCGCCAGGACCCTGAGGGTCCTGGACCTCCCCTTCGCTGGCACCTGCCGCGGCTGGATCACGCCGGAGAGCGATGCTCTCCGGCGATGGCCGGTGCCACGCGCGCGGACAGGTGTGCTTGATTCTTCGGGCGCCTGCTGTTTCCGCCAGCCCTGCGGGATGGGACCGGCGGGCCGAGGGTGGCCGTGGGTGCCAACTCCCGGGGTCCAGGGCGCGCAGCGTCCTGGCGGTGAGGGGGTTCCGGGGGAGAGGCGGCGCCTCTCCCCCGGGGGTGGCCAGGGGAGACGTCCGTGCCTGCCAGGGCTCGCCCTATTCCGCGTCCGGCTGGCGGGCCGGGGCGGCCTCGGCGAAGGCCGGGAGGGCGTTGCAGGCCGCTTCCGCCGCCAGAAGGCGCGGCAGGGCGGCGAGGTCGCAGCCGAAGCGGCGGGCATTGCCGAGCTGCGGCACCAGCGCGATGTCGGCCAGGGTCGGCGCCGTGCCGAAGCAGAAGGGACCCGGCTGGTCGTGGACCAGCGCCTCGCAGGCGGCGAGGCCATCGCCGATCGCCCAGCGCGCCCAGGCCGTGACCTCCTCCTCGGGCAGGCCCAGGCCGCGCAGCCGGGCCAGGACCTTGAGGTTCTGCACCGGATGGATGTCGCAGGCGATGGCCTGGGTGAAGGCGCGGACCCGGGCGCGGTCGTTGCGCCCTGAGGGCAGCAGCGGTGGCTCGGGCCAGCCTTCCTCCAGCCATTCGCAGATGGCCAGGGACTGGGTGAGGACCGTGCCCTCGTCCGTCTCCAGGGCGGGCACCAGACCCTGCGGGTTCAGGCGGAGATAGTCCGGCGCCCGCTGCCCGCCATGGCGCAGGTGGTGGAAGGCCTGGTCGGGGCGGAGGCCCTTCAGGTTCAGGGCGATCCGCACGCGCCAGGCGGCGGAGGAGCGGAAATAGCCATGCAGGCGCATCGTTTCGCCTTTCGCCGTGTCAGCGGGCCGGGAGGATGATGGCGCGGCACTCGCCGAAGCCGATGGGGGCGGCCCCGTCGCGGCGGGCCCGGGCCCGCAGGATCACCTCGTCGCCATCCTCCAGGAAGCGCCGGCTCTCGCCGGAGGGCAGCATCACCGGCTCCTTGCCGCCGCGCGTCGTTTCCAGCAGTGAGCCGAAGCCCGTGGGATCGGGTGCGGAAATGGTGCCGGAGCCCAGCAGGTCGCCCGGCTGCAGGTTGCAGCCATTGCTGGTGTGATGCGCGAGCATCTGCGCCACGGTCCAGTACATGTGCTTCGTGTTGGACAGGGACAGGCGGTGCGGCGGCAACCCCTGTTCGCGCATCCGCGCCGTGGAGAGCAGCACCTCCAGCTCCAGGTCGAGGGCGCCGGAACGCTGGTCGGCCTCGTCCAGCAGATAGGGCAGCGGGGCTGGGTCGCCCTCGGGCCGGGCTGGCTGGGCGATGCGGAAGGGCGCCAGGGCCTCCGGCGTCACCACCCAGGGCGAGAGCGTGCTGGCGAAGTTCTTGGACAGGAAGGGGCCGAGCGGCTGGTATTCCCAGGCCTGGATATCGCGCGCCGACCAGTCGTTGAGCAGGCAGTAGCCCGCGACATGCGCGGCGGCCTCGCCCACCGGGACGGGCTCGCCCAGTTCGTTGCCGGGGCCGACCCAGATGCCGAGCTCCAGCTCGTAGTCCAGCCGCTCGCAGGGCGCGAAGCGCGGCGCCTCGGCCTCCGGCGGTTTCAGCTGCCCCTTCGGCCGCCGCACATCCGTGCCCGAGACGCGGAGCGAGGAGGCGCGGCCGTGATAGCCGATGGGCACGTATTTGTAGTTCGGCAGCAGCGGATTGTCGGGGCGGAAGACCTTGCCGATATTGGTGGCGTGGTGGATGCCCACGTAGAAATCCGTGTAGTCGCCCACACGCGCCGGCAGGTGCAGGGTGCAATCCGCCAGGGGCAGCAGGCAGGGTTCGGCGCGGGCGCGGTCGTCGCTGCCCAGGGACAGGATCTCCGACAGGCGGGTGCGCAGGGCGCGGCGCGGCGCGGCACCCAGGGCGAGGAACCCGTTCAGCGTGCCGGCGGAGGCAGCCTCGGCCGCCCGGGCGGCCTCTCCGGCGAAGAGCCCGGCGGCCAGCGCCGCGGAGAGGTCGAGCACATGGCCGCCGATCGCCACGCCGCCGCGCGGGCCCTGGCCCGGCGGGGAGAAGATGCCGAGGGGCAGGTTCTGGATCGGGAAATCCGCATGCCCGTCCGCCCCCGGCACCCAGGAGCGGCGCGCGGGGTCGTGGGTGGCGTCGAGGGCGGTCTGGGTCATGGTGTCTCTCGCGCGGCTCACGGGTGGCTCGGGTCGAAGTTCTTGTGCAGGCCCAGGCCGTAGCCGGCATAGTCGGACTGCAGTTGCGGTGCCTCGGCGGCGAAGCGGGTCACGCGCTGCGGGAAGCGGGTCTCGAACATGAAGGCCAGCGTGCCCTCCAGCTTGTGCGGCTGCAGTTCGACGCTGCTGGCCTTCTCGAAGGAAGACTGGTCCGGCCCGTGCGGCAGCATGGTGTTGTGCAGCGAGAAGCCGCCCGGCGCGAAACCGCCGCCGGTCTTGGCGTCATAGACGCCGTAGATCAGGCCCATGAACTCGCTCATCACGTTCATGTGGTACCAGGGCGGACGGAAGGTGTTCTCGGCCACCAGCCAGCGATCGGAGAAGATCACGAAGTCGATATTGGCCGTGCCGGGCGTCTCGGAGGGCGAGGTCAGTACGGTGAAGATCGACGGGTCGGCATGGTCGAAGAGGATCGGCCCGACCGGCGAGTAGCGGCGCAGGTCGTATTTGTAGGGGGCGTAGTTGCCGTGCCAGGCAACCACGTCGAGCGGCGAGTGCGGGATTTCCGCGCGCCACAGATTGCCGCCCCATTTGATGGTGAGGGTCGAGGGGGTGTCGCGGTCCTCATAGGCCGCCACAGGAGTGAGGAAGTCGCGCGGGTTGGCGAGGCAGTTGGCGCCGATCGGGCCGCGGTCCGGCAGGGTGAAGGCGCCGCCGTAATTCTCGCAGAGATAGCCGCGCGCCGGCTGCTCGTCATGCAGTTCGACACGGATCTTCACGCCGCGCGGGATCACCGCGATCTCGCCCGGCTCGATGTCGATGATGCCGAACTCGGTCCAGAGCCGCAGGTCGCCCTGCTGCGGCACGAAGAGCATCTCGCCATCGGCGTTGTAGAAGTATTCGTCGCGCATGGAGCGGGTGACGAGATAGACATGGCTGCCCATGCCTGCCTGGGCCGCCGCGTCGCCGGCCGTGGTGATGGTGCGGATGCCTTCCAGGAAATCCGTGCCCTTCCCTTCGGGCAGGGGGACCGGGTCCCAACGCAGCGGCGCGGGGGCCATCTCGGTCTCCACGCAGGGTGCCGTGCGCCAGAGCCCGGCATCGGCCTTCCGGAACTGCCCCCAATGCGCCACGGTCGGACGGATGCGGTAGAGCCAGGAGCGCTCGTTGGTGGCGCGCGGCGCGGTGAAGGGCGAGCCCGAAAGCTGCTCGGCATAAAGCCCGTAGGCGCAGCGCTGCGGCGAGTTGCGCCCGACCGGCAGGGCGCCCGGCAGGGCCTCCGTCTCGAAGCCGTTGCCGAAGCCGGAGAGATAGGCCACCTGGTTCACCGCGCTGGACGGTGCCACAGCCAGCGCGGGTTTCACGGTCTGGTTCATGCGTCTTGCTCCCGATCCGGGTCAGAGCCGGTTATGATGGTTCGGTGAAGGATTTTATATCGTCTCATATGATATCGAAAGCACGAAATGTGACCCGCGCCCCCCGATCCGTGGCCAAGGCGGCGGAAGCCGAGATGGATGCCCCCCGGCCGCTGGTGCTGGGGGAATTCCTTCCCTATCGCCTGTCGGTGGTGACGGAGGCGGTGAGCAGCCTCTTCGCCACCCGCTACCAGGAACGCTTCGGCCTCAGCATCCCGGAATGGCGCGTGGTCGCGGTGGTGGGCGAACAGGGCTCGCCCACCACGCAGGAGGTGATCGAGCGCACCGGCATGGACCGGGTGCGGGTCAGCCGCGCCGTGATCCGCCTCGCCGACAAGGGGCTGCTGGACCGCCGCGCCCATCCGCGCGACCAGCGGGCGCAGATCCTGAGCCTGACGCGGCAGGGGCTGGCAACCTATCGCCAGATCGTGCCGCTGGCCCTGACGCTGCAGGCGGCGCTGGCCTCGGCGCTGACCGAGGCCGAGCAGCGGCAGCTCGGCGGCATCCTCGCGAAGATCGGCACGCGGGCGCGCGAGATGCTGGGCGAGGAAGCGGGGCATGAGGAGGCGGGCTGAGCGGAAATCAGCCGTCCAGCTCGGCGGATTTCACAGGGCGGCTGCCCTCCAGGGCGCGCCACATCTCCACGTCCCGCTCGGCGGTCCAGATCTGCGGCCGGTCCAGCCCGCGCGCCTCGTCATAGGCGCGGCTGACGTCGAAGGGCATGCAGTGCTCGAAGATCACCCAGTGGCCGTATTTCGGGCGCATCCGCTCCATGGCGATCGCGTAGATCTCGCCGAGTTCCTTGCCGGCCGCCACGCCTTCCTTCGCGATGGCGAAGAGGTCGGTGGTGAAGGAGGCGGTGCCCTCGATGCCCTCCGCGATATCGGCCTCCGTGACCAGCGAGCGGCCGCGGCCCGGCACCATCGCCTTGGGCCCCAGCGCCTTCAGCGCCGCCAGCGTGCCGGGCCAGTCGGTGAAATGCGCGTCGCCGCAATAGGGGGTGGCGCCGAATTCCACCGTGTCGCCGGCGAAGAGCACACGCTCCTTCGGCAGCCAGACCACCGTGTCGCCCGCCGTGTGGGAACGGCCGATATGGATGATCTGCACCTCCCGCTTGCCGAGCCAGAGCGTCATCTTCTTCTGGAAGGTGATGTCGGGCCAGGTGAGGCCGGGAATGCTTTCCTTGCCCCGGAACAGGCGCGGGAAGCGGCCGATCTCGCTGTCCATGTCCTGCTGGCCGCGCTCCACGATCATGTCGCGCGTGACATCGGAAGCGATGATCTCCGCGCCCTCGTAGCCCGAAGCGCCAAGCACGCGCACGGCGTGGTAGTGCGAGAGCACCACATGCTTCACCGGCTTGTCGGTCACGGTGCGGATGCGGGCGATCACGTCCTGCGCCATGCGCGGCGTCGCCTGGGCATCCACCACCAGCACGGAATCGTCGCCGATCACCACGCCGGAATTGGGGTCGCCCTCGGCGGTGTAGCCATAGAGGCCGGGGCCGAGCTCCTCGAAGGAGACCTTCTTCTCGGCGAGATCCTTGGTGCTGGCGAATGACATGGCGTCGTCCTCTCTCTTCGGTTCGTGCCACGCTTCATCGCGTGGCACGCAGGGTCTCGTCGGCTCCGGCGGGGACAATGCCCGCCCGGGCGCGAGCCAGGGCCTGTTCCAGCACCCGGGTATCGCCGATATGGTTGGCGAGAAGCAGGATCAGCCGCGCATTCACCTGCTGGCTCTGCGCCGGGGTGAGGCCGCGCTGGGCATCGACCAGCGCGGCGTAGAAATCGTCCGGCGCCTCGATATGGGGCTCGGTGTTCAGGGTGGCCTGGTGCGGCATGGCGGGCATCCCTTCAGGCATTGCCGCTGGCACGGGCGAGCGCGGCGCGGACCCTTGCGGGATCGGCGGCGCGCCAGCGGGCGCAGACATGCTGGTCGGGGCGGATGAGGTAGAAGCCCCCCTCCCCGCCATCGTAGCGCTCCCGCGCCAGGCCCTCGGCATCCTCCAGCACCGTGGCCCCCTCCACGGCGAAGGGCGTGGAGCCGGCGGGGCGCAGGATCACGAGGCGCATCGGCACGGCACCGGAGCCGAGCGCGCGCAGGCCGGCCATCAGGTCGGGCGATGGCGGCGCCCCGGCGAAGAGCAGGCCGGTGAAGCCGCCGCCCAGATGCGGCAGCAGCCATTCCGCCGCTCCGTCCCGGTACACGGGCGCATCCGCCGCCGCCGCGCCGGGCACCATGGCGCCGGCGAAGGACTCGCCATCCGGCGTGTTCAGCGGCGAGTCGCGCAGCACTGCCGGCACGGAAAGGCGGCCGCTGTTGACCATGCGCCGGGCGAAGTTGCAGTCGCGCGCCAGATCCAGCACGGCATCGCGGAAGGCGCGGCTGACCTCGTTCTTCGGCGTGATGAAATCGGTGCTGCGCGTCGAGTGGCGGATGTTCTCGTCGGCGGCGAAGACACGCTCGCTGTCATAGCTGTCGAGCAGGCTTTCCGGCGCCGCGCCGCGGAGCACGAGGCCGAGCTTCCAGGCGAGGTTCTCGGCATCCTGCACGCCGCTGTTGGCGCCGCGCGCGCCGAAGGGGGAGACGCCATGCGCGGCGTCTCCAGTGAACAGCACACGGCCGTGGCGGAAGCGGTCCATGCGGCGGCAGACGAAGCTGTAGACGCTGACCCATTCCAGGGTGAAGGCACGGTCCTCGCCCAGCAGCGCCCTGACGCGGGGGATGACGTTCTCCGGACGCTTTTCCGCCTCCGGATCGGCATCCCAGCCGAGCTGGAAGTCGATGCGCCAGACATGGTCCGGCTGTCGGTGCAGCAGTACGGACTGGCTGGGGTGGAAGGGCGGGTCGAACCAGAACCAGCGCTCGGAGGGAAAGGCCGCCTCCATCCGCACGTCGGCGATCAGGAAGCGGTCGCGGAAGACCTGTCCCCTGCTTTCCAGCCCCATCAGGCGGCGGGTCGGGCTGCGGCCGCCATCGGCGGCAACCAGCCAGTCGGCCAGGAGGCTGTAGGGCCCGTCCGGCGTCTCCACCTCCAGCCGCACGCCATCTGGGCCGTCCTGCAGGCCCGCGAGGCTGTTCTTCCAGCGGATCTCCAGATTCGGCAGTTCCCGCGCGCGGTCCAGCAGGAAGCCTTCGACATAGTATTGCTGCAGATTGATGAAGGCGGGGCGGGCATGGCCCGTCTCGGGCAGCAGGTCGAAGCTGTAGACGGGCTCGTCGCGGAAGAAGACCTTGCCGCGATTCCAGACCACGCCCTTCTCGACCATGCGCTGCCCGCAGCCGAGGCGGTCGAAGATCTCCAGCGTGCGCTTGGCAAAGCAGATGGCGCGCGAGCCGCCGGCGAGGCGGTCATCATCATCCAGCACCACCACCGATGTGCCGGATTGCGCGAGGTCGATGGCGGTGGCCAGCCCGACCGGGCCGGCGCCGACCACCACCACCGGATGACGGACCGGCTGGGCGGCGTCCTGGTCGGCGGAGCGGCGGTAGCCGAAGCGCAGCGCCTGGTAATCGGTCACCGGGGCCGTGACCAGGGAAGCGGAACCTGGCACGGATGGCGAGACGGCTTCCTGCAACCCCTTGATCCTCCCTTCCACGGACGCCTTTCCGGCGTTCCAGTATGCTTCAGGGGCAAATATGTCTCATCTGATATGATCTGGTCAAGGTCCATCAGGCCGCAGCCGGCGGAAACGGTCGTGCCGGATGGGCAGCCCCAACAGCATACAGGAGAGCCGGACAGCAGCCTTCCCGCCGATGCCCCGCCGGCCGGGTGTACCGGAATGCCTGTCCCGCCCCCTGTGGCCCGGGCCGGGGCGGGACGTTCCTGGCCCACCTCTTGCTTCCGGCCGGGGCAGCCACCCCTGACGGATGGTTTGCCGCAGCGCATGAAGACACCATCCCATTGCGGGTGGAGAGTGCCGGACGCGGCGGCCGGGCGGGCCGGAAGAGGACCGCCGGCAGGGGCGGGATCGGGGCGACGAACAGAACCGGGCACGCGACCGGCGCGAAAGTGGATGAGGGGATCGATCGGATGGTCTGGCGTATCGGGGTGGATTCCGGCGGCACCTTCACCGATGTCTGCCTCTTCGAGGAGGAGAGCGGGCGGATGGCGGTGTGGAAGGTGCCCTCCACGCCGGACGATCCCTCGCGCGGCATCGCGCAGGGCTTCGAGGAAGGCATCGGCCAGGTCGGCGTCGCGGCCGGCGAGGTGGGCTTCCTGGGCCATGGCACCACGGTGGCAACCAACGCGCTGATCCAGCACCGCGGCGTGAAGACCGGGCTGATCACCACGGACGGGTTCCGCGACCTGCTGGAGATCGGACGGCAGAAGCGGCCGGACCTCTACGACCTGCAGGCCGACAAGCCCGAGATCCTGGTCTCGCGCGACCTGCGGCTGGAGGTGCCGGAGCGTGTCCACCATGACGGCCGGGTGGAGACCGCGCTGGACGAGCAGGCGGTGCGCGAGGCCGCCCGGGCGCTGAAGGCGGCGGATGTGAAATCCGTGGCCATCTCCTTCCTCTACGGCTTCGTCCGGCCGGAGCACGAGGCCGCCGCGAAGCGCATCGTGGAGGAGGAGTTTCCCGAAGCCTTCGTCTGCGCCAGCCACGAGGTAGCCCCCGAGTTCCGCGAGTTCGAACGGCTCTCCACCACGGCGGTGAACGCCTATCTGGGCCCGGTGATGGAGGGCTATATCCGCCGTCTCTCCGCCCGGCTGCGCGACCTCGGCCTCGCCGTCACGCCGCAGCTCACGCAGAGCAATGGCGGCGTCATCGGCTTCGAGGCGGCGGCGCGGCTGCCCGTCCGGACCGTGCTGTCCGGCCCCTCCACCGGCGTGGTGGCGGCGCAGGAGATCGGGCGGATGGTCGGCATCCCCGACCTGATCACCTTCGACATGGGCGGCACCTCCACCGATGTCGCACTGCTGAAGGACAGCCAGTGCCGCCTGACCGCGGAGGCCGAAGTGCATGGCTATCCGATCAAGGCGCCGATGCTCGACATCCACACCGTGGGCGCGGGCGGCGGCTCCATCGCCTATGTGGACAGCGGCGGGCTGCTGAAGGTCGGACCGCGCTCCTGCGGCGCCTTCCCCGGGCCGGTCTGCTACGATCAGGGCAGCACCGAGCCCTCCACCACCGACGCGAATGTGGTGCTGCAGACGCTGAACCCGACGCATCTGCTGGCCGGCCGCATGCCGGTGCGGCAGGACCTGGCGAAGGAGGCGATCGGGCGTCTGGCGGAGAGGCTGGGGCTGGACGTGATGGCCACGGCGCAGGGCATCATCAGCGTGGTGACAGCCAACATGGCGCGCGCCATCCGCGTCATCTCCGTGCAGCGCGGCCACGACCCGCGCGACTACACCCTGGTTGCCTTCGGCGGCGCCGGGCCGCTGCATGCGGCGCGTCTGGCGAAGGAGCTCGACATCTCCCGCATCCTGGTGCCGCTGACGCCGGGCATCCTCTGCGCCACCGGGCTGCTGCTGACCGACCTGCGGGCGGATTTCGCCTCCACGCGGCTGGCGGTGCTGGACGAGGCCTCCCTGCCGCTGATGCGCGGGGCCTTCGCCGGGCTGGAAACCCAGGCCGGGAGCTGGTTCGAAGCGGAGGGCATCGCACCGGAGGCGCGGCGCCTGAAGCGCACGGTGGACATGCGCTATGCCGGGCAGAACTACGAGCTGAGCATCCCGCTTCCCGAAGGGGAGATCGGACAGGCGACGCTCGACGCCCTGGCCGAGGGCTTCGCCGCCGCGCACCGGCAGCGCTATGGCTTCGTGGCGGAGGGCGAGACGGTGCAGCTCGTCACCTATCGCGTCGAGGCCACAGGGCTGGTGCGCAAGGCCGCCTTCCAGCCGCAGCCGGAGGAAGGGCCGGACGCCTCCGCCGCGCGGACCGGCGAGCGCGAGGTCTGGATGCCCGAGGCCGGCGGCTGGACCCCCTGTCCCATCTACGACCGCGCGAAGCTGCGGCCCGGCAACATCGTTCAGGGCCCGGCCATCATCGAGCAGATGGACACCACCACCGTGGTGCTGCCCGCCATGGCCGCCCGTGTCGAACCCTATCTGAACCTGATCCTGGAGGCCGCATGAGCGCCGCCGCGCAGGACCGCGTCGCGGTCGATCCCATCACCGTCGAGGTGATCTCCTCCGCCCTGTCCTCGATCACCGAGGAGATGGGCGAGGCGCTGGTGCGCGCCTCCTATTCCACCAACATCAAGGAGCGGCGGGACTGCTCCACGGCCCTGTTCAACACGGCGGGGGAGACGCTGTGCCAGGCCGAGCACATCCCGATGCATCTGGGCAGCTTCATCGGCATCATCCCGCATATCCTCAAGCGCCATCCGGTTGCGGAGATGCGGCCGGGCGATGTCTTCATGGGCAACGACGCCTATGAGGGCGGCGGCACGCACCTGCCGGACATCGTGCTGGCCGAGCCGATCTTCGTCGAGGATGGCGGGCGGAGCCGTATCGTCGCCTGGGCGGTGAACACGGCCCACCATGCTGATTTCGCCGATCGCGGCCATGCGCATATCTTCCAGGAAGGCATCCGCATCCCGCCGATCCGCCTCTACCGCGCCGGCGAGTTGCAGAAGGACGTGCAGGAGCTTCTGCTGCTGAACTGCCAGGTGCCGCGCGAGCGCCTGTCGGACCTGCGGGCGCAGATGGCGGCCAACCGGCTAGGCGTGGAGCGGATGCAGGCGCTCTGCGCAAAGTACGGCACGGACACGGTGCTGGCGGCGGGCGACGCGCTGCTGGACTATGCCGAGCGCAAGATGCGCGCGGGCATCGCCACCATCCCCGACGGCACCTACCGCTTCGAGGATCTGTTCGACAATCCTGAGATCGACCAGGACCTGCCGATGGCCTGCGAGATCACCGTGGCGGGCGACGAGATGCGGCTGCATTTCGAGGCGCCGGACCAGGTCCGCGCCGGGCTGAACATGGTCTACA
The DNA here is from genome assembly GCF_023078375.1 of Roseomonas gilardii subsp. gilardii. Classification (NCBI taxonomy): domain Bacteria; kingdom Pseudomonadati; phylum Pseudomonadota; class Alphaproteobacteria; order Acetobacterales; family Roseomonadaceae; genus Roseomonas; species Roseomonas gilardii. The sequence goes on along the minus strand of NZ_CP095554.1, from coordinate 1,777,816 downwards.
CGGCACTGCTTTCCACCGTCTATTACGCGGTGAAGACGGTGGTGGACCCGACCATCCTGCCCAATGCCGGCCTCGCCCGGCCGCTGACGGTCACGGCGCGGGAGAGCAGTATCGTCAACTGCACCGCCCCGGCCGCGGTGAACGGGCGCATCGCCGCCTGCCAGCGCGTGGTGGACCTGATCCACGGGGCCCTGGCCCAGGTGGTGCCGGAACGGGTGATCGCCGCCTGCAACGGCTCCGTCGCCTCCGCCACCTTCGTCGGTACGCAGCCAGGCACGGGGGAGATCTGGGTCTATCTGGAAACCATCGGCGGCGGTTCCGGCGCCCGTCACGACAAGGACGGGCTGGACGGCGTGCATGTCCATATGACCAACACCTCCAACCTCCCGGCCGAGGCGCTGGAGCTGGAATATCCGCTCACCCTGCTGCGCTATGAACTAGTGGACGGTTCCGGCGGCTGCGGCACGCATCGCGGCGGCATGGGGCTGCGCCGGGTCTATCGCGCCGAGGCCGAGTGCCGGCTGCGCGTGGACGGCTCCCGCCTGCGCTCCGCGCCCTGGGGGCTGGCCGGCGGCCTGCCGGGCGGCAAGGGCGGCTTCGTCTATGGCGAGGGAGTGGCGCCCTTCGACCATGGCTCCGGCGTGCTCAGGCCCGGACAGGTGGTGGAGATCGTCACCCCCGGCGCCGGTGGTTACGGCCTACCCTCCGGCCGCGGCGCGGAGGCGGTCGCCCGCGACGTGGCGGAACGCCGCATCGACCCCGAAACCGCGCGCCGGGTCTACGGCGTGGCCTGAATGCATCTCCTGCTGGCCCTGGGAAGGACTGACGAACATGTTTCCACGCCTTGCCCGTCGCTCTCTGCTCGGGGCAGGCATGGCCCTGCCCCTGCTCGGCCTTTCCGCCCGGGCGGCGGGTTCCTCCGGGGTGCTGCGCCTGGGCCTTTCCTCCTACCCACCCAACCTGACGCCCTGGATCAATGCCGGCTCCGCCACGGGGACGGTGATGACGTTGATGCATCGCGGGCTGCTGTCCTTCGATGCACAGGGGAAGCTCCAGGGGGAGATCGCGGAGCGCTGGGAGGCGGATGGCAAGGACTGGGTCTTCCACCTGCGCGACGTGACCTTCCACAACGGGAAGAAGCTGACCCCGGCCGATGTGAAATGGTCGATCGAGCAGGTGGGCGGCGAGAAGTCCACCGCCTATATGCGGCCACAGTTCCAGAACGTGGCCCAGGTCGAGACGCCGGATGCGCGCACCGTGCGGCTGGTGATGAAGCAGCCGATGACCACCATCCCGGAATGGCTCGCCACCTATTTCATGCCGATCGTGGCGCAGAACTCGGTCGAGCGCGGCGGCAGCGGCGTGGGGGCCGGGCCTTTCGTGCTGAAGGCGTCGGAGCGCGGCACCTCCATCGACCTGGAGGCCTTCCCGGGTTTCTACAAGCCCGGCCTGCCGAAGCTGAAGGGCGTCCGCATCGTCGCCTATCCCGACGAGAACGCCCGGGTCGCGGCGCTGATCGCGGGCGATGTGGACATGATCGACTATGTGCCCTGGCAATCCATGGCCCGGATCGAATCCGAGCCCAAGCTGCGCCTGGACACGCAGAACGGCCCCTTCATGTACCTGAACTTCAACGGGCGCAGCGGGCCGCTGGCCAACCCGCTGGTGCGGCAGGCGATCGGCTTCGCGATCAACCGCCAGGACATCGTCAGGAGCGCCTTCTTCGGGCGCGGATCGCCCATCCATGGCGCGCCGCTCTCGCCGGACAGCCCATATTTCTCCGAGACCGCGGGCAAGGCCTTCCGACACGACCCGGCACAGGCCAAGGCGCTGCTGGCCAAGGCCGGCCTGCCGGATGGCTTCTCCTGCAACCTGCTCTCCACCGCGCAATACGGCATGCACAAGGACACGGGGGAGGTGGTGCAGCAGAACCTCGCCACCGTGGGCATCCAGGTGCAGCTGAACCTGCCGGACTGGGCCACGCGGGTCCAGTTGGGCAATCGCGGCCAGTACGACCTGGCGGTGAACGGCACGGCGGTGGAGATCGCCGATCCGGACGGGATGAGCCCGATCATCGACAACAGCCTGCCGCCTTCCTACACGCGCAGCACGGGGTTCGAGACGCCCGGGCTGAACCGGTTGCTGGCCGAAGGCAGGGCCGAGAGCGACGTGCCGAAGCGCAAGGCCATCTATGCGAAGGTGCAGGATCTGGTGGTGGAGGATGTGCCGACCCTGGCCCTCTGCTACCGCTCCCAGGGCTATGCCATGACCAGGGCCCTGCAGGGCTTCGCCAATCTTCCGGGGCCGCTTACCTTCTACTCGCCCGCCACGCTGGATGGGGCGAGCCTGCCATGAGAGGAGGGCGGATCTGATGCTGGAACCCCAGGGACGCGTGGTGATGGTGTCCGGTGCCTCGCGCGGCATCGGGCGGGCGGTGGTGGAACGGCTGTTGGACAGTGGCTTCACCGTTTCTGCCGGGGTGCGGAACCCCGAGGCGCTGCCGGAGCATCCGGGCCTCAGCCGCCACCGCTATGACGCGGAGGATCTGGCCAGCGCGGAAGCCTGGGTGGCCGGGACCATGGCCCGGCACGGGCGGCTGGATGGGCTGGTGAACGCGGCGGGGATCAACCCCATGGCCAGCCTGCACGATGCCGACGAGACGGCGCTGGACTCGCTCTGGCGGGTGAATGTGAAGGGGCCGGTGCGGCTCATCCGCCTCGCTTGGCCGCATCTCGTGGCCGCCGGGCATGGGCGGGTGGTGAACCTGGCCTCGCTGTCCGGCAAGCGGGTGAAGAACGCCAATCTCGGCTATGCGATGAGCAAGTTCGCCGTGGTGGCGCTGACCCACGAGGTACGGCGCGAGGGCTGGGATCAAGGCATCCGCGCCACCGCCGTCTGCCCTTCCTTCGTCAATACCGACATGACCGGCCATGTGACGAGCTGGCCGAGGGAGAAGATGACGCAGCCGGCCGATCTCGCCCGGCTGATCGAGACCTGCCTGCTGCTGCCGGATGAGGCGGTGGTGGCGGAACTGCTGGTCAATTGCCGCCTGGAGGATCTGTTCTGACGGCAGGGAGGGGCTCGCCCCTCCCCGTTCCTGCCATCAGGCCGCGGCGCGCTCCAGCGGCTTCCAGCTCGCATAGCGCGGATGCTGCGGGCCGATGGGAAGGAGGACAGCCTCGCCGGTTTCCGCGGAATGGTACATCGCCGTCAGCAGCTCCAGCGAACGGCGGGCATCGGCCAGCGTCACCGGCAGTTCCCCGCCGCTTTCCAGCGCGGCGTGGAAATCCCGCATCTGCCCGGTGAAGCGCGGCGGGACGGGCACCCAGCCGCGCAGCGCCTCCTCCACCCGGGCTGCCGTGGTGGCGTCGCGCGGGATGATGCGCCAGGGGTCCTCGCCGGGGTTGTAGGGGCCCGGGCTGCTCTCGAAGGTCAGGTTCTCGAAGCAGAAATACAGGCGCGTGATCTGTTCCTGGCACCCCACCGTGGCGGCGAGCGAGACCAGCGCGCCGCTTTCCATGGTCAGGCTGGCCACGGCGCAGTCCTCCACCTCGATATGGGGGTGAACGCGCGTGGCCGTCCGGGCGTAGACGTCGCGGATCGGCCCCAGCAGTTCGCAGAGCATGTCGTGCGGATGGATCGCATGGGTGATCAGCGTGCCACCCAGCTCCGTGCTCCAGCGGCCACGCCAGGGCACGGCGTAGTATTCCGGCAGGCGCTGCCAGGCCGTCTCCACCGTCGCCAGATAGGGCTTGCCGGCGATGCCGCTTTCGACGAGGTGCTTCGCCTTCTGGAAGCCGTCGCCGTAGCGGTACTGGAAGATCGGCATCACCCGGCTCGGCGAGCGGGCCTCGGCGGCGATCACCGTATCGACCTCGCGCAGGGAGCCGACCAGGGGTTTCTCGCAGACCGCGTGCTTGCCGGCGGCCAGCGTGGCGAGGATCTGCTCACCATGCAGGCCGGGTGGCGTGCAGATGTCCACGATCTCCACATCCGGCATGGCCAGCACCTCGGCGAAGCTGGGCGTGGCGCGGGGGATGCCGTAATCCGCGGCGAAGCCGGCGAGGCGCTGCGGATCGATGTCGCAGATCGCGACCACCTCGAAGAGTTCCGGATAAGGGAGGTAACCTTCCTCCATGTGCCGGCGGCCGATCCCGGCGCCGATGATCGCGACTTTGCGTCTCGTGGGCATGCTCCGGCTCCTCACTTCCCGCCATACGCGCGATCGGCCATGGCCTGGGCGGTCAGGGCGAGTTCCATGGCCTTGAAACCGAGTTCCTGCGGCATGGCGGTTTCCGTGCGGTCGCGCAGGTCGTTGGCAAAGAGGCGCCCGAAAGGCCGCACCGTGTCGTTGCAGTCGATATAGCGGACACCGTCCCGGTTCGAGAGGAAGAGGTGATCGCCGCCGGGGCGCCCCTCCGGGTCGAAATACTTCCGCAGCTCGATCGTGCCCCCGGTGCCGAGGATCACCAGCCTTCCATCGCCCCAGACCGGCATCGCATCGGGCGTGTACCAGTCCACCCGGACATAGCCGGTGACGGGGCCGGCACGCAGGTGCATGTCGCCGAAGTCGCGGAAGCGGGGATATTCCGGCAGGGCGCGGTTGCCGACCGTGGCGGAAAGGACCTCGCCCTCCACGCCCCGGCCTATCGCATCGGCGAAGAAGAGGAACTGCTCCGCCTGATGGCTGGCGATGTCGGCCAGGATGCCGCCGTTGCGGGACGGGTCGAAGAACCAGTCCGGGCGCTTCGGGGCGCTGAGCCGGTGCGGGCCGAGGCCGACGGTGTTCACGACCTCCCCGATCGCGCCCTGGCGCACCAGCTCCCCGGCCCGGACCGTCGAACGCTGGTCCAGATGCTCCGAGAAGAAGATGCTGTAGAAGCGGCCCGTTTCCGCCCGCACCGCGCGGACCGCCGCCAGATCCTCCAGCGTGAGCATGCCGGGCTTGTCCACCAGCACGTCCTTGCCGTGGCGCATCGCCTCGATGCCGATGCCGGCGCGGTCGGATGGGATGGCGGCGCTGAGGATCAGGCCGATCTCCGGCGCCTCCAGGATGCGCCGGCGATCCGCGATGCGGGGGATTTCCGGGTAGCGGTCCTGGAAGGCGGCGGCGAGATCGTCCTCCGGCGCGTGGAAGCCGGCGCAGTCGCCGCCGGCTTCCCGCATCGCGCGCATCATGCCGTGGATATGGTCATGGTTGATGCCGATGACCGCGAAACGGAACGCCGCCATGGCTCAGCCGCGCTCCAGCACGTCATGGGCCTCGTTCACGAAGCGCTTCGCGCCGTCCTTCGGCGAGAGGCGGCCGAAGCCGATCTCCTCGTTGGTCCGCTTCAGGATGTTGGCGATCTCGCCTGCGCCCTTCGGCGGCGGCGGCGGCACGGGACCGACCCGCGTGCTGACCATGTCGATATAGGCGACCAGCTCCTTGCTAGAATCATCCATGCCCTTCTTGATGACCTCGCGCTGCGCCGCGGCGATGGGCACGCCGCGCTCGACACCCAGGATCTCGCCCGCCCGCGCATCGGTGACGTAGAAGTTCAGCAGCTTCACCGCCTCCTCGGCCCGGGGGGAGCGGCCATAGACGCTCAGAAGCTGCGACGGCTTCAGGTACTGGCCGGGCGGGGCGTCGGGGGCGACAGTGGGCACCATGGTCATGGCGACGCGGTCGCGGTTCAGTTTCTGCATCGCCACGAGCTGGTTGGAATGGGCGAAGTCGATGGCCGCCTTGCCCAGGGTCAGCGGGCTGGTTTCCAGGCTGTTCTGGTAGAGGGCCTGGATCTCCGCCGGCACGCAGGCCTTGCGCTTGCGCAGCCCGTCCCAGTAGCCGAACCATTCCTCCATATCCGCGGTGGTGAAGCCCAGCTTGTCGTCCGGCGCATAGAGCAGCTTGCCCTTCTGGCGCAGGAAGATCTCCAGGATCGGCTCCTGCTGCCCCGCATCCGAGAGGCCGTAGAAATCCGGCTTGTTGGCCTTCCGGGTGATTTCCTCGCCCAGCTTCGCATAGGCATCCCAGGTCAGGTCGGGCGTCGGCACGGGCAGGCCGAACTGTTCCAGCAGCGTGCGGTTGAACATCATCGAGGGCGAATTGGCCCCGAAATTGATGCCGTAGAGCTTGCCGGCCGCCTTGCCGACATCGACGAATTTCGGGTCCCAGTCGCTGATCTGCAGCGTCTTGGGCACATAGGGATCGAGCGGCAGCAGCACGCCGCGCCGCGCGTACTCGAACAGGTAGCGGTAGTCCATCTGGATCAGGTCGGGCGCGTTGCGGCCGACGACCTGGGTGGCGAGCTTGGGCCAGTAGTCGCCCCAGCCCATGTTCTCGCTGTCCACCGACACGTTCGGGTGCAACTGGCTGTAGAGGGCGCTGACCTTGGTGGTCCGGTCCGCCCGCTCCTTGGTGCCCCACCAGGTCATGCGCAGCCGCACCGGCGCCGCCTGGGCCCTGGCCAGGCCGCCACCCGCGAGAAGGCCCAGCGAAGCCATCCCGCCCAGCATGAGGTTCCGCCTCGTCGCCATGCTTCCCTCCCTTTCGTTCTTCTTGTTCAGGCTCAGTCGAGTTGCGCGGCCACGGGCACGGCCCGGCCGGTCTTCACGCTTTCCACCGCGGCGACGCCGCAGAGCACGGACAGTGCCCCCGCCCGTGCGCCGGCGCGCTGATGCAGCGGATCGGGCATCTCCGGATCGAAAAGCATGGCCTGGAGCCGCTTGTCGCCGCCGAAATGGCCGCCATGCTCCCGCTTGATGCGGATGGTCTCGGAAGGGCCGAAGTTCCGCATCAGCAGGATCTCGTCATGATCGCCGATGCCGAAGGGGTCGTTTTCCTTGTGCCGGATCTCCATCCGCCCCTTGCGCCCGTTGAAGGCCAGGTGATGCCCCTCGACCGGCATGCAGGCATTCAGCGAGTAGGAGACCTGCACGCCATTCCCATAGACCAGCGAGGCGCTCATCGTGTCGTAGATGTCGATATCCTCGCGGAAGACACAGGCGTCGCGGACATAGCCATCCTCTCGCGACGGGTCCTCGTAGAGCATTTCCAGCCAGGGATCGGCGGCGATGTCGAGGTGGAAGTCGCAATCCGCCGCGTGGAGGCAGTCGCGGCAGCGTTCGCCGCGATAGGGGCCGTTCGCCCCGTAGTGCCGCAGGTTGCCACGGGCGAAGATCTCCTTCGGCTCATCCGCCACATACCAGTTCAGCAGGTCGAAATGATGCGTGGACTTGTGGACGAAGAGGCTGCCGGAATTCTTCTGATAGGCATGCCAGCGACGGAAGTAGTCGGCCCCGTGCCGCGTATCCAGATACCAGTGGAAGTCGATCGAGGTGATCTCCCCGATCGCGCCCTCCATCAGCAGTTCCTTGATCTTCGCGCCGAAGGGCGCGTAGCGGTAGTTGAAGGCGACATTCACCTTGCGCCCGGTCCGCGCCTCCGCCTCCAGGATGCGGCGGCACTTGGCCGCAGTGGTGGCCATGGGCTTCTCGGTGATGACGTCGGAGCCTGCCTCCAGCGCCTGCACGATCAGGTCGTCATGCGTGTCGTCGCGCGTGCAGACCATCACCGTGGCGGGGCGAAGCGTGGCCAGCATCTCCCCGAAGTCGGTGAAGACCGGCGCGTTGGTGCCGATCGCCCGCTGGGAGCGATGCGCGCGCATCTCGTTGATGTCACAGAGCCCGACCAGTTCCACCTGGGGGCCGAGGCGGGACAGCAGCTCCCTGCCCCACATGCCGGTGCCCCGATGGCCCGTACCGACCAGCGCAATCCGATGCTGCGCGAGATCAAGCGACATACTCACTCCCCATGGACAGGACCGGCGTCAGGCGCGGGCAGACGGAGCCATCGGCGCGGAACAGGTGGCAATCCCCGGCATCGCAGGTGATCGGGATGCTTTCGCCGGGATGGATGTGGCGCTGGCCTTCCAGTTGCAGGGTCACGGCCTGCCCGTCCGCCGTCTGGCCATAGACCAGCGAGGCGCTGCCGAGTTGCTCCACCAGTTGCACGCGCAGGCCGCCCAGTTGGACGCCATCGCTTCCGGCGCGCAGATGCTCCGGCCTGATTCCCAGAATCAAGCCTTCCTCGGCAGGCGGGCGGAGACCGGGCAGGCGCACCTCCTTGCCGCCCAGGAGCACGCCTTCCCCATCCGGTGTCGCATCGACCGACAGGAAATTCATCTTCGGGCTGCCGATGAAACCCGCCACGAAGCGGTTGGCCGGGTTGTTGTAGAGATCCAGCGGCGAGCCGATCTGCTCCACCTTCCCGGCCCGCAGCACCACGATCTTGTCGGCCATGGTCATGGCTTCGACCTGATCATGGGTCACATAGATCATCGTGTTGCCGAGTTTGCGGTGGAGGTTGGCGATCTCCACCCGCATCTGCACGCGCAGTTCGGCATCCAGGTTCGACAGTGGCTCGTCGAAGAGGAAAATTCCCGGCTCCCTCACGATGGCGCGGCCGATGGCCACGCGCTGCCGCTGCCCACCCGAGAGCTGCTTCGGCTTGCGCTCCAGCAGGTGGCTCAGTTGCAGCACCTCCGCGGCCTGCCGCACCCGCCGGTCGATCTCCGGCTTCGGCATCCGGGCCGTTTCCAGCGCGAAGGCCATGTTCTTGTAGACGTTCATATGCGGATAGAGCGCATAGGACTGAAAGACCATGGCGATGCCACGCTGCGCCGCGGGCACGTCGTTCATGACGTTGCCGCCGATCACCAGATCGCCATCCGAGATCGTTTCCAGGCCCGCGATCATGCGCAGCAGGGTGGATTTTCCGCAGCCGGATGGCCCGACGAAGACCACGAACTCGCCGGGCGTGATATCGATGTTCACGTCATGCAGCACGGTATGCTGCTCGAAGCGCTTGAAGACGTGCTGGAGATTCAGGCCGGTCATCGTTTCATCCCCGTGGTGGCGATCCCTTCGATCAGCAGGCGCTGGAAGAAGAGGAAGAACAGGAAGACAGGAACCAGGCCGAGGACCGACATGGCGAAGAGCGCGGGCCAGTCGGATTCCCCGCCCGAATCCACGAAGGACCGCAGGCCGATCTGGGCCGTGTAGGTGTCCATGTCGTTCAGGTAGATCAGCGGCCCGAAGAAGTCGTCCCAGGTCCAGATGAAGGAGAAGATCGCGGCCGTCGCCATCACCGGCAGCGAGAGCGGCAGCATGATCTTCCAGTAGATCCGCCAGGGGCTGCACCCGTCCATCATGGCGGCCTCGTCCAGCTCGCGCGGGATGTTCCGGAAGAACTGGACCATCAGGAAGATGAAGAAGGCATCCGTGGCCAGGAATTTCGGCACCACCAGCGGCAGGATGGTGTTCACCCAGTCCAGGTTCAGGAACAGGATGTATTGCGGGATCAGCGTGACGTGATAGGGCATCATCAGCGTGCCCAGCATCAGCGCGAACCAGAGGTTCTTGCCCCGGAAGCGCAGCCTGGCGAAGGCATAGGCCGCGAGTGAGCAGGACACGACGTTGCCGATCACGGAGAGCACCGCGATCACCGCCGAATTCCAGAAGAACCGCCCGAAGCTGACCTGAAGGCTGTTCCAGCCCCGGAAATAGGCGTCCAGGCTCAGGCTCTGCGGGATGATGGAGATGGTGGAGAAGATGTCCTGGCTGCTGCGGAAGGAGCTCGCGAGCATCCAAAGCAGCGGGTAGAGCATGCAGAAGGCGACGGCGATCAGCACCGCATGCTTCAGGACGGACCGGCCGGCGCCCGACGCACGGGGGCCGCCATGGCGGAGGGCCTCACTCATCGTAATGCACCCAGAAACGCGCGGACAGGAAGGAGACCGCGGTGAAGCCCGCGATGATCAGCACCAGCACCCAGGCGAGCGCAGAGGCATAGCCCATGCGGAAGAAGCTGAAGGCCTCCTGGAACAGATAGAGGGTATAGAACAGGGTCGAGTTCACCGGCCCACCCGTACCCTCGCTGATGATGAAGGCCGGGGTGAAGGCCTTGAAGGCGTCGATCACCTGCACGATGGAATTGAAGAAGATGATCGGCGTCAGCAGCGGCAGGGTGATACGGAAGAACTGCCGGCGCGGCGAGGCGCCGTCGAGGCTGGCGGCCTCATACAGATCCTGCGGGATCTGCCGCAGCCCGGCCAGGAAGATGATCATCGGGCTACCGAACTGCCAGATGCCCAGCACCACCAGCGTGTAGAGCGCGGTGTCCGGGTTGGCGATCCAGCTTGGCCCCTGGATGCCAACCAGGGCGAGGAGCTGGTTCAGCAGGCCGGTGCCGGAGAAGATCTCCCTCCACAGCACCGCGATGGCCACGCTCGCCCCCAGCAGGGAGGGCAGGTAGAAGATGGCTCGGTAAATGGACAGCCCGCGGATGCCCTTGTTGAGCACCATCGCCACGCCCAGGGCGAAGGCGAGCTTCAGCGGTACGGTCAGCACCACATAGGTGAAGGTGACGCGGAGCGATTCCCAGAACTTCACGTCCGAGAACAGGATGCGCCGGTAATTGGCCAGCCCCGCCCAGCGCGGGTCGGTCATCAGGTCGAAATGGGTGAAGGACAGGGCCAGGGAAGCCAGGGCCGGCCCCAGCGTCAGGCCGAAAAAGCCGATCAGCCAGGGCAGCAGGAAAAGATAGCCGGGCAGGCTTGCCCAGCGTTTCCGGCTGGCCTTACGCTTCCGGGCGGCGGTCCAGCCCGTCTCAGCGGCGGCGATCTGCATGATCCCCCGCCCCGTTTCCGGGTTTCGTCATCGGTCGTCCTCCCCATGGCTCTTGCGGCCATGTCCGTCAGCCCCTACTCAACAAGCAGGTAACCGGTTGGTTCCCACGCTAGGGAGGCGCCTCCCTTCGTGTCAAGCACGGATGTGATCGTTCGTGATCGCATGCGAGCAATCTTTCTTCTGGCCTTGCGAAGCTCCCACGGCAATTTTGTGGAATCATGTCGGACATCCTCATCCCGCAGCGCAGCAAGCGCGCCGAGACCACCCGCCGGAAGATCCTGGACGCCGCGGTTGCCGAATTCACCGCCAATGGCCTGGCCGGGGCCCGGGTGGACGAGATCGCAGCCCGGGCCGGCGTGAACAAGCGCATGCTCTATGTGCATTTCGGCAGCAAGGAAGAGCTCTGGATCGAGGTCCTGGAGCATGTGTACAGCGCGAAGCGGGAGGAGGAGCGGGCACTCGATGTCGGCAACCTGCCGCCAGTGGAGGCCATGGCGCGGCTGGTGCGCTTCAACCTGCGCTACACGGCGCGGCACCCGGAATTCGTCACCCTGCTGAACCAGGAGAACATGCACCGGGCCAGTTACCTCGGCCGTAGCGAGCAGGTGCGCGCCCTCTACTCGCCACTGCTCGAATCCGTGCGCGACGTTCTGTTGCGCGGCGCCGAGGCCGGCGTCTTCCGGCGCGACGCCGATCCGTTGCAGACCTATGTGACCATCGTCGCGGTCGGGCATTTCTACGTGGCCAACCTCCACACCCTGTCCGCCATATTCAAGACCGACCTGTCGACCGAGGTGGCTCTGGGTCTCCGCGAGGATCACTGCGTGGATGTGATCCTGGGCTATCTTCGTGCTTGACCGGCCAGCCCCTCCCGTTCTTAGGTAACCACGTAGTTACCTAAACACGGGATGGAATCGTCATGGCAGAGCGTCGCATTGGCCTGATCATGCATGGCGTGACAGGGCGCATGGGCATGAACCAGCACCTGATCCGCTCGATCGCGGCCATCCGGAGGGATGGCGGGGTGCCGCTGAAGAACGGCGACCGGCTGATGCCGGACCCGATCCTGGTCGGCCGCAACCGCGAGAAGCTGGAGGCCCTGGCCCGGGCCCATGGGGTGGAACGCGTAGGCACCGATCTCGACGAGGCCCTGGCCAACAAGGACGATGAGATCTTCTTCGACGCCGGCACGACGCAGATGCGCGCCGCGCTGATCCGCAAGGCCATCGCCGCCGGCAAGCATATCTACACCGAGAAGCCGACCGCCGATAACCTGGAGGACGCGCTGGACGTGGCCCGCCTCGCCCGCAAGGCCGGGGTGAAGAACGGCGCGGTGCAGGACAAGCTCTTCCTGCCCGGGCTGGTGAAGCTGAAGATGGCCATCGACAGCGGCTTCTTCGGCAAGATCCTCTCGGTGCGCGGCGAGTTCGGCTACTGGGTCTTCGAGGGCGACCTGCAGCCCACCCAGCGCCCCTCCTGGAACTACAAGAAGGACGAGGGCGGCGGCATCATCCTCGATATGCTCTGCCACTGGCGCTACGTGCTGGACAACCTGTTCGGCGAGACCAGGGCGGTCTCCTGCCTCGGCGCCACGCATATCCCGCGCCGCATCGACGAGAAGGGCGAGACCTACGAGGCCGATGCGGACGACGCCGCCTATGCCACCTTCGAGCTGGAGGGCGGGGTGATCGCGCAGATCAACTCCTCCTGGGTCACGCGGGTGCGGCGGGACGATCTCGTGACCTTCCATGTGGACGGCACGCATGGCTCCGCCGTGGCCGGGCTGATGACGTGCCGGACGCAGAGCCGGGTGAACACGCCCAAGCCCGTCTGGAGCCCCGACACGCCGCAGCCCATCGACTTCTTCGAGGGCTGGGAGGAGATCCCCGACACGCAGGCCTATCCCAACGGCTTCCGGGCGCAATGGGAGCTGTTCCTGCGCCATGTCGCGGGGGAGCTGCCGGAGTTCAGGTGGAACCTCCTGGCCGCCGCCAAGGGCGTGCAGCTCGCCGAGGCCGGGCTGAAGTCCTGGGCCGAGCGCCGCTGGATCGACCTGCCGAAGCTGGAGGTCTGACCCCCGTGCCGACCCTGACCCTGCCGGGCGCCGACGGGCACCTGGCGCCCTACACCACCGGCACGCCGCGGGAATTCCCCGTGGCGAAGCCGCCCTTCCCGCGCATCGCCCTGGCCGCCGCGCATCTGGTGGCCGATCCGCTGGCGGAGCAGGACCCCTGGCTCGATGTGAAGATCGACTGGGACCGTACCATCGCCTTCCGCCGCCATCTCTGGTCGCTGGGCCTGGGCGTGGCCGAGGCGATGGACACGGCGCAGCGCGGCATGGGCCTCGACTGGGCAGGGGCGCAGGAGCTGATCCGGCGCTCCCTGGACGCGATGAAGGACGTGCCGGGCGCGGTGATGGCCTCCGGCGCCGGCACCGATCATCTGGCGCCGGGGCCGGATGTCACGGTGGACGACGTGATCCGCGCCTATGAGGAACAGTGTTCCACCGTCGAGGGCATGGGCGGCCGCATCATCCTCATGGCCTCCCGCGCCCTGGCCCGGGCGGCGCGCGGGCCGGACGACTATGTCCGCGTCTATGACCGCATCCTGCGCCAGGTGCGGGAGCCGGTGATCATCCACTGGCTGGGCGAGATGTTCGATCCGGCGCTGGAGGGCTACTGGGGCCATCCCGACCACTGGAAAGCCATGGAGGTGGCGCTGGAGGTCATCGGCGACCATGCCGGCAAGGTGGACGGGGTGAAGATCTCCCTGCTCGACAAGGAGAAGGAGATCGCCATGCGCCGCCGCCTGCCGCCCCATGGGAAGGGCCGCGTGCGGATGTACACGGGCGACGACTTCAACTACGCCGAGACGATCGCCGGGGATTCCGAGGGCCATTCCGACGCGCTGCTCGGCATCTTCGACCCGATCGCCCCGGCGGTGGGCGGCGCGCTGGCCTGCCTGTCGCGGGACGACCTTCAGGGCTTCCACGACATCCTGGCGCCGACCGTGCCGCTCAGCCGGCACATCTTCAAGGCGCCTACCCGCTTCTACAAGACGGGCGTGGTATTCATGGCCTGGCTGAACGGGCACCAGGACCACTTCACCATGGTCGGCGGCCAGCAATCAGCCCGCTCCATCGGCCATTTCGTGGAGCTCTTCCGCCTCGCCGACAAGGCCGGGCTGCTGCGCGATCCGGATCTCGCCGCCGCGCGCATGCGGCAGATCCTCGCGGTGCATGGCGTGTCATGAGCATGGCGAAGAGCGATCCCGGTCCCCTCTCCCTCAACACCGTCACGGTGAAGGAGCGCTGGGGGCTGGCGGAATGCATCGAGGGCTGCGCCCGGCACGGCATTCCCGGCATTTCCCCCTGGCGCGACGTGCTGCAGGCCATGGGGGTGGAGCAGGCGGCGCGGCAGATCCGCGATGCCGGGCTGCGCGTCACCGGCCTGTGCCGCGGCGGCATGTTCACGGCCCCCGACGCGGTGGGCCGCGCCGCCGCCATCGAGGACAACCGCCGCGCCATCGCCGAGGCCCATGCCATCGGCGCCGCCTGCCTCGTGATGGTCTGCGGCGGGCTGCCGCCCGGCTCGCGGGACCTGCCGGGTGCGCGGGAGATGGTGCGGGAGGGCCTGCACGCCATCATGGGCGAGGCCCGCGATGCCGGCGTGACCATCGCGCTGGAGCCGCTGCACCCGATGACCTGCGCCGACCGCTCGGTGCTGGCCACGCTGGGGCAGGCGCTGGATCTCTGCGAGGAGCTGGGGCACGGCAGCGGCGTGGCGCTGGATGTCTATCATGTCTGGTGGGATCCGGATCTCGCCCGGCAGATGCGGCGCGCGAAGGGAAGGATCGCCGCCTTCCACACCTGCGACTGGCTGGTGCCGACCACGGACACGGTCTTCGACCGCGGGCTGCCGGGCGATGGGGTGATCGACATCCCCGCCCTTCGCGCCATGGCGGAGGAGGCCGGCTGGCCCGGCGGGGCGGAGGTGGAGATCCTGTCCCGCCGCTGGTGGGCACGCGATCCGGACGAGGTGCTGCCTTTGCTGAAGGAGCGCCACCAGAGCGCCTGCTGACATCCTTTGCCCTTCACGCCGGCAAGGCGCGGAGGGCGCGGCCGGTTTTCCGGCGAAGCACGGTGCGGACCACCGCAGGGCCCGCGCCCATCCAAGCAAGAAAAAACATGTTCGGGAGAAACAACGGAAATGTTCATCGCGAGACGCGGCCTCCTGGCCGCCGGACTGGCCTTTCCATCCCTGGCCCTTCCGTCCCTGGCCCTTGCCCAGGGCAGCAACGCCGCTGCCTGGGCGCCCACGCATCCGGTGCGTTTCGTGGTTCCCTTCCCCGCCGGCGGCGCCACCGATGTGGTGGCGCGCGTGCTGGGTGAGCGTCTGCAGCAGCGCCTCGGCCAGCCGGTGGTGGTGGAGAACCGCACCGGCTCCGGCGGCAATCTCGGCATGGAAAATGCCGCGCATTCCCCTGCCGATGGCCATACGCTGGTGATGGCGACCATGGGGACGCTGAGTATCAACCAGCACCTGTACAGCAATCTCGGCTTCGATCCGGTGAAGGGCTTCGCCCCGGTCTCCATGGCCTTCGGCACGGACCATGTGCTGATCGTCAATCCCAAGGTCCCGGCGCGGACGGCGCAGGACTTCGTGGCGCTGGTTCGGGAGAAGGGCAGCGCCATCAGCTATGGCTCGGCGGGGTCCGGCAGTTCCACCCATATGGTGGCGGAACTCTTCCGGCTCGCCGCCGGCATCCAGCCGATGCATGTGCCCTATCGCGGCAGCGCCCCGGCCCTGAACGACACGGTGGCCGGGACGGTGCAGTTCATGCTGGACCAGCTTCCCTCGGCGATCGGCCAGGTCCAGGCTGGAACGGTGCGCGCCCTGGCGACGACCGGCCCGAAGCGTTCCGCCCTGTTGCCGGACGTGCCCACCATGGCAGAGGTCGGGCTTCCGGCGGCGGAGGCGACCTCCTGGGGGCGGTCCTCGCACCCGCCGGGACGCCGCCCGCCGCCATCGCCCGCTACAATCAGGCGATCCGCGAGATCCTGGCCGAGCCCGGGGCGCAGGAGCGCCTCGCCGCCGCCGGGGCGGACGCGGTCTCCTCCACGCCCGAGGAACTCGCCGCCATCATCCGGCGGGAAAGCGACAAATGGGGCCGCGTGGTGCAGGAGGCGAAGATCACCGTCAACTGACGGCCCCTCGCCTGCCGCTCAGGCCAGGGAGGGCAGGTCCTGCGCCCGGACTTCGTGGCGCAGGGGCTCGCCGGACAGGAAGCGCCGGATCTCCTCGATGACCAGCGCCGTCATGCGCTGCGTCTCCGGCCCTTCCGCCCCGGCGATATGCGGCGTCAGGAAGACGTTGGGCAGGTCGTAGAGCGGATGCTCCGGTGGGAGCAGGTCGGGTTCCGTCACGTCGATCACCGCGCTGATCCGCCCGCTTCGCAGCTCCTCCACCAGCGCATCCTGGTCCACCAGCCCGCCCCGCGCCGTGTTCACCAGCGCCGCGCCGTCCCGCATCAGCGCCAGTTGCCGCCGGCCGATCATGCCGCGCGTGGCGGGCAGCAGCGGTGCGTGCAGGCTGACGAGATCGGCCCGGGAAAGCAGCTCCTCCAGCGGCAGCAGGGTGACGCCGAGCCGCGCGGCCTCCTCCCCGCTCACGAAGGGATCGTGCAGCAGTACTTGCAGGTCGAAGGGCCGCAGCAGTTCGATCACCCGGCGCCCGATCCGCGAGGCGCCGACGATGCCGACGGACCGGCCGTAATTGCCCAGGCCGGGCGCGAGGTTGCTCCAGGGCTTCGGCGCGTCGCGCCGCTCCCGGTACAGCCGGTTGAGACGGAAGACCTGCTTGTTGGCGAAGAGGATCGCTGCCAGTGTGTATTCCGCCACCGGCAGCGCATTGGCATCGGCGGCATTGACCACGCGGATGCCGCGTTCCCAGACCTCGGGCGCGAGATGCCCTTTCACCGTGCCGGCGAGATGCGCCACCAGCCGCAGGCGCGGCATGGCCTCCAGCGCTGCCCGGTCCAGCCGCGGCGCGCCCCAGCCGGTGACCAGCACCTCGACCCTCGGCAGGAGTGGCGCCAGCGCCGGATCGTCGAAGCCTTGCAGGGGATCGGGCCGCAGGACATCCAGCATCTCCCGCAGCGCGGCATGCTGCGCCATGGAGACGGTTTCGGGATTGCGGCCCGGATCATAGGCCAGCAGGGCGGCGGGTCCGCTCATGATTCCTCCCCAGCGTCATTTCCGCATCGCAGCAAAAGTAACCAAATGTTTACATTGCCCGGCAATGAAGGTTTCCGTATCCGTCAGCTATCCGCAAGCCTTCATCCGTTGTTGCTTGACAGTTCATGGCACAGGAATAACCCTCCGGTTACCAGGAGATAAAAGCCGGCCGACACGGAGGCCGGGTGCCAGAATGGCCCGGAAGCGGCCCCCGCAGCACGGCCACGGCGCCCCGGAAACGCACGAGATGGCGCCGGTCAAGGGAGGACAACGCAATGGCGGATCTCAAGCGGCGCGACCTGGGTCGCCTGGCCCTGGGCGGCAGCCTAGCCCTGCTGGGCACCCCGCTCACCGGCGGCCGGTCCGCCAGGGCGGCTGAAACGAAGATGGCGGTGCAATGGTTCGGTGCCAGCGACCGTGCCCGCCGCACCTTCGCGGTGATCGAGCTCTTCGAAAAGCGCCATCCCGGCCTCAAGATCAACGGCCAGTACGGCAACTCCACCGACTACTTCCAGAAGATCAACACGCAGATCGCCGGCCGCAACGGGCCGGATGTCTTCCAGCTCGAACCGAACAGCCTGTCCGATTATGCGCGGCGCGGCGCCCTCCTGCCGCTGGAGCCGATGCTGGGCAAGGCCATCGACGTGTCGGGCATCGATCCCTCGATGCTCGATCTCTGCCGCGTGGACGGCAAGATCTATGGCATGGGCCTCGGCCTGAACTCCTTCGCCATGCTCTACGATTCCGAGGTCTTCGCGCGCACCGGCCTGACGCCGCCGGACGAGAAGACGAGCTGGGACGATTATGTCCGCCTTTCGGTGGAGCTGACCAAGGCGGCGAAGCAGGAGAACTGGTGGGGCTCCGCGGATATCAGCCGCAACCAGCAGGCGCTGACCGTCTGGCTGCGCCAGCACGGGATCGACCTCTTCACGGCGGATGGGAAGCTCGGCCTCACCCCGGAACTGGCGGCGGAATGGTTCGCCTTCTGGGACAAACAGCGCAAGGCGGGCGGCTGTGTCACGCCCGACATCGCCTCGCAGGACGTGAACTCCATACAGTCCCTGCCGCTGGTCACCAAGAATGCCGGCATGGCGCTGATGTTCTCCAATCAGCTCGTCGCGACGCAGGAGGTCGTGCCCTTCAAACTGGGCATGACCACCTTCCCGCATGGCGGCCCGGGCGCAAAGCCGGGGCATTTCTACCGGCCTGCGCTGATCTGGTGCCTCTATGGCCGGGGCCGCAACACGCAGCTCGCGGCGGAGTTCGTGAACTTCTTCCTCAACGATCCGGAGGCGGTGAAGATCCTGGGCGTCGAGCGCGGCGTGCCCATGGCCAGAGCGTCGCGCGACCTGGTGCTGCCGACGCTGAACGAGATGGAGCGCCGCACGGTGGAATACGTCAATTTCCTGGCGGACAAGGTGGGCCCCTACCCGCCCGCCATGCCGGTGAACGCGCAGCAGTTCGGCCAGTTCCTGCGCAACGCCGCCGACGAATTCGCCTTCGGCCGGCTGGATGCGAAACAGGCCGCCGCGAAGCTGGTCAACGACACGAACGCCATCCTGTGATGCCCCCTGGAATGCCCCCTGGGATGCACGAGGACCCGCATGCGGCCATCCGCGGCAACCCGCTGGCCAGCCGCGCCGATGCCGCCCGCCTGCTGCTCGACCTGAACGCGCCGCTGCGCCCCTGCTTCAGCCCTGGCCGCGCGCAGGTGCGGCTGGGGCTGGACAGCGCGCATTTCGACCGCAAGGCCGAATGGTTCGAGGGCTATGCCCGCCCGCTCTGGGGCCTCGCCCCCCTCGCGGCGGGGGTGGCGATTTCGACGGCTGGGTCCTGTTCCGCGAAGGGCTGGAGAGCGGCAGCGACCCCGCCCATCCGGAGTACTGGGAGGCCGTCACCGATCACGACCAGCGCTCGGTGGAGATGGCGGCGCTGGGCTTCGCCCTGGCCCTGGTGCCGGAACAGCTCTGGGAGCCTCTGCCGGACACCGCGAGGCGCAACCTCGCCACCTGGCTCGGCGGCATCCAGCGCGTCGCCATGGCCGACAACAACTGGCACTTCTTTCCGGTCATGGCCGGGCTGGGCATGCAGCGCGTCGGCCTGCCGATCGACGAGGCCTCCCGCGACCGCCACCTGGCGCGGATCGAGGAATTCTACCTGCGCGACGGCTGGTACGGCGACGGAGCCGGCGGCCATATCGACCACTACAACGGCTTCGCGCTGCAATTCTACGGCCTCGCCTATGCCGCCCTGGCCGGCGGGCACGACCCGGAGCGCGCCGCCCGTTACCGCGACCGCGGCGCCGCTTTCGCCCAGGGCTTCCGGCACTGGTTCGGCGATGATGGCGCCACGCTGGCGATCGGCCGCTCGCTGACCTACCGCTTCGCCACCGCCGCCTTCTGGGGCGCCCTGGCCTATGCCGGGGTGGAGGCGCTGCCCTGGGGCGTGATCCGCGGGCTCTGGGCGCGGCAGATCCGCTGGTGGCTGCAACAGCCGATGCTGGACGAGGCCGGGCGGATGCGCGTCGGCTACCGCTGGCCGAACCTGCTGATGAGCGAGAACTACAACTCCCAGGGCTCGCCCTACTGGGCTTTCAAGGCCTTCCTGCCGCTCGCCCTGCCGGACACGCATCCCTTCTGGCGGGCCGAGGAGGCACCGCACCCGGACCGGGATGGCGTGACCCTCATCCCCGGCGCCTCCATGCTGGTGCAGCGGCAGGGCGGCGACGTCACCGCCCTGCCCGCCGGGCCCAGCCACGACAACATGCGCGGCGGCACGGAGAAATACGCGAAATTCGCCTATTCCACGCATCTCGGCCCCTGCCTGGAAGCGGGGCGCTGGATCCATAACGGCGCCTGCGGCGACAACATCCTCGCCGTCAGCACGGATGAGCGGGACTGGCACATCCGCCGCGACATCCCCACCCGCCGCCTCGGCCGGGCTTGGATCGAGACCGGCTGGTCGCCGCTGGCGGGCGTGGAGGTCACCACGCTCCAGTTCTTCAGCGAGGGGTGGGAGATCCGCCTGCACGACCTCCGGTCCGACCATCCCGTCGTGACCCTGGAATCGGGCCATGCCGTCCCCTGCCGCGTCCGGTCCCGCAAGCGGCCGGGCGGTTCCGTGCTGGACCTCCTGTCGGATGGCGGCATCCTGCTGCGGGCCGGGAACGCGGTGGGGAGCGCGATCCTCGACCCCCGCGGCCAGCGGCGGAGCGGCGCGATGGATGTCATGGCCAATACCAGCCTGATGTTCCCCCAGGCCGCCGTGCCCGTGCTGGGCGGCCGCCTCCCGCCCGGCCGGCACCTGCTGGCCACCGCCGTCCGGGCCGAAAGAGGGGCCGAACGGGGGGCGGCGGCGTTTGCACCGCCCGGCTGGGACCGGATCGCGGCCCTGGCCACCGGGGCCGGCTGGGATGCCCAGCGGGCCGGGGGGCTCACCCTCCCATCCGTGCCGCTGCGGATCGTCAGCCATGCCGCGGACCCGGTCCTGGCGATGTGACGGACGGCTCCCGGCTCACCCGGCGCGTTTCAGGGGCAGGCCGGGAGCGCCCCGATGGGGCGGCCAGCGGAGGCCGCCCGTCCCATCATTCGCAGCGGAGGGCCGCCCGCATCTCCTGCGCCCCCAGCGGGTCGCAGACCGCTGCCAGGCGCCCGGCGGCGATCACGGCATAGCGGTGCAGCAGCGACTTGCGCCGCGCCGGGGCCAGGGGACGGTGCGGCGCCTCGCGCAGCACCGCCGTCTCGTAGCCGTCGGTGCACCAGAGGCCGACTTCCTCCGGGATGAGCTCATGCGGAAAGTCGCAATCCACGGCGAAGAACAACCGGTCGCACCATTCCAGGTATTCCGGCCATTTCGCGTCGGAGAGGAAATCGCGTGGCCCGCTCTTCACCTCGATGGCGTTCAATTGCCCCTCCGGCGTCAGGGCCATGATGTCGAGCCTGCGCCCGCAGGGGATCGGCACTTCCAGCACAGGCGCCCAGCCCAGCCGGGCGCAATGGCGCATGGCGGAACGGCAGACCAGGGCAGTGCGGTCGGGAACGGACAGGTCGAGCGGCATGAGAACGAATCGGGGACAGAACGCCGGTGGAGTCAAGCGCCCGGTGGCACGCCTTCACGGACGCGCCAGGAAACCTGCCCTTTCCTGGCTTCCCTCCGGCGAACCGCCTTAACCTCGCCGGGCGGAGGATGGGAGTACGGAGCGTGTCATGAGGCCGACCCTGCGCAGGCTGGCTTACGGGCTCGTCCAGGGGCTGGGCTGGATCGGTATCCTCGCCCTGATCGGGGCCAGCCTGCTGCTGGTCCGCCGACTGGGCTTCCCGGCCGTGCTGATGCTCGGCCTGATCACCAGCCTGATCTGCGTGCGGGCCGAATTGTCGCAGGATGTGCCCGGCTGGGGGCGGGACATCTTCGCCGCCCGCTGGCACAGCCGGCCCGGCCTGTCGGAGCGGCAGGCCTCGGCGGAACAGATCACCATGCTCCGCTTCTACCGGAACTGCGGCTTCATCCTGATCCTGGCCGGCGCGCTGGGCTCGCTCTGGCAGGTCTGGCGGATGGGCTGAACGCCGGGCGGGAAAGACCCGCCCGGCCCCGATCCTCCGGAGTCAGTGTCCCAGCATCAGTGCCCGGTATAGGCGGCGCGCCTGTCCGGCCCGTCTTCCCGCTCACCGGTCGGGCGCCCGGCCCAGAAGCCCGCGATCAGCGAGCCGGACAGGTTGTGCCACACGGAGAAGAGCGCCCCCGGCAGCGCCGCCAGCGGCGAGAAGTAGATCTTGCCCAGGGCGGCGGCGAGGCCGGAATTCTGCATCCCCACCTCCAGCGCCAGGGTGCGGCAGATGCTTTCCTCGAAGCCGAGCAGCCGCCCGCCCCAGTAGCCGCCGAGCAGGCCGATGCCGTTGTGCAGCACCACGCCCAGCATCACCACCGGCCCCACCGCCGCGATGCTGTCGCGGGTGCCCGCCACGACGGCGCCGATGATCAGCAGGATCGCGATCATGGACACCAGCGGCAGCACCGGCTTCACCCCCTGTACCACGCGCGGCACGAGATGGCTGGCCACCAGCCCGGCGGCGATGGGCAGGGCGACGATCTGCAGAATGCTGGTCAGCAGGCCCAGCGTGTCCACCGCGATCTCGGCCGAGACGTAGAGCCGGGTCAGCAGCGGCGTCGCCACCACGCCCACCACGGTGGAGAGCGCGCTGATCGTCACCGCCAGCGCCACGTCGCCGCGGGAAAGATAGACCATGACGGTGGAGGCCGTGCCGCTCGCCACGCTGCCCACCAGCACCATGCCGGCGGACAGGTCGGGCGGCATGTGCAGCAGCCGGGCGATGCCCCAGGCGGCCAGCGGCATGATCAGGTAGTGCAGCCCGACCCCGGCCAGCACCGGCGCTGGGCGGGTGATCACCCGGCGGAAATCCTCCAGCTTCAGGGTGACGCCCATGGCGAACATGATCAGCGACAGCAGCAGCGTGACCCAGGGCGCGACCGGCTGGAACACGGAGGGGGACAGATAGGCCAGGGCGGCGGCGATCACCGCCCAGAGCGGGAAGAGCCGGGTGACGGAGGACATGGCGGCAACTCGTCGGAAAGGCGGTTGTAACGGATGCGGGACCGTTTCCTGTAGAGACTGCCCCCGGCGCCGGTAACCCGTCCCGCCGCAAGGCAGCCCCGTGCCTGCCGTCCGGCCCCGGGCGCGCCCCGGGGCAGGCACCTGCCGGGCTTGACCCGGGCGGAGGCCGGGGGCCTGTTGCGGAGCGGAGGAGACACGTCCCATGATCCATCGCCGCACCACCTTGCAGGCCCTGGCCGGCCTCGGCCCCATGGCCGCCAGCCTGTCCCGCCCCGCCCGCGCCCAGGGTCAGGCCAAGATCCAGGGCGCACCGTTGCATCTCGTGGTGCCCGCCCCACCGGGCGGCCCGACCGACATCCTGGCCCGGGTCCTGGCCGAGGGCGCGCATCCAGCCCTGGGCCGGGTCGTGGTGGTGGACAACAAGCCCGGCGCCGGCGGCGTGATCGGCAGCGAGGCCGTGGCCCGCGCCGCGCCCGACGGCAACACCATCGTGCTGGGCCACAACCAGACCCATGCCTCCAACCAGTGGATGATGCCGAACCTGCCCTACGACGTCATCACGAGCTTCACCCCCGTCGCGCGGCTGGGCACGGTCCATCACGCGCTGGTCGTCGGGGCGGATTCCCCCTCGCGCAGCCTGGCGGAGCTGATCGAGCGCGGGCGGCGCGAGGAGCTGAGCTACGCCTCCTCCCAGGCCGGTTCCGCCTCGCATGTGATCAGCGAAACGCTGGTGCGGCGCACGGGAATGCGGGCGGTGCACGTGCCCTATCGCGGGGCCGCCCCGGCGGCGACCGACACGATGACCGGGGTGGTGGATTTCTACACCGCCACCTTCCCATCGGTCGCGCCGCTGGTGCGCGACGGCAAGCTGCGCGCCCTGGCCATCGGCGCCCCGGCCCGCCTGCCGGACTTCCCCGACATCCCCACCGCCGCGGAGACCGGGCAGCCCGAGCCCTTCGTGGATGCCTGGTTCGGCCTCTTCGCCCCGGCGCAGACCCCCGCGCCGGTGGTGGAGCGGATCGCCGGGGCCATGCTCGGCGTGGTGCAGGACCCGTCGATGGGCGAGAAGCTGCAGAATGCCGGCTTCACCCTCGCCCCGCAGGAACCGGCGGAATTCGCCGCCTTCCAGAAGCAGGAGGTCGCCCGCTGGCAGGAGATGGTGCGGCTGACCGGGGTGAAGCTGGAAGGCTGATCCCGGCCGCTCCCAGGAAGCGCGGCGCCTGCCCGGGCGCCCGCCCATGTGACCGGAACCGCTCTGGCCAAGCCGGCCCACAGGGGAGATGCTGCGCGCAAGGCCCTTCCGGCCTGGGCACCCTGCCCGCGCGGAACGGGCCGCGCCATCCCCGATCGCCCCGCGCCCGTCGGGCGGGGCAGCAGGCCAGGGCATCCGCCACGGCGCCATGCCGGTGGCGGGCGCTGTGGGGAAGTGCTGGCAGACGAAAGGACAGGACCATGGAACGACGCCCGCTCGGCCGATCCGGCCTCACGCTCCCGCCTCTGGTCTTCGGCGGCAATGTCTTCGGCTGGACGGCGGATGAGACCACCTCCTTCCGCCTGCTCGACCGGCTGGTGGAGGCCGGCTTCAACGCCATCGACACGGCCGACATCTATTCGCACTGGGCGCCGGGCCATAGCGGTGGCGAGTCCGAGAATGTCATCGGCCAGTGGCTGAAGCGGCGCGGCCGGCGCGACGACGTGCTGATCCTGACCAAGGTCGGCGGGGAGATGCCGGGCCAGGGCAAGGGACTCGGCCGCGCCTGGATCAGGAAGGAGGTGGAGCATTCGCTCAAGCGCCTGCGCACCGACTACATCGACCTCTACCAGTCGCATTTCGACGATCCCGACACGCCGCTCGCCGAGACCATGGGCGCCTATGCCGAGCTGATCGCCGAGGGCAAGGTGCGCGCCGTCGGCGCCTCCAACTACTCCGCCGCGCGGCTGCGGGAGGCCCTGACGGCCGCCGCCGAGCTGGGCGTGCCACGCTACGAGAGCCTGCAGCCGCACTACAACCTGATGGAGCGCGAGGGCTTCGAAAAGGAATTGCAGCCCCTC
Organism: Roseomonas gilardii subsp. gilardii; assembly: GCF_023078375.1. Taxonomy (NCBI): domain Bacteria; kingdom Pseudomonadati; phylum Pseudomonadota; class Alphaproteobacteria; order Acetobacterales; family Roseomonadaceae; genus Roseomonas; species Roseomonas gilardii. The sequence continues at coordinate 1,753,289 of NZ_CP095554.1, read as the reverse complement.
TGCTACGAGGAGGGGATCGGCGTGATCACCTATTTCTCGCTGGCGGCCGGCTTCCTCACCGGCAAGTACCGCAGCGAGGAGGATCTGGGGCAGAGCCCGCGCGGCGGTGGCGTGAAGAAGTACCTGACCCCCCGTGGCCTCGCCGTGCTGCGCGCCCTGGATGAGGTCTCCGCCCGTCATGGCGTCACCCAGGCCCAGGTCGCCATCGCCTGGCTGGCCAATCGTGGCGGCGTCACCGCCCCGATCGCCAGCGCCACGAAGCTGGAACAGCTGGAGGACCTGCTCAGGGCCGCCACCCTCAAGCTCTCGGCCGAGGATGTGGCGCTTCTCGACAAGGCCAGCGCACCCTGAGGATAGGCCGGGGGAGGCACGCCGCCTTCCCCAAGGGCCTTCCCCATCCGGTCTCGTTGGGAGATGGTCTCTTTTTAAGAGACGATTCCCACATATTTATATTGATTTGAGCCTGGAAATCGCGATCATTCGCTACAGCGAAATACTGAAGAGACACGATGCGTCTGGTCATCCGAACCCTCAATCAGGCGATCCTGACACAGCAGAGGATTCATGACGAAGCCTTGCAGCAGGCTGGAGCCGCCCAGATCGTGCACGTTCGGATGGCGTTCCACGATGTCGCGGAAGCCGCGATGCTGGCGATCCGCCACCTGCAGGGCCGCCTCCTGGCAGTGAACCTCTCGGTGACGCGACCGGAGCGGCAGGACTGAGGGGCGGCAGGGCCGGTGGAGCCCTGCCGCCCGGAACCTCAGACGTCGAAGAAGACGGTCTCGTCCTCGCCGCCCTGCAGGCGGATGTTGAAGGTATAGACCACCTTGCCGTCACGCTCGGAACGCTGGGCGATCAGGGTCTTCCGGCGCTCGGCCTGCTCGATGATGTTGAGCACCGGGTCCTTCTTGTTCGCCTCCTCCTCGTCGGAGAAGTACATGCGGGTACTCAGGCCGATATTGATGCCGCGCGCCGCGATCCAGAAGTTGATGTGCGGCGCCATATCGCCCCGGCCCGAGCGGCCGGCGACCTTGCCGGGCTTGATCGTCTCGAAGGTATAGACGCCGGTGTCGAAGGCGGTGCCGGTGCGGCCCCAGCCGCGGAAGGCCGGGTCCACCGGCTTGTCCTGCTGGTCGGCCTCATGGGCATACTTGCCGGCGGCATTGGCCTGCCAGATCTCCAGCAGGATGTCCTTGCAGATCGAGCCGGTGCCGTCGATGACGCGCCCCTCGATGGTGATGCGCTCGCCCTGGGTCTCGGGCGTCACCAGCGTGTTGCTGAAGTCCTTCTCGAAGATGTCGAAGCCCGCCTGGTGCGGGATCAGCCCGATATGCACATAGGGGCCGGCGGTCTGGGACGGCGTTTCCTGGAGGAAGGAGGCCGGGGCGTTGACGTTGAACATGGCGCTCAGTTCCCCTGCAGCTTGTTCTCGAACAGCGTGGAACGCTGGCCGCGCAGGACGATGTCGAAGCGGTAGGCCAGGGAGTCCAGCGGCACGCCGGCATTCATGTCCAGGCGCGCGATCAGGCGGTCGCGGGCCGCCAGGTCCGGGACCGTGCCCAGGATCTGGTCGTGCGGGATCAGCGGGTCGCCCTCGAAATACATCTGGGTGATCAGGCGCTGCGCGAAGCCGCTGCCGAAGAGCGAGAAGTGGATATGCGCCGGGCGCCAGCTGTTGACGTAGTTGCGGAAGGGATAGGCCCCGGGCTTGACCGTCCGGAAGACGTAGTAGCCGTCCGCATCCGTCACGGTGCGTCCGCAGCCGCCGAAATTCGGGTCGATGGGGGCGAGGTAGGTGTCGTTCTTGTGGCGGTAGCGGCCGCCGGCATTGGCCTGCCAGAACTCCACCAGCGTGCCGCCGACGCCCCGGCCGTTCTCGTCCACCACGCGGCCATGGACGATGGTGCGCTCGCCGATCGGCTCGCCGGTCTTGGCGTAGTTCAGGATCAGATCGTTATCCAGCTCGCCGATATCGCCATGGCCGAAGACCGGCCCCGTCACCTCGGACAGCGAGTTCTGCAGCGAGATGAGGGGCAGGCGCGGGGAGCGCGCGACGCTGGTCTTGTAGGTGGGCGTATAGGCCGGCGGATGGATGGCGCGGTTGCGCATCATGAATTCCGGAGCCGTGCTCCGGCGCAGACTGTCACGGTTGAGCAGCTGCTTGTGGCCGTCGGACATCGACGCCTCCCTGCTGGTTGCTTCTGTTCCGGGGCACTGGCGGGCCCCGCCGGCCGTCGTCGGCGGACGCCGGTTCGAGGCGCAGGCTTGCACCCATGCCGCGCCAGGATCAACGAGACAGACTCACGGAATCCATAAGTTATAAGTTATGAATGCCCCCGGGATGACCAACCGCCGTTTCGAATGCTTCGTCACCGCCGCCCGGGATCTGCATATCGGGCGCGCCGCCGAGCGCCTCGGCATCGCCCAGCCCGCCCTCAGCCAGCAGATCCGGGCCCTGGAACAATCGGTGGGGGCGCGGTTGCTGCGCCGCGTCGGGCGCGGCATCGCACTGACCGAGGCGGGGGCAGCCTTCCTGCCCGAAGCCGTGGCGGCGCTGGAGCAGGAGGCGCGGGCGGTGCATGTCGCTCGCCGGGCCGCCCGGGGCGAACTCGGCGAGATCAGCATCGGCTATGTGAACACCGCCATGCTGGGGCCGGAACTGCCGACCCTGCTTTCCGCCTTCCGCCGCTCCGTGCCCGATGCGCGGATCGACCTGCAGGAAATCTCGGTGCAGGACCAGTTGCCGGCCCTGGAACAGCGCCGTCTCGACCTGGCCGTGGTGCGGGAGCCGGTGGGGAGCCTGCCCCCGGACTACCGCGCCCGGCATTTCAGCCGGGATGCGCTGCTGGCCGCCGTGCCGCTTTCCCTGGCGGAGCGCCTGCCACACCCGCTGCCCTTGGCGGAACTGGCCGAACAGACCTTCGTTGCCCTGCGCGACCCGCATGGCATGGGGCTGGGCCACCGGCTCTGGCAGCTCTGCCGGGAGGCCGGGTTCACGCCCCGGATCGAGTTGCGGGTGAACAACGCCACCAGCATCCTGGGGCTGGTGGCCGCCGGCTTCGGGGTCAGCCTGGTGCCGGCGGTCCTGCGCCGGGTCGGGATGGCGGGGGTGGCCCTTCTGGAGCTGAAGGAGGCCGAGGCCCATACCGACCTCGCCATCGTGCACCGCCCGGCCGATACCTCGCCCCTGAAGCTGCGCTTCCTGGCCCAGTTGCCACCGGACGGGGATGTTTTTCTGCAACCAAGGGACATTGGTTAACAAGGATTGAATCAACCCTCGATACCCACAACCCTTCCGTGTATGATGCGTCGCAGCAACCATAGGTGGGTATGGCTGAGATGAGCACCATCACGAGGCTGCGGGTCGGCAACGAAGACTTCCTGGTCGCGGCCATGATCGAGCGGTGCCCGAAATCGATGATGATCCGGGAGCTGCTGCAGAACGCGCTGGAGGCCGCCCAGAGCGCGCCGGACGGGGAGCGGCGCGTGGAATTCTCCGCCCTGACCATCGACGGGGCCCGCAAGCTGGCCCTTTGGAATGCCGGGCGGGGGCTGACCGCGGCGGAACTCTACCGGATGTGCGACATCGCCGCCTCGATCAACAAGGTGAACGGGCTCGATGCCAATTTCGGCATGGGCGCCAAGGTGGCCTCCCTGCCCTCCAACCAGCATGGGATGCGCTACCGCTCCTGCCGCGACGGGGTGGTGCACGAGGTGGTGCTGGGCAAGCGGGGCGGCACCTATGGGCGCCTGCACCAGCCTGGCCCCGACGGGCGGCTGACCGAGATCGTCGAGGTCACCGCCCAGGCCCGGGCCGAGGGCCGTGACACCGGAAGCGACTGGACCGAGGTGGTGCTGCTCGGCAACCGGGCGGAGCAGGACACGGTGGCCGATCCCTTCGACGGCCATCCGCGCAGCCCGGCCAACTGGCTCATCGAGACCATCGGCGGCCGCTATTTCCGCTTCCTGCCCGGTGGCGCGGTGATGCTGCAGCCCGGCATCCATCCGGTCACCGCCCGCTACGCGCTGCGAAGCCTGGAGCGGCGCCTCTCGGCCCTGCCGCATTACGAGCGCGTCGCGCTGCCGGATGGCGTCGCGATCCACTACGCCTATGACGCCCCGAACCCGGACAAGCCGGGGACCAATCTCAGCCAGTCCTCCGGTCTGGAGAATGCGGAGGGCATGGCCGGCATCGTCTTCCGCGACGAGATCTATGCGGCGATGCGCGGCGCGCAGTGGCGGCGCGAGGCGCCGAGCTTCGGCGTGCCGGTGGGGGCGCGGCATGTCTCCATCCTGGTGGAACTGCCCAGGGACCATCCGGTGCAGGCGGAGGGATACCGGGAGTTCCTGCGCTACCGTGGAGGCGCGCAGGTGCAGGTGCGGCTGGCCGACTTCGCCCCCCTCATCGCCGAGCACCAGCCGGGCTGGCTGAAGGAGATCCTGGCCGGCAGTTCACCCTCCGCCGCCCTGGTGGCCGAGGCGCAGCAGGAGATGGGAGAGCTGCTGCGGAACCTGGGCGTCACGCGCCGGCGCCCGCCCCGCCCGCGCACGGAGGACATGCCACCCCCCGCCCCGCCGGTGGCGCCGCCGGCCCCGCGCCCGGTGGTGATCGAGACCGCGCCGGCCCTGTTCCTGCTGCGCGAGGCCGCCGAGGTGGCCGATGCCGGGCTGACCTTCCGCGCCGCCTGCTACTATCCAGAGAGCCACCAGCTCCACATCAACCTGACCTATCCGGCCGTGGCGGTGATGGCCGCCATGCTGACCGGCGTTCAGGATGGCGGGCAGGACAGCGAGGATGTCGCCCCGGCGGTGCAGGCCGCCGCGACCGAGATCGCCGAGCGCAGCATGGTCATGCGGGTGGCACGCGCCCTGGTCCATGGACTGGCCAAGCGTGGGCGCCCGCGCGAATGGAATGACAGCCAGTTGCGGGTGCTGCTCTCGTCGGAGAGCCTGACCCTGGCCGCCGACGACGTGCATGCCGGGCTCGCCGAAGCGCAGGAAAACTTCCGCCAGAGCGTGCTCGCCACCGCCCTGGTGGAGTAGCTGACTGTCATGCCGGGGCCGCTCCCGCGGCTCCGGCATGGTGCCTTCAGTGGTGATGCGCCCCGTGGCTGGCATTACGGCGGCGGGTTTCCGCCGCCTTCCTCGCGGAGGCGGAGCGTTCGCTCGCGGGCCGGGATGCCGAGGCTTCTCCGCCGAGATGGCCACCCTTCCGCGAGGGCTCATGCGAGACAGCGTGCCCGCGGCCGGAGCCGCTCTTCTTGCCGCCGCCATCCTGCTTGTTCACCGTGGCCCAGGCGCGCGCCTCGGCCTCCTTCTCCGGCACGCCACGGTGCTCGTAGCTTTCCTCGATATGCTCGGCCTGGCGCTTCTGCTTGTCGGTGTAAGCGTCCTTGCCGCCGCGTCCCGTCGCCATCCTGCCTCTCCCTGATACGGCGGCCCCAAGAAGCCGCGCCTGGCAGGGAAACGTGCCGGTGGCCGGATGGCTTCGTCGCCAGCCCCGGAAGCCCGGGACGGCGGAAGCCATGCCCCCGGGGATGACAGCCATGCGGCAAGCGGTTTGCCCCCGGGGAACCGCCTGCCGCATATGCGGGGGCGACGAGGCGGCGCAGTGGCCGCCCCACCAGAGCCAGAAGCCGCCAGGCGCAGGCCGGACACAGGGAGGACCGATTCATGCCCCGGACACCGCTTCCGAAGGACAACCCCGCCTTGCGCCGGCGCAGCGCCGCCGGCCTGCTCGGCGGCGCGCTGCTTGCCCTGGCCGGGATGCTCCTCTCCCCCGCCCTGCATGCCGAGGAGAGCACGCTGCGCATCGTCCTGCGCAACGACCTCGCGAGCATCGATCCGGTCGCTTCCACCGCGACCTTCGCGCGCAACCATGGCTTCCTGGTCTATGACCAGCTCTATGCGCTGAACTCCAGGGGCGAGCCCCGTCCCCAGATGGTGGAGAGCCACGAGACCTCTCCGGACGGGCTGCGCCACCGCTTCACCCTGCGCGAGGGGCTGAGCTTCCATGACGGGCAGCCGGTGCGGGCGGCGGATGCGGTGGCCTCCATCCAGCGATGGAGCCAGCGCGACGTGGTGGGCCGGGCGCTGGCCGCCGCCACCTCCGCGATCGCCGTGGAGGACGAACGCAGCTTCACCATCACCCTGTCCCGCCCCTTCGCGCTGATCGAGCAGGCCCTGGCCCGCCCCACCGCCAGCGCGCTCTTCGTGATGCCGGAGCGCATCGCCCAGACGCCGGCCACCACCCAGATCACCGATGCCACCGGCTCCGGCCCCTTCATCTTCGAGCGGAACCAGTGGCGGGTCGGCGACCGCGCCATCTATCGCCGGAACCCGGCCTACAGGCCGCGCCCGGAACCCGCGGACGGGCTGGCCGGGGGCAAGGTCGCGAAGGTGGACCGCATCGAATGGCGCTCCATCCCCGATGCCGCCACCGCCGCCGCCGCCCTGACCTCGGGCGAGATCGACTACTGGGAGCTGCCGCCCTCCGACCTCTATCCGCTGCTGGAAGCCGATCCGAAGATCCGGCTGAAGGCGATCGACCCGATCGGCTCGCAGATCTGGCTGCGGCCGAACCACCAGCAGCCGCCCTTCAACGACGCCCGCGCCCGGCAGGCCCTGCTGCATGCGATCAGCCAGCGCGACGTGCTGGATGCCATCGGCGTGGCCGAGGAGGACCGCGTGGAATGGTGCCCGGCCTTCTTCTATTGCGGCACCTCCCTGGAAACGAAGGCAGGCGCCGAGGGGCTGGAGAAGCCCGATCCCGACAAGGCGCGGGCGCTGCTGAAGGAGTCCGGCTATGACGGGCGGCCGGTGGTCTTCCTCGATGCCACGGATCTTTCCGCCAACCATGCCGCGACCACGGTGATGGCGGAAGCCTTCCGCAAGATCGGCCTGAAGGTGGATCAGGTGGCCAGCGACTTCGCCACCCTGACCGCCCGCCGCAACAAGCGGGAGCCGGTGGAGCAGGGGGGCTGGAACCTGTTCATCACCGTGGGCAATGTGCTCGATGGCGGCGACCCGCTGTCCAGCCTCTACCTCGCCTCCCCCTGCCAGGGCGGCCTCGCCGGCTGGCCCTGCGACGCGAAGCTGGAGGAGCTGCGCCGCGCCTGGTGGGAGGAGAGCGACCCCACCCGCCGCCAGGCCCTGATCGAGGAGATCCAGCGCCGCGCCTATGAGGTGGTGCCGTATATACCGGCGGGCCAGTTCCGCTCCCGCGCCGCCTTCCGCAAGACCCTGGAAGGGCTGCAGACCAGCCCGGTGCCGGTCTTCTGGAACGTCAGCAAGGGCGCTGGCTGACGGGGCGGACGGCTCCCCGCCACCGGGCTTCCCGCCTGATCGTCAGGGGGATGGTTCCTCCCCGGCCCAGGGCGCGAAGATCTCGGTGGCGAACTCGATGAAGGCGCGGACCTTCCGGTCCAGCGTCGCGCGGGACGGGAACAGCGCCACCACCTCTGCATCCTCGGCCCGGTGCCATTGCGGCAGGACGGTCTCGAGCTCTCCCGCCGCCAGCCGCCCGGCGATCAGCTGAGCCCCGGCCAGGGTGATGCCGGCCCCGCTTCCGGCCTGGCTCAGGATGGTCAGGGATTCGTTCGAGGCCAGGATGGGGCGGATGGTGATCTCCGCCAGATTGCCCATGGCATCGCGCAGCCGCCAGGTGGTGAGCTGTGCCCCGGTGCCGATGGCCAGCAGCGCGTGCCGGGTCAGTTCCTGGGGCCCTGACGGCCGCCCGGCCCTGTCGAGATAGGCGGGGCTGGCCACCAGCCGGGCGCGGGAGCGGCCGAGGCGGCGCATGACATAGCCGGAATCCGCCAGCGGCCCGGCCCGCAGCGCCACGTCGAAACCATGCTTGATCAGGTCGAGCGGGTGGTTGTCGAAGGTCAGTTCCAGACGCACCCTGGGATAGCGGTGTCGGAATTCGGCCAGGGCCGGCTCCAGCACGCTGAGGCCCAGCGCGTAGGAGACCAGGACCCGCAGCGTCCCTTCCGGCTCGTCGCGCAGGGCGCGGACCGAGGCCTCGGCCTCCTCCAGGATCTCCTCGGCCCGGGCGCAGCGCTCATAGAAGTCGCGCCCCGCTTCGGTGACGGAAACGCGCCGGGTCGTGCGGTGCAGCAGCCGCACCCCCAGCTCCTCTTCCAGGGCCCGGACCCTGCGGCTGGCGCTGGTGACCGGCATGCCAAGCTGCGCCGCGGCGGCGGTGAAGCTGCCACGCTCCACGACGCGGAGGAAAACGCGCAGCCGGTCCAGATCGGTCATCAGCGTCGAGGGCATGGGCCACACTCCTCCGATTATGCCAAGGCAGGCAAAAATCCTTCCCGGAGGAGAAGTGTTATCCTGGCGGCGGCCAAGCTCTAGCTGTCATGGAATGTCACCCCCGGCCAGGACCGTCGAAGCACGATGAGCGCCTCCCTCGGCCAGCCCGCCCAGCCTGCCCGGCTCTGGGCAAGGCTTCTGGCTCCTCCTCCCGGCATGTCCTGGTCGGGGATCGGCTTCGCCCTGCGCAACACCGCGGCCTCGCTGACCGCGCTCCACATCGCCTTCCTGCTGGATCTGGACAGCCCGAAATGGGCCGCGATGACGGTGTGGATCGTGGCGCAGGGCAGCCGTGGCATGACCCTGTCCAAGAGCTGGTACCGCGCCCTGGGCACCCTGTCCGGGGCCTGCATCGCCATCCTGCTGATCGCGGGCTTCGCCCAGACGCCGGAGCTTTTCCTACCGGCCCTGGCGGTCTGGATCGGCCTCTGCACAGGGGTCGCCTCGGCGCTGCGCAACTTCCGGGCCTATGGCGCCGTCCTGGCGGGCTACACCGCCGCCATCATCGCCATGGATTCGGTCGCGGCACCGGAACAGGTCTTCGACATCGCCACGGCCCGCGTCACCTATGTCCTGCTCGGCATCCTGGTCGAAGCCTTGTTCAGCCTGCTCTTCGCCCCCGGCGCGGCGCAGGCCGAAACGCGGCAGAAGCTCGATTCCTATCTCCGCCAGGCGGCGGGGATCTGCGGCCGCGCGCTGCGGGGCGAAGCCGCCTCGGGCGCCGCGCTGCACCGGCTCTTCGCCGGCGCGGTGGCGCTGGACACGGCGGCGGAATACGCGGCCGCGGCCTCCGCGACGATCCGGCGCCGGCTGGGCCATGTCCGCGCCGCCACCGCCGCGACCCTGGCGCAGCTCGCCGCCGCCCAGACGCTCCGCGAGAACCTGCCGCGCGCCTCCGGCGCCGATACGGCCGGCCTGATCGCCCAGGCCGCCGCCCTGCTGGAAGGCGTCACCACCGATCCCGGCGGGCGGCAGGCCGAGGTCAGCGAGTTGAGGGACAGGGTGGACGCCGCCTTCGCATCCCAGGTCCGGCAGGATCCTGCCGCCCCCGGCCTGCCCTTGCTCGACCGGCTGGAGACGCTGCTCGCGGCTTTGCAACAGGCCCTGGCGCGGCAGGCAATCCTCGCCCGGCCGAACCCGCCGCCCTCCCGCCTGCGCTTCGCCTTCCATATCGACCGCGTCGCCGCCGCGCAGAACGGCATCCGCGCCACGCTGGCCGTGCTGGCGGCAGCCTGCATCTGGATCGTGACGGCCTGGTCCTCGGGCAGCGGCTTCGTCACCATCGTCGGCGTGGTCTGCGCGATCTTCGCCACCCGCGACAATCCGGTCGCGGGCGGCCTCGGCTTCCTGAAGGGCGCGGCGTGGTCGGCCCTCGCCGCCGGCTTCTGCAACTTCGTGCTGCTCCCCGCGGTCTCCGGCTTCGCCATGCTGGCGCTGGTGATGACGTTCTTCCTGGTTCCCGGCGGCATCGCCATGCGCCATCCGCGCACCGCCGCGCAGGGCTCGGCCTTCGCCATCTTCTTCTGGGACCTCGTCGGCCCGCAGAATGCGGAGCGGGCCACCGCATCCGGCTTCTTCAACGGCGTGGTGGCCCTGCTGCTGGGGATGGCCTGCGCCACCGCGATCTTCACCCTGCTCTTTCCGCCGGACCGGCTGGCCGCGCGGCGCCGCCTGCATGCGGCGATCCGGCGTGACCTCGCCCTGATCGGCCGCAGCCCCGGAGCCTGGTCGCCCGAGGCCTGGCTCAGCCGCACCGCCGACCGGCTGGGCCGGCACCTCGCCACCGCCTCCATCGTGCGGGCCGAACAGGCGGAGGCCGAGTTGCGCGGCGTGCTGGCGGCGCTGGCCATCGGTGACGGCGCCATCCGGCTGCAGCGGCTGACGAAGGGGATCGGGCCGGCGCAACGGCCGCTGGCCGCCGTGCTGAGGCGTCTGGCGGAAGCCGATCCGGTCTCGCTCGCCCGTGCCGCGCGGGGGGCGGCCAGCCGCTTCTCGCGCCTGGCCCGCGCGGCGGAGGGCAGCGACGGCATGGGGAAGGCGCATGCCCTGCAACGCGGCGCGGTGCTGCTGCGGGAGATGGCCGAGATCGCCACCACGCATGCGGCGTTCCTGCGCGGCTGACCCATCTTCCCGGATCAGGCCGTGGCACCTGCTCCGGCCCCTGCCCCGATCCGTTCCGCCGCCAGCCTCTGCCGCAACCAGGCGGCGGCGGGGCCGGAGGGGCGCTGCTTGTGCCAGACCATTTCCAGCGCCACGGGCCAGTCGCCCCGGTCGAACTGGAGTTCCGGCGTGACGAGGTCCGGCGCCGCCGGGGAGGCCGCGATCACATGGTCGGAGGCGAAGGCCCAGCCGATCCCGTGCTTCACGAATTCCAGGATCACCCAGTGGCTCTCCACCCACCAGACCTCGGCCGCGACGCGGAGCCGGCTCTTCTCGCGGCTCTCGCTGCGGGTGGCGAGCATGATCTGGCGGTGCCGCTTCAGCTCCTCCCATTCCACCCGCTCCTTGGCCAGCGGATGGTCGCGGCCGCAGACCAGCTTCAGCGGCACCCAGCCCAGCGTGTGGAAGCCCAGCTCGGTCGGCAGCACTTCCGGCCGCCACTGGATGCCGAGATCGGCCTTCCCCTCCAGCACGAGCTGGCTGACATCCTCCATCAGGGAGAAGAGGATCTCCAGCTCCACGAAGGGGAAGTGCCGGGCGAAATCGGCGAAGAGGCTGCCGAGCGCGCTTTCCGGATAGAGCTCGTCGATGGCGAGGACCAGGCGGTCCTCCACCGCTTCCTCCAGGCTGCGCGCCACGCCGATCAGATGCTCCCGCCGCTCCAGCACCACCCGCGCCTCCTGCAGCAGCCGCTGGCCGGCGCGGGTCAGGCTGGGATTGCGGCCCTCGCGGCGGAAGAGCTCCAGCCCGAGATCGGTTTCCAGATTGGCGACATGGGTGCTGACCACCGACTGCGCCCGGCGCAGGCGGCGGGCGGCGGCGGAGAAGGAGCCGGTCTCGGCGGCGGCCACGAAGGCCTGGAGTTGGTCGAGGGACACGCTCATGGCGGCGATCTATCGTCCAAAACGATGGCATCCAACTTTACCACCGGCTAAAAGGCGATAGAAACCCCGCAACAACGCCAGCCGCACACAAGGTCCATCCATGCGCAGCACAGCGGATCGCATCCGTCATACCATCCTGTTCGAGATCGTCGGCCTCGCCCTGGTCCTGCCGCTCGGCTCCTGGCTCTTCGGCCTGTCGGTGGAGAAGATGGGGGTCATCGGCGTCGGCAGCGTCTTCGCCGCCGCGATCTGGAACTACCTCTACAATCTGGGCTTCGACCGGGCGATGCTGGCCCTGCGGGGCCGGGTGGAGAAGACGTTGCCCCTGCGCGTCCTGCACGCCATCCTGTTCGAGGCCGGTCTGCTGGTGATGCTGCTCCCGGCCATCGCCTGGTATCTCGGCATCAGCCTGATGGAAGCCTTCGTCATGGATATCGCGATCGCGGGCTTCTACGTGGCCTATGCCTTCGTCTTCAATCTCGCCTATGACCGGATCTTCCCGATCCCGGAGCGGCGGGCACAGGCGGACAGCCTGCCGGCCCGGGCCTGACCCCCGCCAGGAAGGCGACATGCGACAGGCCCTCCATACCCTCCCGGTCGAGACGCCGGGTGCCGGGCTGGTCGAGATGACCACCCCCATCCGCCGCTGGGTGGCGAGCCAGGGGATCGTGACCGGGCTGCTCACGATCTGGTGCCGGCATACCTCGGCATCGCTGCTGGTGCAGGAGAATGCCTCGCCGGATGCGCGGGCCGACCTGGAAGCCTTCTTCCGGCGGATCGCGCCCGAGGCGCGGGGCCTTTACCGGCATGACGACGAGGGGCCCGACGACATGCCGGCGCATCTGCGCGCCGCGCTGACGCAGACCCAGCTTTCCGTGCCGGTGGCCGAGGGGCGGCCGGTCCTGGGCATGTGGCAGGGGATCTACCTGTTCGAGCACCGCGCGGCGGCCCATCGGCGGGAGGTGGTGCTGCATCTGATCGGGGAATGATCGGGGAGATCCTCCGCCGGGCGCGAAGCCGCCATCAGCCCGGATGGGCGGCAGCGCGGGCCAGGCCGGCCCGGATCAGCGCCACATTGCCCTCGGCCCGCCGCCCATCCGGCAGTTCCGCCCCATCCTCCAGGCCCAGCCGGGCCATCAACCCCAGTTCGGCGGCGAGGTCGAAGCAAGGCCAGACGGACCGCCCTTCCCCATGCAACTGGCGCTCTGCACCATGGCCCGCGGCATCCAGCCGGGCCAGGATGGCCTTCGCCAGCACCACGGCCTGATCCGGCGGCAGGTCCGGGATCTCCACCAGCACCCGGCGGCAGCCCCGGTCCAGCGCCAGGAAGCGCTCCGCGTCCTGCACGGAGGCCAGCCCCGCCTCCACTCCGATGCCGGAGGCGTGCAGGGCGTCGATCACCGCCGGAGCATCGGCTTCGGACAGGTTGACGGAAGCCTCCTCGGGCCGCCCTTCGCCCAGCAGCGCCCAGGAGGCGATCATCGCGCGCCGGCGGGCATCGTCGCCCGTAATCCAGGCCCCGGTGGAGACCGAGACCGGCAGGCCGGACAGCCGCGCCGCCCGCACCGTGCCGCCGATGACCTCGGGGGCCAGGCTCTCCGCCAGCCGCAGGTTGCGGGGATGCAGGTGCAGCGCCACGGCCCCGGCCTCGGCACAGGCGGCAGCGTCCCGGGCCACCTCCGCTTCGCTGAACGGCAGGCCGGGATGGAATCCCGGCGGGCGGGCGCCGTTCAGGCAGGCCTGAATCCGCATCAGCCCTGTCCCAGCAGGCGCCGGGCCCACCGCTTCCAGCCCTTGAGGCGATCGCTCATCCGTCCCTCCAGTCCCTCCTCCACCTTCCTCGCCGCACCGGGCCAGCACAGGGCCGCTCAGTGGCCAGCCATGGCCAGGGGCGGCTGCACGTCGTCGGGGATCGGGTTGACGAAGGGCGTTTCCGCCAAGCGGGCCCGATGATCGGCCTTGGCCCGCTCGATCAGCGTGGGGTCCCGCAGCGCGTCCAGGGCGGTGCCGGCCATGACCTTGGCCACGTGCTCCAGGCCCTTATGCGCCGCCGCGGTCTTGCCCTGTGCCGTGAGCTGCCAGGAATGGCCCGGCGTGCCGACGGCATAGGTGGCGCCCCGTGCCTGCACCGTCGGCACCACCCAGCTCACCGTGCCCACATCGGTGGAGCCGAAGCTCTTGGGCTCCGGTGCATCGAGCGGCACGATGCGCTCGCACAGCGCCTCGCCGGGGATCGGCGGAATGCCGGCGCGGCGGTAGGTGGCGGCGATCTCCTCCGCGGTCAGGGTCTTCTGGATCTCGCGCGCGAAAGCCTTGTCCGCCTCGTCGAAGCGCGGCGGGCCGAGGCGCTCGTAGTTGGCGTTCATCGCCTGTTCCAGCGGCGTGTTGCCGACGAGGTTCGCGTCGGCGCTCAGCACCTGGTGCGAGACCGTGGTCTCGGTCATCAGCGCGGCGCCCTCGGCGATCTTCTTGACGCGGGCGACCAGGGTCTGCATCTCCGGCAGGGTCTTGCCGCGCACGAGGTAGCGCACGCGCGCCTTGCCCTGCACCACGTTCGGCGCGATGCCCCCGGCATCCTGGAGCGCGTAGTGCACACGCGCGCCGTCCGGCATGTGCTCGCGCATGTAGTTCACGCCGACATTCATCAGCTCCACCGCATCCAGCGCCGAGCGGCCCAGCTCCGGCGCGGCGGCGGCATGGGAGGAACGGCCCACGAAGGTGAAGTCGATCTCCATGCAGGCCAGCGAGACGGGCTTGGTCACACCGGAGAAGGGCGCCGGGTGCCAGCAGATGGCGATGTCCACGTCGTCGAAGGCACCGCCGCGCACCATGAAGCCCTTGGCGGAACCGCCCTCCTCGGCCGGGCAGCCGTAGTAGCGCACGCGGCCCTTGATCCCGTTCTCCGCCAGCCAGTCCTTCACCGCCGTGGCGGCGAGCAGCGAGGCGGCGCCCAGCAGGTTATGGCCGCAGCCATGGCCTTTGCCTTCCTGCCCCTCGACCGGGCGCGGCTCGGCGATGCCGGCCTCCTGGCTCAGGCCGGGCAGCGCGTCATACTCGCCGAGGATGGCGATCACCGGGCCGTCCTCGCCCGCCTCCCCCATCAATGCCGTCGGAATGCCCGCGACACCCTTCGTGAGGCGGAAGCCCTGCCGTTCCAGCATCTCCGCATGGGCAGCGGCGGAACGGTGCTCGGCATAGTTCAGCTCGGGCGTGTCCCAGACCCGGTCGCTCAGCCCGGCGAATTCGTCACGCTTCGCCTCGACCAGACGCCAGATGTCCTCGCCGTTCTGCATGATCATGCCACCATTCCATGATCCGGGGATGCAGTGCCCCGGGAGTTACGTTCGGAGAAGGCGCAATCTGCTCCCTTCGGGCCGCCGGGAGAAGAGGGGAAGCCGGGGGAGAAGACTCGGGTGGCAGGCGGCCCGAGGCGGGGAAAGGGACAGCCTCGCGGGGCCCGTGCCGTCCCGTCTTTGCGTTGGATCAAGCAATCTCCGCAAAATCCAATCGTTCACAGGAAAAATACCAGTAATACCCGTGCCGCATGGTAAATATGCCTCACGGCCGTGCAGAATTGCCGAAGTCATGTTGACCAATCCCACCACAAGGCCAGCATTGCCCTGCCGAACAGGACCGGGAGTCTTTCATGCTTCTCTCATCACCGGCGGAGCCCACCTCGAACCGCAAACTTGCCTTTCTGGCCCTCGCGCTGGCCGTCTATGCGGCCATCCTGATGCTGCCGACGCCAGCCGGCCTCACCGCCTCCGGGCAGGTGGCGCTGGGCCTGCTGGCACTGGTGATCATCCTCTGGATCAGCGAATGCGTTTCCCCCGCCGCCAGCGCCATCGTGCTGACCGGCATGGCCGTGCTGGGGCTGATGGGGCATCCGCTGACCGAAGGCGGCGCGCCCATGAACTCCTCCAGCGCCCTGGGGGTGATGCTGACGGGGTATTCCTCCTCCGCCGTGCTGCTGGTCGCCGGTGCGCTGTTCCTGGCGGTGGCGCTGAAGCTCACCGGTCTCGACCGGCGCGTGGCGCTGCTGGTCATGTCGAAGGTCGGCATCTCGCCCGCGCGGCTGATCATCGGGGCGATGGTGGTGGGCTTCGTGCTGGCGCTCTTCATCCCCTCCGCCACCGCCCGCGTCGGCGCGGTGATCCCGATCATGGCGGGCATCGTCACCGCGCTCGGCCTGCCTGTCGCGAGCAGCCTGGGCTCCACGCTGATGATCGTCACCGCCATGATCTGCTCGGTCTTCAACATCGGCATCAAGACCGGTGCGGCGCAGAACCTGATCAGCCTGGACTTCATGCAGAAAGCCTTCGGCGTCAACATCTCCTGGGGACACTGGTTCATCACCGCCCTGCCCTTCACCATCGGCATGTGCGTGGCGATGTTCTTCGTGGCGCTGCTGATGCTGCGGCCCCAGGTGCCCGAAGCCGGCGAGGCACAGCGCCTGCTGCGGATGGAACTGGACAAGCTCGGCCCCGTCAGCCCGGCGGAGAAGCGGCTGATGCTGG
Organism: Roseomonas gilardii subsp. gilardii; assembly: GCF_023078375.1. Taxonomy (NCBI): domain Bacteria; kingdom Pseudomonadati; phylum Pseudomonadota; class Alphaproteobacteria; order Acetobacterales; family Roseomonadaceae; genus Roseomonas; species Roseomonas gilardii. The sequence continues at coordinate 1,737,409 of NZ_CP095554.1, read as the reverse complement.
TCGCCTTCCTGCTGCTCGTCCTCTGGTCCACCGAGGGCTGGCTGCACCCGCTCGATACCACCACCACCACGCAGCTCGGCATCGCGCTGCTCCTCATGCCGCGTATCGGCGTCATGAACTGGTCGCAGGCGGAGAAGCTGGTGCCCTGGGGCACGGTCGTGCTCTTCGCAGCCGGCATCTCGCTGGGCCTGCTGCTGTCCCGCACCGGGGCCGCCGCCTGGCTGGCGGGGGTCACTCTGGGGCAACTCGGCCTGGGCGGGATGACCGTCGCCACGGTGGTACTGGCACTCTCGATCTTCAACGTGGTGCTGCATCTGGGCTTCGCCTCGGCGACCGGCCTCGCCAGCACGCTGATCCCGATCATGATCGCCTTCGCCCAGACCTTGCCCTTCGGCCCGCAGGCCGCCTTCGGCATCGTGCTGATCCAGAGCTTCGTCGTGTCCTTCGGCTTCATCCTGCCGACCAACGCGCCGCAGAACATGCTCTGCTACGGCACCGGTGCCTTCAGCACGATCCAGTTCGCCAAGGTCGGCGTGGTGATGACCGTGGTGGGCCTCGCACTGATCTGGCTGCTGTCCCTCACCCTCTGGCCCATGATGGGAGTGCTGTGAGATGCGCAAGGTCGGGATCATCGGCGCCGGCCTGGTCGGCGCCGCGGCGGGATATCTCCTCGCCATCACGCCCGGGGTGCGGGAGATCGTGCTGGTCGATCTGGACCAGGCCCGCGCGCGATCCGAGGCGCAGGACATCGCCCATGCCGCCGCCTTCGGCGGCACGGCGGAGATCCGCGCGGGCGGCTATGCCGACCTCGCCGGGGCGCAGGTGGTGGTGATCACCGCCGGCACCAGCCTGAAGCCGGGGCAGACGCGGCTGGACCTGCTTTCCGCCAATGTCCATGTCGTCTCGGCAGTGCTGGAGCAGGTGCTAAGGGTGGCGCCGGAGGCGGTGCTGCTCTTCGCCACCAACCCGGTGGATGTGATGCCCGCCATCGCGGTGCGGCGCTTCGGTGTGCCGAGGGGCCGCGCCATCGGCACGGGCTGCGCGCTGGATTCCGCGCGCTTCCGCGACCGGCTGGCGCAGCATCTCGGCGTCTCACCCGGTTCCGTCCATGCCTATGTCCTGGGCGAGCATGGCGATTCCGAGGTCCTTCACTGGAGCGGCGCGCATGTCGCCAGCATGCCGCTGACGCTCTTCGCCGAGAAGCTGGGCCATCCCATCCCACCCGATGTGCAGGCCACCATCGCGCAGGAGGTCCGCACCTCCGCCTACCGCATCAAGGAAGGTAAGGGCGTGTCGAATTTCGGCATCGGCGGCTGCATCGCGCGGCTCACCCGCGCGCTGCTGAACGACGAACATGTGCTGTTCAGCGTCTCGACCTTCATGGACGAGGTTTTGGGCGTGCCGGAGACCTGCATCTCGCTGCCGCATGTCCTGGGCACGCAGGGGGCCTCGGTGCCGTTGCTTCCTCCGCTGGACGCCGAGGAGAACCAGGCCCTCCGCCACAGTGCCGAGGTGCTGCACGATGCCATCCGGCACGGGCTGGTCACCGGCTGACGCCGTCGGCTTCCAGGCCGGCAGAATCCCCGGCGGGCGGCGGCATGCCGTGCCCACCGGGGCTCCGCCCGCATCAATCGCCGGCTACTTCTTCCGCTCCACATTCATGGCAACGGTGTACTCGTCGGCCCGTGCCTCGTAGTTCAGCGGCCCGCGGAGTGCCCAGATGTTCTTCTGCATGTGCAGCGGGATAATCCCGACATCCTCCATGCCGACGCGCATCGCCTGCTTGAAGATCTCCTCGCGCTTCTCGTCGTCCGCCGTGCGCAGGCCTTCTTCGGTCAGGCGGTCCAGCTCGGCATTGGAGTAGCCGCTGAAATTGGTGCTGCCGTAACCCTTCTCATTGTTGCGCGTCATCAGGTTGCTGCGCAACGCCGTGGAGGGCTCACCACCGGTGGCCCAGCCGATCAGCAGGGTGGACATGTCGTTGCGGGACTGCCGCTGCGCGATCACCGCGAAAGGCAGGGCCTCCACGGTCGTCTTGATCCCCACGCGCTGCCACATCTGTCCGATGGCCTGGATGATCTGCGCATCGTTCACATAGCGGTTGTTGGGGCCGATCAGCCCGATGGCGAATCCGTTCGGATAGCCAGCCTCGGCCAGCAGCTTCTTCGCCCGGTCCGGATCGAAGGGCGGCGGCGGCAGGTCCGGCACATAGCCATTGGCGCCCGGCGGCATCATCTGGCCGGTGGCCAGCGGCGCCCTGCATCACCCGTTCGACGATGGCCTGCCGGTTGATGGCGAAGGAGAGCGCCTGGCGGACGCGCAGATCCCGCAGGGGGTTCTTGTCGAGCTTCCGCCCGGAATGGTCAGTGATATAGGGCGAGGAATCATGCGCCATGTCGAGCTTCAGATAGATGCAGCGCAGGCTCGGAATTTCGGAGAAGCTGACACCAGGGGTGCCCTTCAGCCGCGGCATGTCCGGCGGCGGCACGACATCGATCACCTCGACATCGTTGGAGAGAAGCGCCGCCACCCGGACGCCGTCCTTCGAGATGAAGCGGTAGGTGACGTTGGCCCAGTCGGGCTTGTCGCCCCAGTACCCGTCGTTGCGCACCATCACCACGCGGTCGTCCGAGGCGAAGGAGACCAGCTTGTACGGGCCGGTGCCGATGACGGCCTTGCCGTTGTTGAAGTCGCCGGTGGAGACGTTCTCCCCCACGCTCCTGCTGATGATGTAGACTTGGCTGAAATCCTGCGCGAGGAGCGGATACACGCCATCCGTCTTGAAGCGGATGGTGTAGGGATCGACGATCTCCCAGGACCTGGCGCCGCGCGTGTAGATGGAGAAGGGTCCCGGGCTGTTCACGACCTTCGGGACGCGGGTGAAGGTGGCGGCCACGTCCTCGGCCGTGAAGTCCTCGCCATTGCTGAACTTCACGCCACGGCGCAGCTTGAATTCCCAGGTATCGTCGGAAACGAGGTGCCAGGATTCCGCCAGTCCCGGGATCAGTTTCGACTGCGCGTCCTTGTGGACCAGCTTATCGAAGAAATGTTCCGCCACCATATTGTTGGGCGACAGGGTATGGTAATGCGGGTCCAGTGAGGTGGGGGGCGCCGCGACCGCGAGGCTCAGGGAGTTGCCTTGGGCTCTGGCTTTGAAGGCACCGCCGCTCAGCAGGGCAACCGACGGAATGGCAAGAACGGCACGGCGGGACAGCCGGATGGTTTTACGGTCCAAGACGTAAATCTCCGTGGTGCGATGTTGCCTCGTTGGCATGACGGGGCCGTCGCGCTCCGCCAGAACCGGCGGTGTCGCAGGCTACATTGCTGCACGGTAATGGGTGGGTGGTCAACGAATTCGTGAGCGGAGCATCGGCTGCCGCAGGAATTCCATGGCGGGCTGCAATTGTGGAAAATGAATCCTGCCCACAAAGCCGTCATTTGCCTGGCTTCGCTGCTTCATCCGCCGCCATTCCGGGGACCGGGCAGGACGCTTCCTCTTTTCCAGGGTCCTGCGAAAACCTGCCGTGGAGAGGTCCGGGGCGAGAGGTGGTACCTCCCTCCCCGGGCCGGCGTGTGCCGGTCAGAAGCGGTAGCGGATGCCGGCGCCGACGATCCAGGGGTCGAGATCCGCGCGCGCCATGATGGCACCGCTGTTCACCGAGACCGTGGGGTCGAGGAAGAGCTTCTTCGCATCGACATTGATCACCCAGCGCGGGCTGAGCTCATAGTCGATGCCGGCATTCAGCGCCCAGCCCCAGGAATTCTTCACCACCACCTTGTTCACCGGCGCGGTGAGGCTGCCACCCTCGCCATAGAAGACCGAGTAGTTCACGCCGACGCCGATATAGGGGCTGAAGCGCGAGGCCGGCAGCGGGTGGAACTGCGCCGTCACGGTCGGCGGCAGAATCCAGGCATGGCCGAGATCCACATCGCCGATGGCAGAACCCCGAACGGACAGGTCATGCCGGGTGGTGGCGGCGATCGCGTTCAGCGAGAAATAGGGCGTGAAGAAATAGGTCAGGTCGAGCTGTGGCGAGGCGCTGTTGCTCGCATCCGGCTTGCCGCCGATCGCATCCACACGCCCGCCCTTCTCCGGCAGCACACCGATGGCACCGAAACCCAGCACGAGATCCCCCGCCTGCTTGCCACGCACCGGCTCCTGCTGTGCCAGGGCCGGCGTGGCCAGCAGACCCGCCGCCATCGCCACGGCCGACACCATCCGAAAGGTCTTGTTCATCGTCTCTCTCGCGTCGAAGCGGCGCAGTCACCGCATGGGCCTGTTCATAGGCGCCCGTGGCGCCGCGTTCCTTGATCTGGATCACACCGCGGCGGAATGCCGCTTCGAATCGGGCGCGAGATAGGCATCGAAACAGGCCGCGACCTGCCGCACGAAGCGCCGGCCGGCGGGCAGCACCTCCAACCACGCGCCCTCGCGCCGCACGAGCCCATTGCGGCAAAGCGGCAGCATCCGCTCCAGCCCTTCATCGAGGATGGCGCGCATCTCCGGTTCCTGCGCATCGATGTCGAGCCCGAAGTCGCACATCAGGCGCTCGATCAGTGCGGCGCGCAGCCTGTCCTCCCGCGTCACCGCCACGCCGCGCGCGACCGGCAGATGGCCGGCGAGGACCTGATCGCGGTAGCGGCGCTCATCCGTCTCGTTCTGCGCGTGGCCACCCGGCAGGCTGCCGATCGCGGAAGGGCCGAGACCCAGCAGCACCGGTGCGCGATCGGTGGTGTAGCCCTGGAAGTTGCGGCGCAGGCTGCCCTCCCGTGCCGCCTGCGTCAGCGGGTCTCCGGGCAGCGCGAAGTGGTCCAGGCCCAGCGCCTCGTAGCCCATGCTCCGGAGCACGGCCTCGGCGCGTTCCGCCTGTCCCAGCCGCGCGACCACGCCGGGCAGCAGCGAGGCGTTGATCGCCTGCTGGTGCGGGCGCATCCAGGGCACATGCGCATAGCCGAAGACCGCGATCCGGTCGGCGCGGAGCCAGGCGGCGAAGCGGGTGCTGACCTCCACATGCGCGATGGTCTGTCCTGGCAGACCGTACATCAGGTCCAGGTTGATGCCGGCGATCCCCGCCGCGCGCAGCCATTCCACCGCGCGCGCCACCTGTTCCGCGGGTTGCGGCCGGCCGATCCTGGACTGGATCTCCGGCGCGATGTCCTGCACGCCCAGGCTTGCCCGATTGAAGCCCATCCCGGCCAGGGCATCCGCCAGGGGCTCGTCCAGCAGGCGCGGGTCGAGCTCGATCGCCAGTTCCGCATCGCCGCGGAGATGGAAGCGTTCCCGCAGCGCCGCCAGCAGGGCGCCCAGCCCCTCCGCGCCCAGGATCGAGGGGGTGCCGCCGCCCAGATGCAGGTGCGATACCCCGGCATGCGGCGGCAGGGCCTCCGCCAGCAGTGTGGCCTCGGCCAGCAGCGCCTCCGTATAGGCGCGGATGCGCGCTGCCGACCGGGTCGGCTTCGTGTGGCAGGCGCAGTACCAGCAGAGTTCCCGGCAGAAGGGCACATGCACATAGAGCGACAGTGTGTCGCCCGGCCGCACGCCCTGGCGGAGCCAGTCGCGGTAGCGGCCTTCCTCCAGCGCCCCGAACTGCGCGGCGGTGGGATAGCTGGTGTAGCGGGGCACCCGGGCCTCCGCGAGCGCGAGCAATGCGCGATCCTGGGTCAGTTGCTGGGCCATGTCGATGAAGCCGTCCATGGCGCGCCTCATGCGCCCCGGCGCGCCAGCATGCCTTGATCCAGCGCAATGGGCGCTCTGTGGCGCCCCGGATCACGGCCCAGATCACGGCCCAGATCATGTCGTGGGCTTGATTGGGGTCAATGCGGTTTGCCGTCGCCGCCCCTAAGCCCGGCCAGCAGGAGGGCTGAAGATGGTGGAGACGAGACAGCCAGGGGCGCAGCTCTTCCGGCTCTGCGAGCGCTGGCAGGGCGACCTGGACCAGCGCGTCCGCGCCCTGGCCGGGGACCATGCCGCCCTGCGCCAGCTCTGTGACCGGCTGGAAGGGATCGCGGACCGGCTGCCGCATCTTCCGGAGATGGAGGAGAAGCAGACCGTGAGCCGCGAGCTGCGCGTCCTCGTGCCGCGGCACCAGCAGCAGGAACAGGCGCTTCTGGCCATGCTCTTTCCCAGGGCGGGCGGTACGGCGCTGGGGCGCTGCGTCCTCGGCCGGATCAGGGGCAGCATGCGCTGGACGAGCTGCATGCGCGGGATCTGTGCGGGCATCTGGAGGCCGCGCGCGCCGGAGGGCATGCCGAGGATGCCGAGGCGCTGGGCTATATGCTGCGCTGTTTCTTCGACGGATACCGCCGCGCCCTGGCCTTCGAGGAGCTGGCCATCCTGACCCTGGCCCGTGCCCGCCTCTCATCGGCCACGGCTGCCATCCTCTCGGCCAGCCTGGAGGCCGATCCGCAGGGCTGACGGGCCGGAAAGGCTCAGGCGGCCTCGGCCCGTTCCTCCAGCGCCTCGCGGTCGCGGATGGTGACGAGGCGGCCGGCCGGCAGGTCGATCAGCCCGGCGCGCTTCAGGCGAGTCATCTGGCGGCTGACAGTCTCGATGGTCAGGCCCAGCACATCGGCGATCTGCGCCCGGGTCAGCGGCAGGTCGAAGGTGACGGCCCTCCCGCCCCGCGCATCTTTGGGGGCACCCTCCGGAGCCAGGTGCACCGCCATGTCGAGGAGGAAGCTCGCCACCTTCTCCTCCGCCGTCTTGCGGCCCAGCAGCAGCATCCGGTTGCGGGCGTCGTCCAGCGCGGCCAGGGTGCGGCGCAGGAGCAGGCGCTCCATCCGGGCATGCCCCTCCAGCGTCTCCTCGAAGGGCTTGCGGGGGAAGACGCAGAGCTCCGCATCGGTCAGGGCGGTGATGCTGTGCTCGGCGGATTCGGCGAAGGGACGGCCCACGAAATCCGCCGGGTAGAGCAGGCCGACGATCTGTTCCCGCCCATCCGCCGTCGCGGCGCTGAGCTTGAGCACGCCGGACAGGAGGTTGGCGCAGAGCACCGCTTCCTCCCCCGCCCAGAGCAGGGTCTGCCCCCGCTCCAGCTTCCGGTGGCGGCCGATGGCATTGAGGCTGCTCAGTTCCTCGTCGTTCAGGCAACCGCAGAGCGACTGGTCACGGACCTGGCAATCGGCGCATGGACGGTGAATGGTGCAGGCCCCCCGGCTGGACCACGGCAGTATAGCGGGGCCGGGAAGGCTTGTGGCAAGGAAAGGCCCGCCGGGGGCGCATGGCCCCCGGGCGGTTACCCCATAGCGGTCACCCCATAGCAGTCACCCCATACCGGCGCACAGGCCCGGCGGAAGGAGCGGAGGCGGCCTCGCCGGCCGCCTCGGGCCCTCAGTGGGCCGTATGAGTGTCGCTCTCGTCGCGCGGCAGGTGGAACTCCAGCCACATGCCGTTCAGCACCCCGAAGGTGACCGCCAGGCCGAGGCCCAGCACCCAGGCGAAATACCACATGGATCTTCGTCCTCAGTAGAAATGCGGGTTGGCGGCGATGTCCCGGCTGGTCACCCGGCCCCAGAGCACCCGGTACACCCAGGCGGTGTAGACGAGGACGATCGGCAGGAAGATCACGGTCACCACCAGCATGATGAACAGGGTCCGGTGGGAGGAGGAGGCGTTCCAGACCGTCAGGCTGGAGGCCGCGTCCACCGAACTTGGCAGGATGAAGGGGAACATCGACAGGCCCACCGTGCTGATGATCCCCAATGCCGAGAGGGAGGAGCCGAGGAAGGCCGGCACCTCCCAGCCCAGGCGGATGCCCAGCAGCGCCAGGGCGGCCCCGCCGAAGCCCAGCACGGGGGCGATCTTCATCCAGGGATAGGTGCTGTAATTGTCCAGCCAGGCGCCGGCCGCGGCGACGGTGCCGGAGCGCAACGGGTTGGAGAAGCCGGCCGGATCCACCACGCCGCTCAGCCGGAAGCCCATGCCGCCATGGGCGATGAAGGCCCAGCCGGCGGCGAAGAGCAGGATCGAGGCGATCGCCGCCACCGAGCCATAGGCGCGGGCGCGGTCATGCACCGGGCCGTGCTCCACCTTGATGCTCAGGAAGGCCGCGCCGTGCAGCACCAGCATGGCCACCGAGAGCAGGCCGCAGACCAGGGTGAAGGGGGTGAAGAGGCCGAGCAGGCTGCCTTCGTAGAAGGCGCGCAGGTCGCCATCCAGCCGGAAGGGCACGCCGCGCAGCACATTGCCCACCGCCACGCCGAAGACCAGCGCCGGGACGAAGCCGCCGATGAACAGCGCCCAGTCCCAGCGCGCCCGCCAGGCCGCACCGGGCCGCTTGGAGCGGTACTTGAAGCCGACGGGCCGCAGGATCAGCGCCGCCAGCACCAGGAACATGGCGAGGTAGAAGCCGGAGAAGCTGACGGCATAGACGAAGGGCCAGGCCGCGAAGATCGCGCCGCCGCCCAGGATGAACCAGACCTGGTTGCCCTCCCAGGTCGGGCCGATGCTGTTGATCACCATCCGCCGCTCCACATCCGTGCGGGCGACGAAGGGCAGCAGCGCGGCGACACCCATGTCCCAGCCATCGGTGAGGGCGAAGCCGATGAGCAACACGCCCATCAGCCCCCACCAGATGACCCGCAGGGTCGCGTAGTCCAGGGGAAATTCCATGACCCGTCCTCCTTTAGGCGGTCATCGGCGTCGCGGGCAGCGCGCCGGGTTGGGGCTGTGGGTCCTCATGCCCCGCATAGGGGCCGCGGCGGACGGTGCGCAGGATCAGCCCGACCTCGATCACCGCCAGGGCGCCGTAGAGCAGGGTGAAGCCGATGATCGTGGTCCAGAGCGCGGCGCGGGAGAGCGAGGAGGCGCCGAGCGCGGTCGGCAGCACGCCCTCGATGGCCCAGGGCTGGCGGCCCATCTCGGCGATCACCCAGCCCAGCTCCGCCGCCAGCCAGGGCAGCGGGATGGCCAGCACGCAGAGCCGGAGGAACCAGCGCTGGTCGAAACGGCGCATCGAGCAGAGCACGAAGGCCGTGGCGAAGAGCGCGATCATGGCGAAGCCGATCCCGGCCATGATGCGGAAGCTCCAGAACATCAGCGGCACGCTCGGCACGGTGTCCCAGGCCGCCTGCTCGACCTGCGCCGGGGTCGCCTGGCGCGGATCGTCCACATAGCGCTTCAGCAGCAGCCCATAGCCCAGGTCACGCCCATGCTGCGCGAAGGCCGCGCGCGCCGCGGCATCCTGCGGGTCCTGCTTCAGCACCTGCACGGCGCCATAGGCGATCTGCCCCGAGGCGATGCGCTCCTGCGCCAGCAGCACCAGCTCCGACATGCCCGTCACCTGCTTGTCCAGGCTGCGGGTGGCGATCAGCCCCAGCACCCAGGGGATCTGCACGGCATAGTCGGTGCGGCGCTCGGAGAAGTTCGGCAGGCCGAAGAGGGTGAGGCCGGCCGGCGATTCCTCGGTGTGCCAGGCGGCCTCGATGGCGGCCAGCTTCATCTTCTGGTTGTCGGTGAGCGCGTAGCCGGACTCGTCGCCCAGCACCACGACCGAGAGGGAGGAAGCGAGGCCGAAGGCCGCCGCCACCGCCATGGAGCGCCGCGCGAAGCCGACATGCCGATTGCGCAGCAGGTAGAAGGCGGAGATGCCCAGCACCACCACCGAGGCGATGACGTAGCCGGCGGAAACGGTGTGGACGAACTTGGCCTGTGCGATCGGGTTGAAGAGCACCGACATGAAGTCCACGACTTCCATGCGCATGGTCTCGGGGTTGAAGGCCGCGCCGACCGGGTTCTGCATCCAGCCGTTGGCGATCAGGATCCACAGCGCCGAAAGATTGGTGCCCAGCGCCACCATGAAGGTGACGAAGAGATGCCCCAGCCGGCTCAACCGGTCCCAACCGAAGAACATCAGCCCGACGAAGGTGGCCTCCAGGAAGAAGGCCATCAGCCCCTCAATGGCCAGCGGCGCACCGAAGATGTCGCCCACATAGTGCGAGAAGTAGGACCAGTTCGTGCCGAACTGGAATTCCATCGTCAGCCCGGTGGCGACGCCGAGCACGAAGTTGATGCCGAAGATCAGGCCCCAGAATTGGGTGATGGTGCGCCAGATGGGGCGCCCGGTCATCACATAGACGCTCTCCATGATGACCAGCATGAAGGAGAGGCCCAGCGTCAGGGGCACGAACAGGAAGTGGTACAGCGCGGTCAGCGCGAATTGCAGTCGCGATAGGTCGACGACACCCGGATCCATGGCTTGCTCCGCCGTTTGGGCGCCGCGCCCGGCCCGGACTCCGGGAAGGAGCCGTGAAGGGCGGCGCGGTGCGCCTCATGCGGCTCCCTAGGCCGGCGGGCGGGGCATCTGCCTTGACCTTGATCAAGGCCCCTTGGACTGCCGCGTGCGAGACTGCGCGTCATGCCGCACCCCGCCCCCGACAGGCAGAGCGCCACCCGCCGCCGCGCCTGGCTCCGCGCCGCCAGCCGCGAGGGCGGCCGCTGGAACGCCCTCGCCGCCCTGCTGCTCTGCCTCGACGGCCTCGCCGCCATCGGCTTCGCCGCCGCGCTGGCGGGCGGGCTGGTGTCGCTGGAACGGGGCCTCGCCGCTGCGGCCCCCTGGCTGCTGCTGGGCCTCGGCGCCGCGCTCGGGCGCGGTCTGCTCGCCCTGCTCTCGCTGGTGGCGGGCGCCCGGGCGGCCCGGCGGGCCAAGGCGGCGCTGCGCCGGCGCGTCGTGGTGGCGAGCCTCGCCATCCCCGCCGGGGAGCGTCCGGCCAGCGGGGCCCTGCTGAACGCGGCGGTGGACGAGGTGGAGACGCTGGACGGCTACCTCGCCCGTTTCCTGCCCGCGCGGCACGCGGCGGCGCTGGTGCCCTTCCTGGTCCTGCTCGCCGCCGCCTGGGCCAGCCCGGTCAGCGCCGGCATCCTGCTGCTCACCCTGCCGCCCTTCATCCTGGCCCTGGCGCTGGCCGGCGGGGCCGCGGCGGATGCGCAGCGGCGGCAGTTCTCCGCCTTGTCGCGCCTGTCGGAAATCTTCGCCGACCGGGTGCGGGCGCTGCCGGTGCTGCTGGCCTTCGGGGCGGAGGAGCGCGAGGCCACGCGCCTCGCCAGCGCCGCCGAGGAGCTGCGCCGCCGCACCGTGGGCGTGCTGCGGGTCGCCTTCCTCTCCTCCGGCGCGCTGGAATTCTTCGCCGCCCTCTCGGTGGCGCTGGTCGCGGTCTATGCGGGCTTCAACCTGCTCGGCCTGCTGCCGGTGAAGGTGCCGGGGACGCTGACCCTGGCGGAAGCCTTCTTCGTCCTGGCCCTGGCGCCGGAATTCTATGCCCCGATGCGCCGCCTGGCCGCCGCCTATCACGAGAAGCAGGCCGCCGAAGTCGCCGCCGACCGGCTTTCCGCGCTGGAGGCCCTGGCGAAGGCCCCCGCGCGCCAGGCTGCACCCTTGCGCCGGGCTCCTGCGATCCGCTTCCAGGATGTCACAGTCCATTATCCCGGCGAGGAGCGCCCGGCCCTGTCCGGCTTCAGCCTGGACATCGCGCCGGGTGAGACGGTGGCGCTGCTCGGCCCGAGCGGCGCGGGCAAGAGCACGGTGCTGAACCTGCTGCTGGGCCTGGCGCCGCTGAGCGGGGGCGAGGTGCTGGTGGACGGGCTCGCGCTCTCGGAGGCTGGCTCCTTCGCCCCCTCGGTTGGCTGGATGGGACAGGCGCCGCTGATCGTGCCGGGCAGCCTGGCCGGGAACATCGCCCTCTCCCGGTTGGGGTTGTCGCGTCCGGACGCGGCGCCATCGGAACTGGCGCCCGCCATCGCCATGGCGGCGGAACAGGCCGGGCTCGGCACACTCCTGTCCCGGCGCGAGGGCGGGCTGGAGGCGCGGCTGGACGAACGCGGCAGCGGCCTGTCCGGCGGCGAGCGGCGGCGCATCGCCCTGGCCCGCGCCCTGCTGAAGCCGGCGCCGATCCTGCTGCTGGACGAGCCGACCGCGCATCTCGACGCTGCCTCGGAGGCGGCGCTGATCGAAACCATCCGGCGGGTCACCGCCAAGGGCGGCCGCACCACCCTGATCGCCACCCATTCCGAGCGCCTGGCGGCCATCGCCGACCGCGTGCTGCGCCTGAGCTGAGCCCGCCATGACCAAGCTCCATGCCCTGCCGCCCGGCGAAGCCGCCGCAACGGCCTCCGTGGTGCCGCACCCTGAGCCGGCTTCCGCCCCGTCCATCGCGGGCAGCCCGCTCCGGGCGATCCTCGGCACGGAATGCCGGCGGCAGCGGCCCCGTCTGCTGCTGGCCGGCTTCCTCGCCGCCCTGGTCGCGGCCGCCTCGGTGACGCTGCTGGGCCTGTCCGGCTGGTTCATCACCGCCGCCGCCCTGGCGGGGCTGGGCGGGCCAGCGGTGGCGCAGGGCTTCAACTACATGCTGCCCAGCGCCGCCATCCGCCTGCTCGCCATCCTGCGCACCGGCGGGCGCTATGGCGAAAGGCTGGTCGGGCACGATGCCGCGCTGCGTGCCCTGGCCCGCCTGCGCCCGGCCCTGTTCCGCGCCCTGGCCGCCTCCCCCGCCACCGCCCTGGCGCTGTCCACCGGCGAGGCCACGGCGCGGGTGGTGGGCGATGTGGATGCGCTGGAGGCCGATCTGGTGCGCCGTTCCGCGCGCTGGGGGCTCTGGGCCTCGCTGCTCTCGGGCACGGCGCTGCTCCTCCTGGCTGGAACCGGCCCTGCTCTGGCGGCGGCCCTGGCGCTGGGTCTGACCGTCGCCGTCGCGCGGCGCCTGTCCATGCATCTGGCGGAACGCGGGCGGGAGGCCCAGCGTGCCGCCGGCAGGCTGAGCTGAAGGAGGAGCTGGCCACCCTGCTGGCCGCCGCCACGGAACTGCGCGCGCATGGGCTGGAGGACTGGGCCGCCGAGCGGATCGCCAGGCGCGGCGAGGTCCTCGGCGCGGCGCAGCAGCGTGCCGCCGCCGGGGCCGGCTGGTTCGAGCTGTTGCAGGCCGGGGCGACCGGCGGTGCCGCCGTCGCCGCCCTGGCTCTGGCGGGACCGGCCGACCTGCCGATGACGGCCCTGGCGGCACTGGGCGCGGCCATGGTGGTGGATGGCGCCGCCGGCTTCGTCCGCGGGCTGGAACGCCAGGGGCGCGTCGCCGAGGCGGAGGCGAGGCTCGACACGATGCTGGCCCCCGCCATGGCCGATGCCCCGGCCGGGCGCGTCCTGGCCTATCCGCCTTCGATCCGCTTCGCCGGGCGGGCGGGGCTGCTGCCCCCGGGCTGCGTGGCCGCGATCACTGGCCCCTCCGGCTGCGGCAAGACCACGCTGCTGGAAACCCTGCTGCGCCTGCGGGAACCGGAACCGGGGCGGATCTTCCTGGGTGGCGTCGATCTGGCGGAGCTGGATGCCGCGACCGCGCGGCGTTGCTTCTCGCTGTTGCCGCAGGATGCGGCGCTGCTGGCCGGCAGCGTGCGTGACAACCTGCTGCTCGCCGACCCGGAGGCGGGTGAGGCGCGGCTCTGGCAGGCGCTGCACGATGCCGGGCTGGACGAGCGCGTGGCGCGGCTGCCGGGCGGTCTCGATGGCTGGCTCGGGGAGAACGGGGCCCGGCTGTCCGGCGGCGAGCGCCGCCGCCTGGGCCTTGCCCGCGCGCTACTGCGGCCGGCACCCTGGCTGCTGCTGGACGAGCCCACCGAGGGGCTGGACGCGGCCACCGAGGCGCTGGTCCTGGGGCGGTTGGCGGCACGCCTCGCGCGGGAGGGCCAGGGCGCGCTGATCGTCACGCACCGGCCGGCCCCGCTGGCCCTGTGCCGGAGGGTCATCCCGCTCGATGCCTCCCCGGAAGGCATCATTCCACTGGAGCAATCGGCCCTGCCGCTCTGAGCGGTCCCGGCCAACCCGCGCGGGCCCATCGGTGAAAGGGGGCGCAGGGGTCCGTGGCGGCGTCGGTATTGCCCCGCACCTGTCCCGGACGTCATCAAACCCCCAGATGGTGTGTCATTTCCATCATGTCCTGGCCGGAAATCGGATGATGGCTTCATCTTCCGCAGCGGGAAACTTCCCATTGGCTTGACCCGCCACTAAGAGGCGCTCGCAATTCGGGCGGAAAGTTCCGTCCATTCCCCAGAAGCAGAGACCTCCTCCATGGCGCATCCCGCCCGACATGCGTTCCGGCCCCTGCTACGCCTTCTCGGCACGACCGCCCTGGTCCCCATAGCCCTAGCTCCCTGGGCGATGAGTGCGATCGCCCAGACCACACAGGCGCAAACCCAGTCCACCCAGGCCGGCGAGGCTGCCGGCACCGCCAATGGCAGCGGCACCACCGTCCTGCCGACCGTCAGCGTGCAGGGCGCCAGCCAGAACCCGCTGGCCCCGGTGGATGGCTATGTCGCCACGCGCAACCTGGCCGGCGCCAAGACGGACACGCCACTGATCGAGGTGCCGCAATCCGTCTCAGTGGTGACGCGCGACGCGATCGACCAGCGGCAGGCGCAGAACCTGGGCGAAGCACTGCGCTATTCCGCCGGCATCCGGCCGGAGCAGTACGGCTTCGACTCCCAGGCCGACTGGCTGCAGATCCGCGGCTTCGAGGCGACGGACACCAGCCAGTTCCTGAACGGGCTGCGCTTCAACCCGGGCTACACGGCCGGTGTCTTCGAGACCTATGGGCTGGAGCGCTACGAGATCCTGCGCGGCCCCTCCTCCGTACTCTACGGGCAGATGGCGCCGGGCGGCCTGATCAACATGGTGCAGCGCCATCCGACCGACACGGCACAGGGTGAGGTGCGGCTGACCGCCGGCACGCAGAACATCCGCCAGCTCGCCTTCAACACCAGCGGCCCGCTGACGGCGGACGGCCAGTGGAGCTACGCGCTGACCGGTGTCGGGCGGCTCGCCGACCTCGACGTGCAGAACAGCGACAACGACCGACTCTTCCTTGCCCCGGCGCTGACCTGGAAGCCCACCGGGGACACGCGCTTCACGCTGCTGCCCTATTACCAGCGCGACCGGACCATCGGGGCGCAGTTCCTGCCCTATCTCGGCACCGTGCAGCGCAGCGCCTTCGGCCGCATCTCGCGCAGCCTGAACCTGGGCGAGGACAGCTTCGACAAGTACGACCGCACGCAATACGGCATCGGCTACGAGTTCGAGCACCGCTTCAACGACGTCTTCTCTTTCACCCAGAATGCCCGCTACGCGCATGTCGGCGTGAACTGGAAGCAGGTCTATGGCGGCGGCCTCGTCACCGGCAGTGAGCGGCTGCTGAACCGCTATGCCTATGACGAGCAGTACAGCTTCGACACCTTCCAGGTGGACAATCGCGGCCAGGCGCGCTTCGACACCGGCCCGCTGCAGCACACGCTGCTCGGTGGCTTCGACTACCAGCACACCAGCTACAAGAGCGTGGCGGCCTTCGCCGTCGCCAGCCCGCTCGACCTCTACGCGCCTGTCTATGGCAGCGGCATCCCGAACCTGGGCAGCCCCTACCAGAACCGCCTGCAGGGCATCGATCAGTACGGCGTCTATGGCCAGGACCAGATCCGCTACGGGCGCTTCGTGGCGACGCTGGGGCTGCGGCACGACTGGGTGGACACGAACACCAAGAACCGCGCCTATGGCTTCACCAGCGAGAGCAAGGAAGACACCGACACCACCTGGCGGGCGGGTATCACCTACCTCGCCGAGAACGGCCTCGCGCCCTATTTCTCCTACAGCACTTCCTTCCTGCCGCAGGCGGGCAGCTTCTCCCCGGCACGTGGCAACGGCACCTTCGACCCCACGACCGGCGAGCAGTATGAGGTGGGCATCAAGTACCAGCCGAACGGGGTGAACAGCTTCATCCAGGTCTCGGCCTTCCACATCACCCAGAGCAAGGTCCTGACCACCGATCCGGACAACGTGCTGTACCAGGTGCAGACCGGCCGCATCCGCGTGCGCGGCGTGGAGGCGGAGGGCGTGGCCAGCCTGGGCAACGGGCTGAACCTGATCGGCTCGATCACCTATCTGGACCCGGAGATCACCCGCGACACGGTGGCGAGCAATGTCGGCAACCGGCCACTCGGCGTCTCGAAGTTCACGGCCGGCCTCTATGCCGACTACAGCTTCGGCGAGGGCCGGGGCGCGATGAGCGGCGTGGGCCTGGGCGCCGGTGTGCGCTTTGTCGGCAACACCGCCGTGGACAACGCCAATTCGGCGGTGGTGCCCTCCGTGACGCTGTTCGACCTCGCGGCGCGCTATGACCTCGGCTTTCTCAGCCAGAACCTGAAGGGGTTCCAGGCGATGCTGAACGTCAACAATGTGGCCGATAAGCGTTACGTCGCCCGTTGCACCAGCGAGGCGTCGTGCTTCTACGGCAACAGCCGGACGATCCTGGGCTCCCTCGCCTATCGCTGGTAAGGCGGCCGGCCATTCCCGCGGCGGCCGCGCTTCCCTGGCACGGGAAGATGGCCGCCGCGTCCTCTATCCCTCCAGCAGCCGGCGCAGCTTCCGCACCGCGCTGTCCGGCGTGGTCAGCAACCTCTGCCCCACGGGCCTGCCGGTCGCGGCAGCCACGCGGGGGCCGCCCCGGCCAGGCTGAACTGGGCCAGGGCGATCACGTCGCAATCCGCCAGTTCGCGCGCCGCCTCGGCCACGATGCCGTCATGCCTGTCCCGGTCGCCGGCATCGAGCGCCGCCAGTGCCCCCCGGGCCAGTGCCGTACGGAGTTCCGTCCCCGGCGGGAATTCGGCCGGCATGGAATCCAGGGTCGGAGCGAAGCTGGCCAGCAGCCCGATCCGCCCGCCATGGGCGACGGCCTCCTCGATCATCGCCTCGTTCGGCTTCAGCACCGGCATCGGCGCCAGCGCGGCCTGACAGGCCTCGATGCAGGGACCGAAGGCCGAGCAGGTAAAGAGGATGCCATCCGCCCCCGTCCCGGCGGCATAGCGTGCCAGGGTCAGGAAGCGTTCCGTCATCCGTGGCGTCAGGCTGCCCTCGGCGGCGAGATCGGCGGAAAGGCTGTCATCCAACAGGTTCATCAGCCGCGCCTCGGGCCAGAGCCGGGCGAAGGCGGCCTCGATCGGTGGCGGCGAATGCCGCAGGGCGTGGATCAGGGCGATGCGCATGGACCTGTCTTCCTCCGGCCATTTTCCTGTCGGCCCGGCGCCGTCGGCGCGGCTGAAACATCTGTTGCAGCCAGGCGGCGCCCGGCAGTGGGTTAAAAACAATTGTTGCATTGGCCTCGGCCGGATGCAACATTCATTGCGTGACCAAGCCCGGCCCCATCGACGTCCTGCGACGTGCCCTGCCCGGCCTGCCGCCCCGGCTGCAGGATGCGGCGCGCTTCGTCGCCCGGCATGACTTCGATGCCGTCACCCGCTCGATGCGCGACCTCGCCGCCGCCGCCGGCACCAACCCGGCCACCTTCACCCGTCTGGCGCGCGCCCTCGGCTATCCCGGCTGGGAGCAGTTGCGCGAAGCCATGGTGGAGGCACGGCGAGGCGAGGCGGAAAGCCCCTTCTCGAAGCGCGTGCGCCCTTCCATGCGCCGCGAGCGGCCGGACGGCCCCGACGCCTTCGCCCTGCCGGCCGAGATGCTGGCCGCCGATGCCGCCGGGCTGCGCCTGCTCGACCCCGCGCCCATCGCCGCCGCCGCCCGCGCCCTGCATGACGCCCCGCGCATCTGGGTGGCGGGCTTCCGCTCCTGCCGGGGCGTGGCGCAGCTCCTGCACTACCAGCTCCGCCTCTTCCGGCCCGGCGATGTGCGGCTGGTGGGTGGAGCAGGGCCGGAGGACCTGGATCTCGGCGCCTTCGCCCCCGGCGATGCCGTGGTGCTGATCAGCTTCGCACCCTATTCCCGCTCCATCGCGCTGACCGCACGCATGGCGCGGGAAAGCCGCTGCACCGCCATCGCCCTCGCCGACCGTGCCGACGCGCCGATGGCCGAACGGGCGGCGCATCGCCTGCTCTTCGACGCCGCCGCCGGCCCGGGCTTCTTTCCCAGCCTGACCGGCGCCCTCGCCACGGCCCAGGCCCTGGCCGCCGCCTGCTTCGCCCTGGGCGGGGAGGCGGCGCTGGTGCGGCTGCGCGAGACCGAGGCCCGGCTCGCCGCCCTCGCCGAATACGTCCCCGACCCGGAAACCCTGCGATGAACGCTCCAGCCCCAGCCCCAGCCCCAACCACCCGGCGCAGCCGCGTGCTGCATCGGTCCTCCCGTGCCACACCACCCCTCGCGGTCGGCGGCCATGGCGTCTGGCTGGTGGAGGAAGGCGGGCGCGAGGTGCTCGATGCCTCGGGGGGCGCCGCCGTCTCCTGCCTCGGCCACCAGCATCCGCGCATCGTGGAGGCGATCAAGCGGCAGGCGGACAGGCTCTGCTACGCCCATACCGGCTTCTTCTCCAACGAACCCGCCGAGGCGCTGGCGGAGGAGCTGGTCGGGCACGAGCCCGGCGGCCTCGCCCAGGCCTATTTCGTCTCCGGCGGCTCCGAGGCGGTGGAGGCCGCGATCAAGCTGGCGCGGCAGTATTTCCTGGAGATCGGGCAGGAAAAGCGCGTGCGCTTCATCGCCCGCCGCCAGAGCTATCACGGCAACACGCTGGGCGCGCTCTCGGCGGGGGGCAATGCCTGGCGCCGCGCACCCTATGCGCCGCTGCTGTCCCCGGCCTTCAGCCATGTCTCACCCGCCTTCCGCTATCGCGAGCAGCGCGCGGAGGAGGACGAGGCCGGCTTCGTCGCCCGCCTCGCCGCCGAGCTGGAGGCGGAGTTCCAGCGCCTCGGCCCCGATACGGTGGCCGCCTTCATCGCCGAGCCGGTGGTCGGCGCCACGGCGGGCTGCGTGCCCGCCCCGGCCGGGTACTTCCAGGCGGTGCGGGAGATCTGCGACCGCCACGGCGCGCTGCTGATCCTGGACGAGGTGATGAGCGGCATGGGCCGCACCGGCACCCGCCATGCCTGGGAGCAGGAGGGCATCGCCCCGGACATCCAGGCCATCGCCAAGGGGCTGGGCGGCGGCTACCAGCCGATCGGTGCCACGCTGCTGTCCGGCCGTATCGCCGAGGCGGTGGAGCGGGGTTCCGGCGCCTTCCAGCACGGCCACACCTATCTCGCCCATCCCATGGCGGCAGCGGCCGCGCTGGAGGTGCAGCGGGTGATCCGCGAGGAGCGGCTGCTGGAGAATGTGGCCGCCATGGGCGAACGGCTGGAAAGCCGGCTGCTGGAGCGCTTCGGCAACCACGCGCATATCGGCGACATTCGCGGCCGCGGACTGTTCCGCGCGATCGAACTGGTCGAGGACCGCGCCACCAAGGCGCCCTTCGACCCCGCGAAGCAGCTCAATGCCCGCATCAAGCGCGAGGCCTTCGCGCGCGGCCTCGCCTGCTATCCGGGCGGCGGCACGGCGGATGGCCGCAGCGGCGACCATGTGCTGCTGGCGCCGCCCTATATCGTCTCCCCCGCCGAGATCGACCTGATCGTCGAACGCCTCGGCGAGGCGGTGGACACCGCCCTGGCCAGCCTGCCACGCTGAGCCTTCCAGCCACACGTTCCGGGAAGAACGACAGAATGAAGAAACTCCTCCTCGCCGGCCTCGCCCTGCTCGGCCTCGGTGCCGCGCAGGCGGCCCAGGCCGCCACGCTCGACACGGTGAAGCAGCGCGGCCAACTGGTCTGCGGCGTCAGCACCGGCTTCGCCGGCTTCTCCCTGCCGGACAGCCAGGGGCAGTTCCGCGGCATCGACGCGGATTACTGCCGCGCCATCGCCGCCGCCGTGCTGGGCGACGCCACGAAGGTCGGCTTCATCGGGCTGACGGCGCAGAACCGCTTCACCGCACTGCAATCAGGGGAGGTGGACGTGCTGCTGCGCAACTCCACCCAGACCTTCCTGCGCGACGCCACGATCGGCCTGCGCGCCGGGCCGGTGAACTTCTATGACGGCCAGGGCTTCGCGGTGAAGCGTGAGGCCGGCGTCAGCAAGGTGACCGAGCTGAACGGCGCCACGGTCTGCGTCGCCCAGGGCACCACGCATGAGGTGACGCTGGGCGACTAT
Source organism: Roseomonas gilardii subsp. gilardii (assembly GCF_023078375.1). NCBI lineage: Bacteria > Pseudomonadati > Pseudomonadota > Alphaproteobacteria > Acetobacterales > Roseomonadaceae > Roseomonas > Roseomonas gilardii. The sequence continues at coordinate 1,717,482 of NZ_CP095554.1, read as the reverse complement.
GCCCGCGCCCACAATATCACCTTCCAGCCCGTGGTCTTCGAGCGGGTGGACACGATGTACCAGGCCTTCTTCGCCGGCCGCTGCGACGCCATGACGCAGGATGCCTCGGCGCTCGCCGGCGCCGTCGCCACCGCGCCCAAGCCGGACGACTACATGGTGCTGGCCGAGACCATCTCGAAGGAGCCGCTCGGCCCCTTCACCCGCAACGGCGACGACCAGTGGTCCACCATCGTCTCCTGGGTGCATTACGGGCTGATCGAGGCGGAGGAGCTGGGCGTCACCCAGGCCAATGCCGAAGCCCAGGCCAAGGGCGCCAACCCGACGGCGCAGCGCCTGCTGGGCGGCGCGGGCGAGTTCGGCTCGCGCATCGGCCTGGACAATGCCTGGATGCTGAACGCCATCAAGGCCGTGGGCAATTACGGCGAGGTCTTCGAGCGCAATGTCGGCGGCGGCAGCCAGCTCAAGCTGCAACGGGGCCTGAACGGGCTCTGGAGCAAGGGTGGGCTGATGTACGCCATCCCCTTCCGCTGAGCCGCTGAAAGGGCCGGTCCCGCGAGGGACCGGCCCTTTCCATGTCCGCCGCCCCCCCCCCGCCGGGAGTCCCCCGATGCAGCGCCGAAGCTTTCTCCGATCCGCCGCCCTCCTGCCACTGGGCGGCTTGGCTCCCTCTGTCCTGGCCCGGCCCGCGCTGGCGCAGGACCGGCGGGCACGCACGCTGCGCTTCGTGCCGCAGGCCAATCTCACCGTGCTGGACCCGATCCTCACCACGGCGGGTGTGACGGCGGATCATGGCTATGCCGTCTTCGACACGCTCTACGGCACGGACGCGGATTTCCGCCCGACGCCACAGATGGCGGAAGGGCACGAGGTCTCTGCGGATGGCCGCACCTGGACCATCCGGCTGCGCGAGGGGCTGCGCTTCCATGACGGGGAGCCGGTGCGGGCGGTGGACTGCGCCGCCAGCCTCGCGCGTTGGAGCAAGCGGGACAGTTTCGGCCAGACCCTGGCCGCCGCCGTCGAGGCCTGGGAGGCCCCGGGCGACCGCGAGTTGCGCATCCGGCTGACCCGCCCCTTCCCCCGCCTGCTTTCGGCCCTGGCCTTTGTCGGGCCGATCCCCGCCTTCATCATGCCGGAGCGTCTGGCGAAGACCGATCCCTATAAGCCAGTGACGGAAATGATCGGCTCGGGTCCCTACCGCTTCCTGGCCGACGAATTCGTGTCCGGCAGCCGCGCCGCCTATGCCCGCTTCGACGGCTACCGGCCGCGCGCCGAGGCGCCGGCGCTGAACGCCGGCGGCAAGCAGGCGCATTTCGAGCGCATCGAGTGGCAGATCATCCCGGATTCCTCCACGGCCGCCAGCGCGCTGCAATCCGGCGAGGTGGACTGGTGGGAATTCGCCGATGCCGACCTCGCGCCGATGCTCGCCCGCAGCCGCGGCATCCGCGTGCAGCCCTATGACCCGCTCGGCTTCATGGCCTTCCTGCGCTTCAACACGCTGGTGCCGCCCTTCGACAATCCACGCCTGCGCCATGTGGTGCTGCAGTCGGTGGAGCAGGCCGACTATATGGCGCTGATCACCGGCGGCGATCCCGAGGCTTGGCGCCAGGCCCGCAGCATGTTCCCCATGGGCCTGCCGGGCGTGAAGGAAGCAGGAGCCGAAGCGATGGCCGGCCCGAAGGACTGGGACAAGCTGCGCCGCGCCGTGAAGGAGGCGGGCTACCAGAGCGAGAAGGTGGTGATCCTCAGCCCCAGCGACATGGCTTCCATCGCCCCGCTGGCCGAGGTCACCGCGGAGCTGCTGCGTCGCCTCGGCATGAATGTCGACCTCCAGGTGATGGACTGGGGCACGGTGGTGCAGCGCCGCACCTCGCGCGAACCGGTGGAGAAGGGCGGATGGAACATCTTCCACACCACCTGGAAGAGCACCTCCATCGCCAACCCGGCGCTGAACACCAATATCCGCGGCCAGGGTGCCAAGGGCTGGTTCGGCTGGTTCGACAGCCCGGAGATCGAGCGGCTGACACGCGAATGGCTCGATGCGCAGGACGAGGCGGAGCAGCAGCGCCTGCTTGACGCGATCCAGGCCATGGCCTTCGAGCAGGCCCCCGTCGTGCCGCTCGGCCAGTTCCTGCAGAAAACGGCCTTCCGCGCTGACCTGCGGGGCATCCTGCCGGGCCCGGCGGCCTTCCCCTGGAACGTCAGGCGCGGCTGAGGGGCACGGGGATGCGCATCGCCGTCGCGGGCTTCATGCTCGAATCCGTCAGCTTCCTGCCCAACCCCGTCACGCTGGAGGAATTCCAGGCGATGGAGGCCACGGGCGAGGCCATGCTCGCCCGCTACCGCGGTACCAACACGCTCTGCGGCGGCTTCCTCTCGGTCTGCGAGCGCGAGGGGGCGGAGGTCCTGCCCATCGTCTTTCTCGATGCCGGAGCCGCCGGCCCGGCGACGGACGAGGCCTTCCTGCACTATGCCGACCGCATCTGCGCCGCCCTGGCGGAGGCCGGGCCGCTGGACGGCGTGCTGCTGGCCGTGCACGGCGCGCTGACCACGCCGACGCGCCTCGATCCGGATCGCGAGATCCTGGAACGCGTGCGCGCGGTGGTCGGGCGCGACGTGCCCGTCTGCGTCGGGCTCGACTACCACGCCAATCTCGATGCCTCCTGGCTGGATCTGGCGGATGCGATCTTCGGCTACCACTACTCGCCGCATACCGACATCGCCGCGACCGGGGAGCGCGCGGCGGACTGCCTGATGCGGATGCTGCGCGAAGGGTTCCGCCCCGCCATGGCACTGCGCAAGCCGGGGGTGATGGTCCCCAGCATCTTCAGCGCCACCGGCCTGGCCCCGCTTTCCGGCATCGTGGCGGAATCGGTGGGGATGGCGCGTGGCGGCGAGGGCTATCTCGACGTCACGGTCTTCGCCGGCTTCTCCTACGCCGACGTGCCGAATTGCGGCTTCTCCGTCCTGGCCGTGGCGGCCGATCCTGCCGCCGCCGGGGAGGCGGTGGCACGCCTGGATGGCGAGATCCGGCGGCGGAGGCGGGACCTGCTGCATGGCGACCTCGTCCTCGACGTCCCGACGGCGGTGGAGCGCGCCATCGCCCTCGCCGCGGGCGCGGACCGCCCCGTGGTGCTGCTGGAACATGCCGACCGCTGCAACGACAGCACCTATCTGCTGCGGGCGCTGCTGGAGCGGAAGGTGAAGCGCGTGGCCGTGCCCTACATCTGGGATGCGAAGGCCGCGGCCGCCTGCCTCGCGGCGGGCGCCGGGGCCGAGGTGACGCTGGAGGTCGGCGGCCATTCCTCCGGCCGCGCCGGCGGTCCAGTGCGGCTGACCGGGCGCGTCACCTGGGTGGGGGAGAAGACGTACCGCACCACTGGCGCCTACATGCATGGCCGGCTGGTGCAGCTCGGCACTGCGGCGGTACTGGATGTGGACGGGCTGATGGTCAGCCTGGTCAGCCGCCCGACCATGACGGTGGATGAGGATGTCTTCACCCAGTTCGGCATGCGGGCACGGGATTTCGGCATCATCGTGCTGCGTTCGAAGACGCATTTCCGCGCCGCCTACGAGCCCATCGCCAAGTCGATCCTGATCGTGGACACGCCCGACTGGGGGCCGGCGGACCTGACCACCCTGCCCTACCGCCAGGTGCCTCGGGAGCACGTCTTCCCGTTCAGCGAGTTGCCGGACTGAACACCACGCCGCCTTGCATCCGACGGCATGCGGGGCCATCACGGCCTGGTCCCCGGCCGGTGATTCCGTCCCCGGCCCCATCCCCCGGAAGGGAGACCGGCCTTGGCCATCCTGAAGATCGCCCGCATGGGCCATCCTGTCCTGCTCGAACGCTGCGAACCCGTGCCCGATCCCGGGGCTCCGGACATCCGCCGCCTGGTGCGGGACATGTTCGAGACGATGGAGGACGCGCCGGGCGCCGGCCTTGCCGCGCCGCAGGTGCATGTGCCGCTGCGCCTCTTCGTCTTCCGGGTGCTGCCTTCCCGCAGCAGCGGGGCGCCGGATGACAGGGTGGTCGGCAACACCGTGCTGATCAACCCGGTGGTGGAACCGGTGGGCGAGGAGAAGCACCTGCGCTGGGAAGGCTGCCTTTCCATCCCCGGCTTGCGCGCCGCGGTGCCCCGCTACAGGCGCGTGCGCTACACCGGCACGGATTGCGACGGCCGCACCGTCACCGCCGAGGTGGAGGGCTTCCATGCCGGCGTCGTCCAGCACGAGAACGACCACCTGGACGGCATCCTCTATCCGATGCGGATGACGGATTTCGGCCTGATGGGTTTCAACGAGGAGATCGCCCGCTTCTCGGATCAGCCGGGCGCCGCCCCGCCTCCGGCTCCCCGGTAGCGCTCGATCAGGGTGCGGTTTCCGGCTGGGCGGCGAGCAGGCTGGCGATGGCGGCGGTGATCTGCTCCACGGTGACGGGCTTGCGCAGGATGGCGAAGGGGCCGCCCGCCCTCGCTTCCGCCAGATCGGCTTCCGCGGCCTCGCCGACGAAGCCGGTGATCAGGAGAACCCCCAGCCCCGGGCGCCGCTGCCGGACCTGGCGCGCCAGTTCCAGCCCGTTCATGCCGGGCATGGCCAGGTCGGTGACCAGCAGTTCCACCCGTGGCAGTGCCGGGCAGGCCAGCGCCTCGGCACCGCTGCCGGCCGTGCTGATCCGGAATCCGCATTCCGCCAGTGCGTCGGAAAGGAGTTCGCGGAGCGCCGCCTCGTCCTCCACCAGCAGAACGGAACGGCCTCCGGCCGGTCCGCCGGGGGTCTCGCGAACTGGCCCGGCCCCGGTCCGCGCCGCCGGGGCCGAGAGCGGATCAGCCGCGTCCCGGACCGGCAGGGGCAGCCAGAGCGTGACCGTGGTGCCCTGGCCCGGAGTGCTGGCGATGACGAGCCCTCCCCGGACTGCTCCGCGAAACCCTTGGCCATGGACAGGCCCAGGCCGGTCCCCTGCCCCTTCGGCTTGGTGGTGAAGAAGGGCTCCGTCGCCCGTGACAGCGTCGCCGGGTCCATGCCGCTCCCTGTATCGGAGACGGTCAGGCGCAGATAGGACGCCGCCACCCCCTGGCCCGGCGCCTGCCGGCCATCGTCCCGGCCCTGGCGCGATGCGGGGAAAGGCGGCGCCTCGCCCGCCGGGGGCCAGGAGGCAGCGAAGCGGATCGTCCCGCCCTCGGGCATCGCATCCCGCGCATTGGTGGCCAGGTTGATCAGCACCGCCTCGAGCTGCGAACGGTCCGTGTTCAGCACCGGCAGGCCGGGGTCCACCTCCACGCGGATGTGCAGGCCCGGTCCCAGCGTATGCCGCAGGATCTCGACGAGGTCGTTCAGCAGGGCCTCGACCACCACCTTCTCGCTGCGAAGCTCATCCTTGCGGGCGAAGGCGAGCAGGCGGCGCGTCACGGCCGCTCCGCGCCCGGCGGCCTCGCCCATCATCGCCGCCAGCCTTTCCACCGCCTGCGGGTCGCCGGCCCGGCGGCGGATGAGGTTCGCGCCCCCGGCGATGGCCTGCAGCACGTTGTTGAAATCGTGCGCCACGCCGCCGGCGAGCTGGCCCAGCGCCTCGAGCTTCTGCGCCTGCCGCAACTGCTCCTCGGCGCTGCGCCGCCCACGTTCGGCCGCCTCGCGCGCCGCCATGGCCTCGGCCATCCGGACATAGAGGCGGAAGCGCCCGGCGATGAAACTGGCGATGAGCAGGAGTGCGACGGCGATCAGCAGCGCCGAGCCGATCAGGATGCCGGCATCGATCCGCCAGCGGGACAGCACCGCCTCCGTGGAGCGGCTGATGCTGACCACCACGGGCTGTGTCTGAAGCCGGGTGGCGGCCTCGATGCGGTGGTGGCCGTCCTCCCGGCTGCGCGACTCCACCACCTGCCGCTCGCCCGGCCGCATCTCCATCGCCAGTTCCGGCCGCGGCGCGCCGGCGGGAAGCGGCGGATGCCGCAGCAGGAGGGCGCCGTCATCGCGCCACAGGGCGATACCCGTGTCCTTGGGCATCCTCAGATCGGCATAGAGGCGCTGGAAGTACTGCAGGTTCATGGCGCCGAGCACCAGCCCCAGGAACCGTCCGTCCGCCGAGGAGATCCGGCGGGCCAGGTAGATGGTGGTGTTGCCATTCCCGCGGTTCTCGACCGGCAGGCCGATGAAGGTCAGCCGCGAGGGATCGGTGCTCAACACCTTGAAGTAGTCGCGGTCGGCGACATTGACCGGGGGCACCGGCTGGTAGCGGGAGAAATTCAGCAACCGGCCGTCCCGGGCGATGATGGTCACGGCATCGAGCTGCGGGATGCCCGAGATCCGCGCCACCAGCATTCCGAAGACCTCCGGGGCCGTGGCACGGGCATTGAATTCCTCGGCGCTCCGCAGGCGGCCGTCCTGCAGATCCTCGGCCACGCCATTCACGACGAGTTCCACGCTCTGGAGGGCACGGTCCGACTGTTCCGCCAGCAGGGTGTCGAGCGCGGCCAGATTCGACTTCGCCGTCGTCAGCGCGCTGGTGCGCAGATGGGTCGCCGCCAGGACGGCACCGGCCAGGATGGCCAGTGCCACCAGCAGCCCGGTCACGCGGACGAAACGGACCATGCCGCCGGACCGGCCGAGAAAGGAGGACGGGCTTCTCAAGTTCGGCCCCACGCGGCGCGGGGAAGCGGCGCGGCATGCCGCGCGCCAGCCGGACCGGGTGCATGGCCGGGCCCTCGCCGCTCCCTGTCACGGCTCGCCCTTCCCCCTTTATGCTGCCTTTGCACGGCCATACACGCACCATCCCGCTTAGGCGCCGGTCCTGCAACCGGGTTGATGGCGGGAGCACATGATGACGCGTTCATCCTGGCCGGGCCGTTCCTCCGCAACCCGGCCCCTGGTCCAGGACGGACACGCACCCATCGCCCGACAGCCGCCGCTTCGTGCCCCCCTATCCCCGTCGCGGCGGCGGCGAAGCCTGCTGGCGCCTGCCTGTGCTTCGCGGGTTCTCCGCGGTCTGTTCTAACCCTGCTCCGCCGCATGGGCGGCGATGTAGCCGCGCAGCGCCCCGGCGGCATTGAGCATATGCGCCCGCATGCAGCGCGCCGCCTCCTCCCCATCCCCCCGCGCGATCGCCGCCATCACCTGCCCATGCTCCTCGCGCGAGCGGTGGATGCGGTCGCCGTGGCGAAGCTGCGTGCGCCGGAAGGCCGCGAGCCGTCCGCGCAGTGCCATCGCCTGCTCCGCCAGGAAACCGTTATGGGTGGCACGGTAGATGGCGTCGTGGAAATCCCGGTTGAAGCCGTCATAGGCATCGACGTCGCCGCGCCGCACCATCTCCGCCGAGGCCTCGTGCAGGTCCATCAACTGGCTTCGTTCCAGCGGCGTCATGCGATAGGTGGCGAGGCGGACGCAGAGCGCCTCCATCTCCGCCGATGCCTCGAACATGTCCATGATCCGTGTCGCGGTCACGCGGGTCACGACCACGCCCCGGCGCGGGCGCAGTTCCACCAGCCCGCTCACCGCGAGCTGCCGCAGCGCCTCCCGCACCGGGGTGCGGGAGGCGCCGAAGCGGTCGGCCAGAAGCTGCTCGTCCAGCGCCGTGCCGGCGGCCAGGGCGCCGGAGGCGATCTCGTCGGTCAGCGCATTGCGGATGCGCTCGGACAGGAGAACCCGCTCCTCCGACAGCACCTCCACCGGCTCCAGCACCGATTTCGCCTCCATGCCACCCATGATCAGCCCCCCATCAGGGCGCGAACGGCCAGATAGAGCACGGATGGCGCCACGAGGCAGCCCAGGCCGGTGTGGAAGGTGGCGGTCAGCGCGCCATAGGGCACCAGCCGCGGATCGGTGGCGGCGAGGCCGCCGGTGACGCCGCTCACCGTGCCCATCAGCCCGCCGAAGGCCATGGCGGAGCGCGGGTTGTCCAGGCCGATGAAGCTGGCGACGAAGGGCGTGCCAATCATCACCAGCACCGCCTTCAGCACGCCGGTGGCGATGGACAGCGCGATCACCGCCGAATCCGCCCCCAGCGCGGCGCCCGTCACCGGGCCGACGATATAGGTGATCGCCCCGGCGCCGATGGTGGTGAGGCTGACGGAGTCCGTGTAGCCGAAGGCCAGCGCGACACAGACGCCGAAGATGAAGGGCAGTACCGTCCCCAGCCCGAGCGCGACGACACCGAGCAGCCCGGCCTTGCGCGCCTCGACCACATCCACCTCGAAGGCGGTGGCGACGATGGCGAAGTCGCGCAGCATGGCGCCACCCATCAGCCCGATCCCGGCGAAGATGGGCAGGTCGGCGATGCCCTTCTGCCCTCCGGTGGCCAGGCCGCCGGCATAGGCCAGCACCAGGCCGATCACGATGGCGATGGCCGAACCGTGGACGCGGCCCAGGGTCAGGTGGCGGGAGATCAGGTAGGAGACCCACATCACCGCGCCGACCAGGGCGAAGGCGGTGACGAGGCTCTGCTCGACGAAGAGGTGATGCAGGCTCTCAGGCATGGTGGCCGCTCTCCGGCTTCAGCGGAGCGAAGCGCCCCCCGGCATCGCGCGGGCGGCCGATGCGGCTGAGCAGCGCCGTCGCGGCGAGGCAGACCACGGTCGCCCCGACACCCGCCACCAGCACCAGCGGCCCGCCGCGCAGCGCCGTCACCACGTTCTGCTGCGCCGCCATGGCGACCACGATGGGGATGTACATGGTGGCCCAGAACTCGACGCCGAGCTTCAGCCCGGGGGTGAGCTTGCCGCGCCGCGCCAGCCAGAGCCGGGCCGCGATCAGCAGCATCATGGCGAGGCCGACCCCGCCGACATTGGCCTTCACCCCGAGCGCGAAGCCCAGCAGATCCCCCAGATAGACGCCGACCAGGGTGCAGGCCGCGAGGAGCGCGACACCGAAGACGGTCATGGGCAGGACCCCGGGGCGAAAGGGGGCGGGGCGCTGGAACGTGGCATGGGCCGAAATCCTTCCTGGATGTTCCCGAATGGTGGGCCGGTCTGGTGCCGGCCTGAGTTCATGTATGCGGAACTCCATCCATGAAGCAACAAAGTATGCAATGAACCGACAACAAACTTGCCCTGTACACGAAATGCCGGATGCGCCACTCTGCCGGCAACGGGGCCGCCACGTCCGGCGAGCCCTGCCACGAGCCTGGGAGGGAAGGCATGGCCCAATGGCGCCAGGAACAGGAAGCGCGGGAGGCCCGCATCGCCGCGGGGGCGCCCCTGGCGCAGGGCAAGGTGGTGCCCGCGGCCAGGGCGGGTGCCCTGCTGGAGGCCGTGCTGCGCCCCGGCGACCGCGTCTGCCTGGAGGGTGACAACCAGAAGCAGGCGGACCTGCTGGCCCGCTCCCTGGCCGGGCTCGACCCGGACAAGGTGCACGACCTGCACATGGTGCAGTCGGGCGTGGTGCTGCCCGAGCATCTAGACATCTTCGAGACGGGCATCGCCCGGAAGCTGGACTTCGCCTATTCCGGTCCGCAATCGGCCCGCATCGCCCGGATGCTCTATGGCGGACAGATCGAACTGGGGGCGGTGCACACCTATCTGGAGCTCTTCGCCCGCTACTTCATCGACCTGACGCCGCATGTGGCGCTGATCGCGGCGGTGAGCGCGGATCGCGAGGGCAATCTCTACACCGGCCCCAACACCGAGGACACGCCGACCGTGGTGGAGGCCACTGCCTTCAAGAACGGGGTGGTGGTGGCGCAGGTGAACGAGGTGGTGGACAAGGTCCCCCGCGTGGACATCCCCGGCGACCGCGTGCATTTCGTGGTGGAGGCGGGCAGGCCCTTCTATGTCGAGCCGCTCTTCACCCGCGACCCGGCCGCGATCACCGAGACGCAGATCCTCACCGCCATGCTGGCGCTCAAGGGGATCTATGCCGAATACGGCGTGCGCCGGCTGAACCATGGCATCGGCTTCAACACCGCCGCCATCGAGCTGCTGCTGCCGACCTATGGCGAGCGCCTCGGCCTCAAGGGCAAGGTCGCCACCCACTGGGCGCTGAACCCGCATCCGACATTGATCCCGGCCATCGAGAGCGGCTGGGTGGAGCAGGTGCACTGCTTCGGCTCCGAGGTCGGGATGGACCGCTACATCGCGGCGCGGCCCGATGTCTTCTTCACCGGCGCGGACGGCTCGCTGCGCTCCAACCGCGCCTTCTGCCAGACCGCGGGCCTCTATGCCTGCGACATGTTCATCGGCTCCACGCTGCAGATCGACCTGGAGGGGCATTCCTCCACCGTCACACAGTCGCGTATCGCGGGCTTCGGCGGCGCGCCGAACATGGGCTCCGACGCGCGCGGACGGCGGCATCCCAGCGAGCCCTGGCTGCGCGCGGGGCGGGAGGCCGATCCGGACGGTGCCGCCGCGCTGCGGCGCGGGCGCAAGCTGGTGGTGCAGATCGGCGAGACCTTCGGCGACAAGAACGCGCCGCTCTTCGTGGAACAGCTCGACGCGCTGCTGCTGGCGGAGAAGCTGAAGCTCGATCTGGCGCCGGTCATGGTCTATGCCGATGACGTGACGCATATCGTCACCGAGGAAGGCATCGCCAACCTGCTGCTCTGCCGCGACAGGGACGAGCGCGAACAGGCGATCCGCGGCGTCGCGGGCTATACCCCGCTCGGGCGCGGGCGCGATGCGAAGCTGGTGGCGCGGCTGCGCGAACGCGGCGTGATCCGGCGGCCGGAGGATCTGGGCATCGACCCGCTGGATGCCGATCGCGGCCTGCTGGCGGCGCGCTCGATCAAGGATCTGGCGCATTGGTCGGGCGGGCTCTACCAGCCGCCCGCGCGCTTCCGGAACTGGTGAGGAGACGATCCCATGGAGAATCTGACCTTCCGCCACCAGGCCGCGAAGCCGGCCGGCGGCACGCGGAAGACGGCGATCGCCGGCGTGGTCGCGTCCGGCAATCTCGAAGTGCTGGTGGAGCGCGCGCTGCCCGGCACGGAATGCGTGGTGGAGATCGCCACCGCGGCGCATGGCTTCGGCCCGGTCTGGGAGGCGGTGGTGGCGGATTTCGTCGCGCGCCGCTCACCCGGGGGCCTGCGCCTTTCGGTGAATGACGGCGGGGCACGGCCGGACACGGTGGCGCTGCGTCTCGCCCAGGCACAACGCATGATCGAGGAGGACGCGCCGTGAGCCTCGATCTCCTCAAGGCGAGCTGGTACGAGGCGAGCGCCCGGCAGCGCCTCCAGGGGCTGCTGGACCCCGGCAGCTTCACCGAGTTCCTCGGCCCCGAAACGCGCGAGCTGAGCCCGCATCTGCCGCTCTTCGACCTGCCGCGCCAGTTCGACGACGGCATGGTGGCGGGCGCCGGGCGGATCGAGGGACAGTCCGTGCTGGTGGCGGCGCAGGAAGGCCGCTTCATGGGCGGCGCCTTCGGCGAGGTGCATGGCGCCAAGCTGACCGGGTTGCTGCGCGCCGCGCGCGAGCGGGGCGCGGCGGGCCGCGTTCTGATCCTCTTCGACACGGGCGGCGTGCGCTTGCAGGAGGCCAATGCCGGGGAGCTCGCCATCGCGGAGATCATGCGTGCGCTGCTGGAGGCCCGCGCCGCCGGGGCGCGCGTCGTCGGGCTGATCGGCGGCCGCAACGGCTGCTATGGCGGCGGCGGGCTGATCGCCGGCTGCTGCTCGCGCCTCGTTGTCTCGGAACAGGGGCGCATCAGCGTTTCCGGCCCGGAGGTGATCGAGACCAACAAGGGCGTGGAGGAATTCGACTCCCGCGACCGGCCGCTGATCTGGCGGACCATGGGCGGCAGGCACCGCCGCCTGCTGGGCGGGGCCGATGCCTATTGCGCCGATACGATGGGAGCGTTCCGCGAGGCCGCGCTGCGGGCGCTGCGCGAGGCGGGCGGCTTCGACCTCGCCGCGATGCAGGCGGAGCAGAAGCGGCTGGAGGCGCGGCTGCAACGCTTCGGCAACAGCACCGATGCGCGCGAGATCTGGCGCGCCCTGGGAGCCGATGTGGGGGCCGAGGCGCCGGACAGCGTGCCCGACCTGGATGACAAGGCTTTCGCGGACCTCGCCACCCGCATCGCGGAGAGCGCCGATGACGCCCGCTGACATCCTCGCCTCCCTCTTCCCCGCCGGCCATGCGGTCCGCATCGGCGAGGACGGGCTGATCGCCGGTGGCGGCACGCTGCCGGATGGACAGGAGGCCGTGGTGATCGGCGTGGCGCGCCGCGCGGCGCTGGGCGTGGAGGGGGCGCTGGCACTGTCCGGCCATGTCCTCGCGGCGCTGGAGCGCGGTGGGAACGGCCCGGTGCTGGTGCTGGTGGACAGCGACAGCCAGCGGATGAGCCGGCGGGACGAGCTGCTGGGGCTGAACGAGTTCCTGGCGCATCTGGCGAAGTGCCTCGTCCTCGCCGATCTGCGCGGGCGGCCGACCATCGGCCTCCTCTACGGCCACACGGCGGCGGGCGCCTTCATCGCCACCGCCCTGGCAACGCGCGTGCTGGTGGCCCTGCCCGGGGCGGAGCCGGCGGTGATGGACCTGCCCTCCATGGCGCGGGTGACCAAGCTGCCGCTGGAAGTGTTGCAGGAGAAGGCGAAGTCCACCCCGGTCTTCGCCCCCGGCCTGGACAACCTGGCCCAGACCGGCGCGGTGCTGGAAAGCTGGAACCCGGCGGCCCCGCTGGCGGGGCAGTTGCAGGCCCTGCTGGCGCGTGGCCTGCCGGAACGCGACACGCGCGCCGCGCTGGGCCAGGAACGCGGCGGCCGGCCCAAGGCGGCGGAGATCGCGGCACGGGTGCAGGAACTGGCCCTGCGCCATGGCTGAGGCGCCGCGCCACGCCCTGCTACGGGTCTCGCCCGCAGCTTGGGCCGCCGTGCTGGAGGCCCGGCCGGAATGGCAAGCGGAGCCGCTTCTCGCCCATTGGGCGGAACGTGGCTGGCCGTTGGTGGCGCGGCGGCGCGGCGAATGCGAGGCCGGCGGCGGGGTCGCGGCCGGGCTGCCCTTGCCACCCTCCGCGGGCAAGCGGCGCCTCGCCGTGCTGCTGCCCAGGGGCACGGTGACGGAGATCCGCCCGCCTTTGCCCTTGGCCGATGCGCTGCCCTCCGCCCCCCGGGCTGGCGGCCCGTGCTGGAGGCGCTGCTTGCCCTGGGTGCGGAACACCATGCCACGCCGCGCGTCTTCGGCAGCCTGGGCTGGACAGCGCTGACGGGGCTGGACTATCTCGGCCCCGCCTCCGACCTCGACCTGCTCTGGCCCGTCCTGCCGCCCGTCCGGATGGAGGCCCTGCTCGCCGCCCTGGCGCGGATCGAGGCCCGGGCGCCGATGCGGCTGGATGGCGAGGTGCTGCTGCCCGATGGCAGCGGCGCGAACTGGCGCGAGCTCCAGGCCGGCGGCGCGGAGATCCTGGTGAAGGGCACCGGCGACGTGGCGCTGCATCCGCGCGCGGCTTTCCTCGGTGCGGCGGAGGCCGCGTGAGCTTCATCCGCCCCCTGCCCCATGCACTGCGGACCGAGGCCACGCGGATCGGCGGCCTCGCCGCGCGCTGCCTGGTCCTGGAGGTCGAGACCTGGCCCAAGCCCGGCCTGGTCAGCCATGTGGACAATGGCAGCCACACGGACATGGATGCGGACAGCTTCCGGCGCAGCGCGGCGGCCATTGAACCTTTCCTCGCCCGCCTCGCCCTGGCCGGCAGCGAGGGCGCCACCATGCCCCGGCTTCGCGCCATCGGGCTGGAGGCGGAGCGGGCCATGCTCCTCGCCACGGCGGGGGTGAACACGCATCGCGGCGCGATCTTCGGCCTGGGCCTGCTCTGCGCCGCCGCCGGGGCCCGGTTGGTGGGCGCCCGGGGCAGGCTGGGCGATGTGGTGGAACGTCTCTGGGGCGGGGAGATCCTCGGCACGCCGCCCGCCCCCGACAGCCATGGCGGCCGCGCCGCCCACCGCTATGGCGCGGGCGGCGCGCGGCAGGAGGCGGCGGAGGGTTTCCCCACCCTCTACCGCGCTGGCCTTCCCGCCCTGCACCAGGGTGCGATCCTGGCGCCGGGGGATGACGAGGCGGCCCGCGTCCAGTCCTGCTTCGCCTTGATCGCCACGCTGGGCGACACCAACCTGCTGCACCGGGGCGGGGCGGAGGGCCTTGCCTTCGCGCAGGCGGCCGCCCGTGGTTTCCTGGAGGCCGGTGGCGTAGGCCGGCCGGGCTGGCGCGCGGCGGCAGCCGGGATCAGCGCGGCATTCGTGGCCCGGCGCCTCAGCCCGGGCGGCTCGGCCGATCTTCTCGCCATGAGCCTTTTCCTGCGGGCGATGGAGGCACCGTGACCCTCGCCCTGCTCTGCCCCGGCCAGGGCACGCAGCATGCCCGGATGTTCGCGCTGACCGAAGCGGCACCGGAGGCCACGCCGGTCTTCGCCGCCGCCGCGGCGCTTCTGGGCGAGGACCCGCGCCGCCTCGTCCGGCAGGCGGATGCCGCCACCCTGCACGGAAACCGCATGGCGCAGATCCTGTGCGGCACGCAGCAACTCGCCGCCTTTCTGGCGCTGCGCGAGGCATTGGGAGGACGGCTGATCCTGGCCGGCTACAGTCTCGGCGAGGTTTCCGCCTGGGGCTGCGCCGGACTGCTGCCGCCGGAGCGGGTGCTGCCGCTGATCGCGCGCCGGGCCGGCGCCATGGACGATGCGGGCGGCCCCGGGGAAGGACTGGCCTATATCCGCGGCCTGGAGCGTCGGCGGGTCGAGGCCCTCTGCGCCGGGCATGGCGTGGCCCTGGCCATCGTCAATCCGGGGCTGCTGCATGTGGTCGGCGGCCCGGAAGCCGCCCTGGCCGCGCTGTGCGACGCCGCCCGCGCGGCCGGTGCCCTGCGGGCCGAACCCCTGCCCGTCCATGTCGCCTCCCACACGCGCTTCCTGGCCGGTGCCGTCGCCCCCTTCCGTGCCGCCATCGAGGAGGCCCGGCCCGCGAAGCGCCCGGCCCCCGGATGCCGGCTGCTGAGCGGCATCGACGCGGCCCCGGTGCTCAGCGGGGTGCAAGGCGCGGAGAAGCTGGCGGCGCAACTGGCGCAGACCATCGAATGGGCCGCCTGCCTGCAGGCCTGTGACGAGGCCGGAGCCAGCGTTTTCCTGGAACTCGGGCCGGGCCGGGCCCTTTCGGCCATGGCGGCGGAAGCCTGCCCCGGCATCCCCGCGCGCAGCCTGGAGGATTTCCGCGGCCTCGACGGGGTGCGGCACTGGCTGGCGGGTTTCGCCGCCTGACGGATCGCATCGCCCGGAGGTGGGCGGGACACGTACACGACGTCACTTGCCGGACAGTCTGGCGACAGGTTGAGCGCCCTTGTTTCAATTTCGCCATTACTTTTTCTTTACTTCGCTGACAGCCTTCATGGTCTCGGATATTCCTTCCTCTGGCCGTCCTGGAGCCCCTCCTGCTGGCCTGGAGCCGGTTGTCCGTGTGCAGGAAAATTCCAACCAACTGATGGAAAAGGGGAATCCCACCCCCATCCAGCGCCGCATGTCAGCAACCAACCGTCTGCACCATTCAGCACCGCAAGTCCTTGCGAGGGGATTTACTTGGAAATACGCTATCGCGAATCAATAAATTCCCTGGGAATGTTCAATGAACAAACTGACATCTCCACAATATCGGGATTATTGCGGCAGCTTCATACTACTCGCAGTCGGCCTTGCTTCGGCCTACCACGCGCAGAGCTACCAGATCGGCAGCTTCACCCGCATGGGGCCGGGTTTCTTCCCGCTGGCCCTGGGGCTGATCCTCGCCCTCACGGGCGCCGCGTTGCTGGGTGCCACCTTCCTGCGGAAAATGGACCCGGCCCAGGCCCGGGCCAAGGCCGCGCGGCTGCCCGCCGAATGGCGCGGCTGGATCTGTATCTGCCTTTCCGTCGTCGCCTTCGCGGTGCTCGGCGAGGAAACCGGGCTGGTGCCGGCGACCTTCGCCTGCGTCTTCATCGCGGCCCTCGGCGACCGCGAGAACCGGCTGCATGAGATCCTCCTGCTCGCCACCGGCGTCACCATCGCCGGCGTCCTCGTCTTCTGGTGGGGGCTCGGCATCCTCTTTCCGCTCTTCAGCCGGGATTTCATCTGATGTGGCAATCCCTGCAGGATCTCGGCTTCGGTTTCGGCCTGGCCCTCGAGCCCTATAACCTGTTCTGGTGCTTCGTCGGCGTCCTGGTCGGCAATCTGATCGGCGTGCTGCCGGGCACGGGCGCGCTCACCGCCATCTCGATGCTGATGCCGCTGACCTATCCCATGCAGCCGGTTCCCGCGATCATGATGCTGGCGGGCATCTTCTACGGCTCCCAGTATGGCGGGGCGATCGGCGCCATCCTGCTGAACCTGCCCTCGCATCCGCCGCATGCCGTCACCTGCCTCGACGGCTATCCGATGACGCAGAAGGGCAAGGGCGGCACGGCGCTCGGCCTGACCATGATGTCCTCCTTCTTCGCCGCCTCCTTCGGCATCATCGTCATGATCTTCGCCTCGCCGCTGCTGGTCACGGTCGCCTTCAAGTTCGGCCCGACGGAGCTCTTCTCGATCATGCTGCTCGGGCTGATCGCGGGCTCCACCATGTCCCGCGGTTCGCCGATCAAGGGCTTCGCCATGACGGTGATCGGCATGCTGATCAGCACCATCGGCACCGACGTCCAGACGGGCACGCAGCGCTTCACCTTCGGCATGCCGCAGCTCAGCGATGGGATCGAGCTGGTCTCGATCGCCATGGGCGTCTTCGGCATCGCCGACTTCCTGCGGCACGTGAACCGCATGAAGCACATCAACAGCCCCGGTTCCGTGAGCCTGCGGGACATGCGCCCCAGCCGCGCCGAGGCCCGGGAAGCCTTCTTCCCCATGCTGCGCGGCACCCTGGTCGGTACCCTGTTCGGCGCCATGCCAGGCACCGGGCCGACCATCACCACCTTCATCGCCTATGCGCTGGAACAGAAGATCTCCCGCACGCCGCAGAAGTTCGGCACCGGCATGATCGCCGGCGTGGCGGCGCCCGAGGCTGCCTCGCATTCCAAGACCCAGGTCGATTTCATCCCGACCATGAGCCTGGGCATCCCGGGCGACGCGGTGATGGCCCTGCTGCTGGGCGCCCTGCTGATCCACGGCATCCAGCCCGGCCCGCGCCTGCTGACCGAGCATCCGGATGTCTTCTGGGGGCTGATCGCCAGCTTCTGGGTCGGCAACGTCATGCTGATGGTGCTCAACGTGCCGCTGATCGGGGTCTGGGTGAAGCTGCTCCAGGTCCCCTACCGCTTCCTTTTCCCCTCCGCGGTCTTCTTCATCGCGATCGGCGCCTATTCCGTGAACAACGACATCTTCGCGGTCTACGAGGTCCTGGCCTTCGGCGTCTTCGGCGCGGTCTTCATGGCGCTGGACTTCCCCATCGCCCCGATCCTGCTGGGCTATGTGCTGGGGCCGATGGTGGAGGAGAACTTCCGGCGCGCCATGCTGCTCTCCCGTGGGCAGCTCTCCACCTTCGTCACGCATCCGATCAGCGGCACGATCCTGGGCATCATCGTGCTGCTCCTGGCCGGACAGGCTTTCTTCGCCATCCGCAAGCGCATGGGCAAGGGGGGCGATAGCCTCCCTATCCCGCCTTCCGACGTGGTTGCCTGAACGGCATGGCGGGAGGGCTCGCCCCTCCCGCCCTGAAGCGCCTGCCCGGTCTCAGGCCACGTAGCGGAAGCGCTGGTGCATCCGCCGCGCCCGCGGATCGGGGCGCGGGATGGCCGAAAGCAGGGCCTGGGTATAGGCATGGGTCGGATGGTCGCAGACCTGCCGCGCCGGTCCCGTCTCCACCACCCTGCCACGATACATCACCGCCACCCGGTCGCACATGTAGCGGATCACGCCGAGGTCATGGCTGATGAAGACATAGGACAGGCCCAGCCGGTCCTGCAGCCCCATCAGCAGGTCCAGCATCTGCGCCCGCAGCGACACGTCCAGCGCAGAGGTCGCCTCATCCGCCACGATCACGCGGGGGTTCAGCGCGATGGCGCGCGCGATGCCGATGCGCTGCCGCTGCCCGCCGGAGAAGGCATGGGGGTAGCGCTCCCGCCAGTCAGGGTTCAGCCCGACCTGCTTCAGCAAATCGGCCACGCGCCCGTCGAGTTCCCGTCCCTTGGCGATGCGGTTCACCAGAAGCGGCTCGCCCACGATCTGCGCCACGGTCATGCGCGGGTTCAACGAGGAGACGGGGTCCTGGAAGACCATGCGGATCTCCCGCCGCGCGGCGGCCAGCACCTCCTTGTTCGCGGTGGCGAGATCGACGATCCCGCCATCGGAGCGGCGGTAGCGGATGGCGCCGGCGGTCGGCTGGTACATCCGCAGCAGGCAGCGGCCCATCGTGGTCTTGCCGGAGCCGGATTCCCCCACGATGCCCAGCGTCTCCCCCGGGCGGAGCTGGAGCGAAACGTCGTCCACCGCCAGGACCGGGTTCTTCGCGTTGCCGAAAATCATGGTGAGGCCGCGCACGTCCAGCACCGGCGGCGCCTCAGCCGGGATGGGCTTGCGGTGCTGGCGGATCTCCGCCTCATGCTCCAGCTTGAGCACGGAGCCGATCAGCATCTTCGTGTACGCGTTCTGCGGTGCATGGAAGACCTGGTCCACGGGACCACCTTCCACGACCTTGCCGTGGTACATCACCAGCACCTCGTCGGCGATCTCGGCCACCACGCCCATGTCATGGGTGATGAACATCACCGCCATGCCGTGCTGTGCCTGGAGGCGCTTGATGAGGTCGAGGATCTCCGCCTGGGTGGTGACGTCGAGCGCGGTGGTCGGCTCGTCCGCGATCAGCAGCGACGGATTGCAGGCCAGCGACATGGCGATCATCACGCGCTGCCGCATGCCGCCGGAGAACTCGAAGGTGTAGCGGTCGATCGCCCGTTCGGGGTGGGGAATCTCCACCTGCCCCAGCAGCTCGATGCAGCGTGCCCGCGCCTGAGCCTTGCTCATGCCGAGATGCAGGCGCAGCACCTCGGTGATCTGGTCCCCCACCGTATGCACCGGGGACAGCGAGGACATGGGCTCCTGGAAGATCATCGCGATCTCCCGCCCCCGCACCGCGCGGATCTGCCGGCTGCGCGGATGCAGCTTCGCGAGGTCCACCGTGCTGCCATCCGGCCGGTGCAGCACCATGGAACCGCCGACGATCCGCCCTGGCGCATCCACGATCTGCAGGATGGAACGCGCGGTGACGCTCTTGCCCGAGCCGCTTTCCCCCACCACACAGAGCGTGCGGCCGCGCCGCAGGGTGAAGGAGACGCCGTCCACCGCCTTCACCACCCCTGCCCGGGTCGGGAAATGCGTGACGAGGTCGCGCACCTCCAGCACGGTGTCGGAGGGTGCCGGCATCGAAGCCGCCGGCCGGGCCTCCAGGATCGTGGCGCTCATTTGTTGTACGGGTCCGCGGCGTCGCGCAGACCGTCTCCCAGGAAGTTGAGGGCGATCACGGCCAGCACCACGGCGACGCCCGGGGCGAAGAGCCAGGGCGCGGTGGCGATGGAGCGGATGTTCTGGGCCTCCCGCAGCAGCACGCCCCAGGAGATGGTCGGCGGCTGCAATCCGAGGCCCAGGAAGGAGAGCGAGGTTTCCGACAGGATCATCGCCGGGATGGCCAACGTCACCGAGGCGATGATGTGGCTGGCGAAGGAGGGCAGCATGTGGCGGAAGATGACCCGCTTCTCCGAGGCTCCGTCCAGCCGGGCGGCCGCCACGAAATCCTCCGTCCGCAGGCTGAGGAAGCGGCCGCGCACCACGCGGGCGAGTTGCGCCCAGCCGGTGAGGGAAAGGATCAGCGTGATCATGAAGTAGTTGAGCGTCGCCGGCCAGTCATGCGGCAGCGCCGCCGAGGCGGCGAGCCAGATGGGGATGGAAGGCAGCGAGAGCACGAATTCCACCGCGCGCTGCACGGCGGAATCCACCCAGCCGCCGTAATAGCCGGAGACGCCACCCAGGATGATGCCCAGCGTCAGCGACAGGAAGACGCCGACGAGGCCCACCGAGAGCGAGATCTGCGCGCCCTGCATGATGCGGGAATAGACGCAGCGCCCGAGCCGGTCGGCACCCAGCGGCATCACCACCTGCCCTGGCTCGGCCGGGGCCAGCAGGTGCACACGGGTGGGGAAAAGGCCCAGGAACCTGTATTCGTAGCCCTGGCCGAACAGGCGCAGACGCACCGCGCGTGTCTCGTCCGGCACGTAGCGCATCTCCAGTGTCTCGGGATCGCGCTTGAGGATCGAGGGGTGGACGAAGGGGCCGAAGCTGCCATCCGGCGCGACGAAACGGATCATCTGCGGCGGGTGGTAGGCGGCGCGGGTGTTCTGCTGCTCAGGATCGTTGATCGCGAAGAAGCCGGGCACCAGCGCGATGATGTAGAAGATGGCCGTGATCACCAGCCCGATCATGGCCAGGCGGTGGCGGCGGAAGGCCCACCAGACCAACTGCCACTGCGAGGCGACGGCGAGGCTCTGGCGATCGACGGTTCCGAGGACGGCGTCTGACATGGGGTCCCTACTCCAGCCGGATGCGCGGATCGGCGATGGCGAGGAGGATATCGCTGATCAGGGAGCCCAGCAGGGTCAGCACGCAGATCAGCAGCACGAAGGCGCCGGCCAGGTACATGTCCTGGCTCATCAGCGATTGCAGCAGCATCGGCCCCGCCGTCGGCAGGTTCAGCACGATGGCCACGATGATGGAACCGGAGACGAGGTTGGGCAGCAGCCAGGCGATGGTGGAGATGAAGGGGTTCAGCGCCACCCGCATGGGGTATTTCACCAGCAGGTGGAACTCCGAGAGCCCCTTGGCCCGGGCGGTGGTGACATAGGGGCGGTGCAACTCATCCAGCATGTTCGCCCGCATCACACGCACCAGGCTCGCCGTGCCGGAGACGGCCAGGATGATGACGGGGATCCAGAGATGCGCGAGCAGATCCCAGACCTTGCCCATGCTCCAGGGCTCGTTGACATAGGCGTTGGAGAAGAGGCCGCCGACCTCCTGGCCCCATTCGACGGCGGCGACGTACATCAGCACGACGGCGAGCAGAAAGGAGGGCACCGCCAGCCCGACGAAGCTGATGAAGGTCAGCACATAGTCGGCGATGGAGTACTTCTTCACCGCGGAGAAGACGCCGAGCGGCAGGGCGATCGCCCAGGTGACGAGCAGGGAGGCGAAGGTCAGGACCAGGGTCAGCGCCATGCGCTCCCAGATCAGCCCGCTGACCGGCTGCTGCCATTCGAAGGAGAGGCCGAAATCACCGCGGAAGACGATGTTGCTGATCCACTTCCAGTACTGGACGATCATCGGCTGATCGAGCCCGAAGCGGGAGCGCAGCTCGGCGGCGGTGTTCTGGTCCACCACCTCGTTGGAGGCGGCGAGGGTGGCGATGTAGGTTGTGACGTAGTCGCCGGGCGGAAGCTGGATCAGCACGAAGGCAAGGAAGGACACCACCAGCAGCGATGGGACCATCCAGGCCAGGCGTCTGAGGATGAAGCGGAGCATGGCATGCCGCCCGGCCGGTGCTCACCGCGCCGGCCGGGCGCCCCCTGTCAGGAGAAGAAGAACTGTTGCGGCAGGGCCGGGCCGGGATTCGGCCATGCCCAGGAGTTCGGATACTTCGCCGGCACGTTCTGCAGTTCGTTCCTGCAGACGCCGAAGGTGTTGACGGCGAGGCAGATGCCGATCGGCTCGAACTGTTCGGCCGCGATGTCGTAGATCTGCTTCATGATCGCCGCGCGTTTCCCCAGGTCCGCGGTGCCGCGGGCCTGATCGAAGAGCTGCATGCGCGTCTTCTGGTGCTCCGGCGGCTCCTGCCCCTCCTTGCCGCTCGAGACGTACCACTGCGCCCAGGGGATGGCGTAGCGGGTGCCCTGGGGGTGCTGCGCGAAGGCATCACGCGGATCGAGCATGGGGTCGAGCCCACCCGGCCCCGGCCAGACCGCCGCGTCATGGTCGTTGTTGTCGCCGCGCGTGTAGTAGAGCGCGCGTTCGATGGTGTTGACCTTCATGTCCACGCCGATCGCCGCCCAGTGGCGCTTCACCAGTTCCAGCGCGTCCACCTGATCCGGATAGAGCACGGGGATCACGTCGACCGCGAAGAACACCTTCTGCCCATCCGGGCGCAGGCGGAAGTTCTGCGAGTCGCGGCGGTTGTAGCCCAGCCTGTCCAGGATGGCATTGGCCTGCGCCTGATCGAACTGGGTGAATTGCCGCGCCAGCTTCTCATGGTACCAGGGATGCCCGGGGCGCGGCCCCATCTGGTAGGGCTCCGACTGGCCGAGATAGATCAGTTCGATGATCTCGGCGCGGTTGATGCCGAGCGACAGCGCCTGCCGGAACTCCTTGTTCGCCAGCATCGCCCGCATGCCGGGATCCTTGTGGGTGATGTTCGGGTAGATCTGCATCTGCTGCGCGCCGGAGGCGACCAGCTCCACGAGGCGGTAGCCGCCGCGCTGCGCGGAACGCGACAGGGTCGGCTTGTTCTGCAACGCGTCGATGTGCCGGTCCTGCAGGTCCAGCCGTCCGGAAACGGCGTCGATCATCAGGCTCTCGACATCCTGGGAGATGCCGAGCGTCAGCCGGTCGATATAGGGGAGTTGGTTGCCCGCCTGATCCACCTGCCAGAAATACGGGTTGCGCTCCAGCACCACGCGGGAGGCGCCGCCCGTATACGGTTCCTTGATCACCCAGGGGTCGAGGACCGGCTTGTCCGGATTGCCCCAGCGCGAGGGGATCTCCACATCGCCCAGCTTCACCCGGAACAGGGAGGGCCAGTCGGACAGGTTGGCCTGCTGCACCAGCTTCGCCACGTCCGGGTTGTGCTTCGGATGGAACTGCGAGGCGTAGTGCTTGGGGAAGAGCGTTGGCTGCTGCCCCAGCGGCGTGGCCAGCGTCTCCAGGAACAGGGCATAGGGCGCGGCGAAGGTGAACTTCACCGTGCTGTCGTCGATCTTGGTCGCCGTGCCCGGCTTGTTGTCGATGACGATCGAGCTGGGAGGCGAGCGGTAGAGCTCGCTGTTCTTGCAGCAATCCTCGATGGCGAAGACGATGTCGTCGGCGGTGAAGGGATGCCCGTCCGACCAGCGCATGCCTGGGCGCAGATGGAAGGTGAACTCGGTGGCGTTGTCGTTGACCTCCCAGCGATCCGCGACACTGGGCAGCACCTGGGTGAAGTCCAGGTTCCAGCGCACCAGCCCCTGGTTGCCGACGATGCGCAGGATGCCGTTGTGATCGGCCGAGCCACGCAGGCCGCGGCGCAGCGCGCCGCCATACTTGCCGACCTTCTCGACCTGGATCACCAGCGGGTTGCGCGGCAGGCGTTCGGCCAGCGGCGGCAGCTTCTTGTCCGCCACCAGCTTGGCCAGGTCCGGTGCCTCCTTCGCCGCGCCCTGTGCGGAAGCGATGCCCGGCAGGGCCATGGCCACCGTGGCGCCGACGGCGCCCTGCAACAGGCGGCGGCGCTCCAGCCGGCAGGATTCAGGGACCGCCCGGGAGCGGCTTTCCTCGTACTCGGACATCTCTTCCTCCAGACCGCCAGGGCTGTTCCCCGTCGGTTGCGCTTCGCGCTTTTGTTTCCGCTCTTTGGCGGGTTTTTACTTGCAGGCCGGTGGAAACCAGGGCCGCGCTGGTTCAATCGAAGTTCATGACAGGGTAATAATCATCATCGATCAAAGTCAATCATCTTTGCGGTCCAGCCGCCCCATCGCCTGCAAAAGCCCGGTGATATAGCCGTAGCAGAAGGCGAAGGCGGTATCCCGGGGATCGCGTCCGCTGATGGTCGGCACGTGATCGGGCATGATCATGTGTTCATAGCCGACCTCGCCATAGATCCTCAGCGACTCCCACATGTCCATGTCGCCATCCTCCGGGAAGGTCTCCATGAAGGAGAGCCTGCCACCGCGGATGTTGCGGAAATGGACGTTGAAGATCTTCTTCCGCTCACCGAACCAGCGGATGACCTCGCCGACCTCGCGCCGCGGGTCGTCCAGCATCTCGCCCACCGTGCCCTGACAGAAGTTGAGGCCGTGGTAAGGGCTCTCGCGCATCTGCACGAAGCGCTTCAGCCCTTCCACCGTGCCCAGTACGCGCGTCACGCCACGATAGCCCGGCGGCGTGTAGGGATCGTGCGGATGGCAGGCGAGGCGGACGCGGTTGCTCTCCGCCACCGGCACGACGCGTTCGAGGAAGTAGTCGATGCGCGCCCAGTTCTCCTCCTCCGGCAGGATGCCCGCCAGGGTGGGCGGCGCATCGTGATCGGCCTTTTCCCAACGGAAGGCCTCGCTCATCGCGCCGCCCCGGCTCGGCTCCATCGGGGTGCGCGGGATGCCGATGATGTTGAGGTTGTACTTGGCGGCCGGGATGCCCGCCTGGGCCAGGCGCTCGATCAGGCGGCAGATGCTGTCGATCTGCCGGTCTCGGTCCGGTCCGGCGGACAGGATGTCGGGGCTGTGCTGCTGCTCGATCGGGCGTGAGGACAGCGGCAACTGCACCATGTCGAGCGAAAGGCCGAAGCCCGCGATCTTGTCGCGGAAGCGCAGCAGCGTGTCGAGCGTCCAGTCATGCGGGTTGCCCGGTGGGTCGGCGCAGACATGGCGGATGCCGAGTTGCGCCATCACCCGGTAGTCGTCGTCGTCGCGGGCAGGAACCTGGGTGCCGAGATGCATGGTCAGTTCCTGCCCCGGCCAGCGGCCATGGCGGCGCAAGCGGCCGCATCCATCACCCGGGGGCATGATTCGGGGCATGATTCTCGCGCCAAGGCCCGCTCTCCCATTCCAGATGTCCGAAAAGACACCACGGCTCTTATATTTGTCATATGAGTAGGGCCAAAATGGGCCGTTCCACAAGCGGATTCCCAGGCTTCCGGCAAGGTTCCCGCGCGACCGCGGGAAGGTTCCGCACACGGCCTCCCACCGGGTTAGCAACCTTTCCGGCCATGCATCCGGCCCGGCGCGAATGGTATGATCAATCAGGCTCCTTCAGGGGAAGGCGGTCGAACCGTCGGGGCGGCGTGGCACCTTGCGCTCCCAGTGGATGTAGCCGTCCTGATGCAGATAAGCCTCGTCGATCTCCACGCCCCAGCCCGGCCGTTCCGGGCGGAGTTCGAGATACCCGTCCCGTGGCAGGTAGGGATCGCGGACATAGCAGCCCTCTCCCTCCTCCATTGGTGGCAGGCGGTATTCCAGGATACGGAAGTTCGGCTGTGACGCGCAGAAATGCAGGTTCACCGCCGTGGCGAGCGGCCCCATCGGATTGTGCGGTGCGACCGTGACGTAATACGCCTCCGCGATGGCGGCGATCTTGCGCATCTCCAGCACCCCGCCCACGGCACAGATGTCCGGCTGGATGATGTCGCAGCCCTGGGCCTGCAGGAGACGCAGGAACTCGAAGCGGCTGTAGAGGGATTCCCCGTCGCCAGGGTGCAGTCCAGGCCGCGCCGCAAGGCGCCCCAGGCCTCGACATTCTCCGGCCGGATCGGCTCCTCGAAGAAAAGCGGATCATAGGGGGCCAGGGCGTTGCCCAGTTGCATCGCCTGGCGCGGCTCGAAGATCTTGCCATGGGCGTCGAAGGCGATCTCGAAGCCGGAGGGCAGCGTTTCCCGCAACTGGCGGAAGTATTCCGCGCTGCTCCGCACCACCTCCCCCCAGCGATGCGCGTGCAGGTCGATGCGATAGGGGCTGAGCTTGAAGGCGGTGAAGCCCCATGCCGCGTGCAGCGCCTCCATTTCCGCCCGGGCCTCCGGCGGATCCGGGGCGGTGTAGACGCCGGCATAGACCCGCACGCGGTCGCGCGCGTGCCCGCCCAGAAGCATATAGACGGGCACGCCCAGGGCCTTGGCCGAGATGTCCCAGAGGCAGTGGTCGATGGCCGAGATGGCGGCGAGTCCCAGCGCCCCGGGCGGGAAGCGGGACTGCTGCATCAGGAACTGGACCAGGTACTCGATGCGCCGCGGGTCCTGCCCCGCCAGGAAGGTGGAGAGGTAGTCCAGCAGCGGCGGCAGGGCCTTGTCCGGGCCGTGGTTGTAGCATTCGCCCCAGCCGGTGATCCCGGCATCCGTGTCCATGGCCAGCAGCACGCGCGGACGGTTCCTGTCGCGTGTCATGAAGGCGCGCAGCCGTTCGATCCGCACCCTTCCCTCCCCTTCGCCTGACCGGTCTCGCCGCGGCGGGTGAACACCCGCCGCTCCGGCTTCTTTCCGGCGCAGGAAACAATGCGGCGCGGGGGACTGCAATGGGCTCGTCGGACAGACCGGCAGCCGCGTGTCCGAACCGGAAAGGGAACCTGCGGTATCACCTTCTTAAATTCTGTAATAAGGTATCATTACCGAATCATCATCGCAGAAAAAACTGATATCCCGTCGATCATACCGATACGACGGAAACCTCCACCCCATGTCGCTCGCTGCCAGCCTCGATATGCCACCTGCCGTGCCAGCCCCCTTCGGCGCCTTCGCCGCCTCGGTCCAGACGCAGAGCCCGCTTCGCGCCGCCATCACCCGGCACGAGCGCGCGGCGGAGCCCGACTGCATCGCTCGCCTCCTGCCGGACGCCACCCTTCCGGCCCCGCTCGCCGCCCAGGCGGCCACCACGGCGACACGGCTGGTGGAAGCGCTGCGCCGCAAGGGCACGCGCGGGGCGGTCGAAGGGCTGGTGCAGGAATTCTCGCTTTCCTCGCAGGAAGGCATCGCGCTGATGTGCCTGGCGGAGGCACTGCTGCGCATTCCCGACACCGCCACGCGCGACGCGCTGATCCGCGACAAGATCGGCGGTGGGGACTGGCGTTCGCATCTGGGGCATTCGCCCTCGCTCTTCGTGAACGCCGCCACCTGGGGGCTGGTGGTCACCGGCAGGCTCGCCACCACCAGCAGCGAGACGGGGCTGTCCCACGCGCTGACGCGCCTGATCGCGCGCGGGGGTGAGCCGGTGATCCGCAAGGGCGTCGATCTGGCGATGCGGATGATGGGAGAGCAGTTCGTCACCGGCCAGACCATCGCCGAGGCCCTGGCCCGCGCCCGGAAGATGGAGGCGAAGGGCTTCCGCTATTCCTACGACATGCTCGGCGAGGCCGCGACCACCGCGGCGGATGCGGAACGCTATTCCCGCGACTACGAGACGGCGATCCACGCGATCGGGCAGGCGGCGGCGGGGCGCGGGATCTATGAGGGGCCGGGCATCTCCATCAAGCTCTCGGCGCTGCACCCGCGCTATTCGCGCGCGCAGCGGGACAGGGTGATGGCGGAGCTGCTGCCGCGCGTGGCCATGCTGGCGGGCCTGGCGAAGCGCTACGAGATCGGGCTGAACATCGATGCCGAGGAGGCTGACCGGCTCGACCTCTCACTGGACATCCTGGAGGCCCTCTGCTTCGACCCCGCGCTTGCCGGATGGGACGGAATCGGCTTCGTGGTGCAGGCCTACCAGAAGCGCGCGCCCTTCGTGCTGGACTTCGTGATCGACCTCGCGCGGCGTTCCGGCCATAGGCTGATGATCCGGCTGGTGAAGGGCGCCTATTGGGACAGCGAGATCAAGCGTGCCCAGATCGACGGGCTGGAGGATTTCCCCGTCTTCACGCGCAAGCGGCACACGGATGTCTCCTATCTCGCCTGCGCGCGGAAGCTGCTGGAGGCGCGCGACGCCGTCTTCCCGCAATTCGCCACGCACAATGCCCAGACCCTGGCCAGCATCCACGCCCTGTCCGGCGATTCCTTCCGCATCGGCGACCATGAGTTCCAGTGCCTGCACGGCATGGGCGAGCCGCTCTACGAGGAGGTGGTGGGGCCGGGGAAGCTGGACCGCCCCTGCCGCATCTACGCACCGGTCGGCACGCATGAGACGCTGCTCGCCTATCTCGTGCGCCGCCTGCTGGAGAACGGCGCCAATTCCTCCTTCGTGAACCGTATCCAGGACCCCGCCGTCACGCTGGCGGATCTGGTCGCCGATCCAGCCGCACAGGTGGCGGCGGAGGCACCGGCCGGTGCGCCGAACCCGCGCATCGCCCTGCCGCGCGACCTCTTCGGCGCGGAACGGCCGAATTCCGCCGGGCTGAACCTGAGCAACGAGGCCGAACTGGCCCGGCTCGCCACGGCGCTGCGCGAGAGCGCGGCGTGGGACTGGCGCGCAGCACCGCTCCTGGCCGGTGCGGCGGGCCACGGCACGCCGCGCCCGGTGGCCAATCCGGCCGACCATCGCGACCGGGTCGGCATGGTGGTGGAAGCCTCGCCGGAGGCGATCGAGAGCGCTCTGCGCATCGCCGCCGGGGCCGCCGGACCCTGGGCCGCGGAATCGCCGGAAAGCCGTGCCGCCTGCCTGTTCCGTGCCGCCGACCTGCTGGAACAGCGGATGCCGGTGCTGCTCGGCCTGCTGGTGCGCGAGGCCGGCAAGTCCTTCGCCAATGCGGTGGCGGAGGTGCGGGAGGCGGTGGATTTCCTGCGCTACTACGGCGCGCAGGTGCGGCGGGACTTCCGCAACGACACGCATCGCGCGCTCGGCCCGGTGCTCTGCATCAGCCCCTGGAACTTCCCGCTCGCCATCTTCACCGGCCAGGTCGCGGCGGCGCTCGCCGCGGGCAATCCGGTGATCGCCAAGCCGGCGGAGGAAACGCCACTGATCGCCGCGCAGGCCGTGGCCATCCTGCACGAGGCCGGAATCCCCGCCGGGGCGCTGCAACTGCTGCCGGGCGATGGCACGGTGGGGGCGGCCCTGGTCGCGGATGCGCGCATCCGTGGCGTGATGTTCACCGGCTCCACCGATGTGGCGAAGCGCATCCAGGCGGAACTGGCGAAGCGCCTGAACCCCGGCGGCGCGCCGGTGCCACTGATCGCGGAAACCGGCGGGCAGAACGCGCTGGTCGTGGATTCCTCCGCCCTGACCGAGCAGGTGGTCGGCGATGTGCTGATGTCCGCCTTCGACAGCGCCGGGCAGCGCTGCTCCGCGCTGCGCGTGCTCTGCCTGCAGGAGGATGTGGCGGAGCGTGTGCTCGCCATGCTGCGCGGCGCCCTGGCGGAGCTTTCCACCGGCAACCCGGACCGGCTTTCCACCGATATCGGGCCGGTGATCAGCGCCGAGGCGCGGGACGGCATCCTGGCGCATATCGAGGCGATGCGCGCGGCCGGGCATCCAGTGCACCAGCCGGCACTGTCGGAGGAGTGCCGCCACGGCACCTTCGTGCCGCCCACCATCATCGAGATCGACAGCCTGGAGGCCCTGACGCGGGAGGTCTTCGGCCCGGTGCTGCATGTGCTGCGCTTCCGCCGTGACGGGATCGAGGCGCTGATGCGCGCGGTGAATGCCACCGGCTATGGCCTGACCTTCGGCGTGCACTCGCGGATCGACGAGACCATCCAGCGTGTCACCGCCCTGGCTCATGCGGGGAATATCTATGTCAACCGCAACCTGATCGGCGCCGTGGTCGGGGTGCAGCCCTTCGGCGGGCATGGACTCTCCGGCACGGGGCCCAAGGCAGGCGGGCCGCTCTACCTCCGCCGCCTGCTGGCTGCCCGGCCCGTGGCGACCGGTCTGCCGCCGGGCATGGTGCCTGAACCAGCCCGCGCCTGGGTGGCCTGGCTGGCTGCGCAGGGGCAGGCCGGTGCGGCGGCGGAAGCGGAAGCCCTCTGCGCCGCCACGCCCGCCGGCCTCTCGCTCGAACTCCCCGGGCCGGTGGGCGAGCGGAACACCTATGCCACCGGGCCGCGCGGCAAGGTGCTGTGCCATGCGGCCGATGCCGCGACGCTCCACCGCGCCATCACCGCGGCGCTGGCCGCCGGCAACCAGGCCCTGATCGCCGCCGGTGGAGCGAGGCTGGAAGCTCCCCTGCCGCCCGCCCTGGCCGGCTGGGTGCGCGAGGCCGGTCCCGGCGCGCTCCCGGAGGTGCAGGCCGTGCTGTTCGGCGGGACGGAGGATGCGTTGAAGGCCCTGGCGCGGCACCTCGCCTCGCTCGATGGCCCCATCGTCCCGGTCCATGCCATCGGCGCGGAGGGCGGCACTCCAGCGGAATTCCTGCTGCTGGAACGCTCGGTGAGCACCAACACCGCGGCGGCGGGCGGCAATGCGAAGCTGATGATGCTCGGCTGAGCGGCCGCCCCGGCGGATGGCCCGAAGGAGGCGCGGCCGTCAGCCGCGCTCCAGCCGGGCCATGGCACGGATGCGGTCCGCCATCCGGCAGGCCAGGGCCTGGATGGTGAGCGAGGGCTTCACGCCGCCGCTGGTGGGGAAGAGCGAGCTGTCGCAGACCCGCAGGTTGCGAGTGTCCCAGCACCGCCGTCGGGTACGTCCCTCTCGATCGTGTCGCGCCAGGAGGTATCGGTCTTCTGCTCCAGCACCGGCTGGTGGACCACGCGCGTCGTGGAGTCCGTTCAGCAGATGCACCGCACCGGGGCCGGAGGTGGCGATGCAGACGCCGGCCTCGCCGGTGAACTTGGCATGATTTCTGGAAATTTCTGCGGCGAAACGGGAAGGTGACGCCGCGAAATACGGCGTTTGAACGTGCCGGCGCGGGATCTGTTGCCTGCCAGCGGCCATCGATGCGGTGGCGCAGCATCCCGCGCCACCGCAGCGCGACGATCCGGGCCGTTCAGACGATGCCGCCCCCGCCGCCACGCCGGGCGGGGCGGCGGGCGGCACGGTCCTGGCGGTAGCCGCTGGCGCGATAGGCCACGATGGGATCGATCGCCGCCCCCTTGCGATGCCGCACCATGGCCAGGATCGGCGAGACATCCGTCTGGAAGGCCTGCTTCAGCAGGCGATGGGCCATCAGCGCATCATTCGCCTCCTGATGCGCGGCCAGCGCGGCACGGTCCACCAGCAGGGCCTGGGCATAGGCGCGCTGGATCTCCATGGCCGAGCCGATCAGGCTCTCGATCGGGTCGGTGACGTTGTGCGACTGGTCGATCATATAGGCCGGCGGACGGTCGAAGGCCTGCGCCATCCCGGCATCCACGAGCTCGTTGAAAACCAGGAACAGCCGGAACGGGTCGATCGAACCACTGTCCAGATCGTCGTCGCCATATTTGGAATCGTTGAAATGGAAGCCGGCGAGGCGCTTCGCATGCACCAGCCGCGCCACGATCATCTCGATATTCACGTTTGGCGCATGGTGGCCGAGATCGACGAGGCAGCGCGCCTGCGGTCCGATCTCCTGCGCCGCCAGCAGCGAGGAGCCCCAGTCCTGGATCACCGTGGCATAGAAGGCGGGCTCGTAGAGCTTGTGCTCCAGGAAAAGCGACCAGTCCGGCGGCAGCGCGGCGGCGATCTGCCGGACGCTGCCGATATAGCGCTCATAGGCCCCGCGCAGGTTCGACTGCCCGGGGAAGTTGGCGCCATCGCCGATCCAGATCGTCAGCGCCTTGCTGCCCAGCGCCTCGCCCGCGCGGATGCAGGCGATGTTGTGCGCCACGGCCTGGGCGCGCACCGCCGGATCGGTATGCGACAGGCTGCCGAACTTGTAGGAAAGCGGGTGATCGGGATGATCCGGATGGTCCTGGAAGGTGTTCGAGTTCACCGCGTCGAAGCACAGGCCCAGCGCCTCCACCTCGGCCCGGAGCCCCGCATGGTCCGTTACCTCGTCCCAGGGGAAGTGCAGCGAGACGCCGGGCGTGGCGCCCGTCAGCGCCTGCACCACCGCGCAATCCTCCAGCCGGTCACGCAGGCTGGCCGGCTCGCCTCCTCCGGGGAAGCGCGCGAAGCGCGTGCCGCCCGTGCCCGTGCCCCAGGAGGGCAGCGCCACCGCGAAGCCCGCGACCCGCTCCGCCACCGCCTCGATGTCGATGCCGCGCGCCGCCAGCTTCCCGCCCAGCCAGGCATAGTCGCGCGCCGTCTCGGCCTCCAGGCCGCGGTTGCACTCCGCCCGGAACGCCTCGTCCACCGGGCGGATTCTCGTGATCTGGTTCATGCCCGTATCCTCCCTCCACACCGTCCTGCTCTAGCGGGTGAAGGCGGGCGCGTGGCCCGCATCCACGTTCAGGATATTGCCGGTGGATTTCCCGGAGCGCGCCTCCGTGGCGAAGAAGGCGATGGCCTCGGCGATATCCTCGGGATAGACGCCACGCTTGAGCAGCGAGCGCTGGATATAGACCTTCTCCAGATCCTCCCGCGTCGTCCCGTTGGAGGCGGCACGCTGATCGCCCCATTCCCCCTGCCAGATGCGCGAGCCGCGCAGCACCGCGTCCGGGTTCACCACATTGGCGCGGATGCCATGCGGTGCGCCTTCCAGCGCAAGGCAGCGGGCGAGGTGCAGTTCCGAGGCCTTGGCGACGCAATAGGCCGAGGCGCCCGGCGAGGCCACCATGGCGTTCTTGGAAGCCACCAGCACGATGGAGCCGCCCGTGCCCTGCATCCGCATCAGCCGGAAGGCTTCCCGCGTCACCAGGAAATAGCCGGTGGCGAGGATCGAGATGTTGCGGTCCCAGAGGGCGAGGCTGGTCTCCTCGATCGGCGCGGCGGAGGCGATGCCGGCATTGGAAACGCAGAGATCGACGCCACCGAAACTGAGGGCGGCCTCGGCATAGAGTGCCTGGACCGCTTCCTCCCGCGTCACATCCACCCAGGCCGAGGCCACGGCATCGGCGCCATGGCTGCGGCGCAGCGCCGCCTCGGCCTCCGCCAGCGCGTCGCGGTCGATGTCGCAGAGCACGATGCAGGCGCCCTCATCGGCCAGGCGGCGCGCCGTGGCCATGCCGATTCCCCCCGCGCCGCCGGTGATCAGCGCCACCTTGCCGGCCAGCGCCTTCGGCTTCGGCAGGCGCGCGAGCTTCGCCTCCTCCAGCAGCCAGTACTCGATGTCGAAGGCCTCCTGCTCCGGCAGGCCGCGATAGCTGGAGACCGTGGAGGCGCCGCGCATCACGTTGATGGCGTTGGTGTAGAACTCGCCCGCGATGCGCGCCGTCGCCTTGTCGGCGGCGAAGGTGATCATGCCGATGCCCGGCACCAGATAGACCACCGGATTCGGGTCGCGCATCGCCGGGCTGTCCGGGCGCCTGCAACGTTCGTAATAGGCGGCATAGCCTTCGCGATAGGCGGCGATGGCCGGCTCCAGGCGTGGCAGCAACTCCTCCAGCCCCTCGCGCGCCGGATCGAACGCCACCACCAGCGGCGCGATCTTGGTGCGCAGGAAATGGTCAGGGCAGGAGGTGCCCAGCGGCGCCAGTTCCGCCAGGGCCTGCGAGCCCACGAATTCCAGCACCGCCGGGCTGTCGTCGAAATGCCCGATGCGGGTGGTCGTGGTGCCTCCATGGTCGCGCCCCGCGATCAGCCCCCTGATCCACGGCATCAGCGCCGCCGCCAGGGTCCGCCGCTCCTCCCGCGGCAGGGCGGCCACCTTTTCGCCGCCGAAGGCGGGCCGCCCCTGGGATTGCAGCGCCAGCCATTCGATCGCCCGGTTGATCGTGCCGATCGTGGTCTCGTAGCACTCCTGCTGCGTCCCGCCCCAGGTGAAGAGTCCGTGCGCCTCCAGGATCACGCCCTTCGCCTGGGGATTCTCCGACACGAAGCGTTGCAGCCACAGGCCCAGTTCGAAGCCCGGACGGCGCCAGGGAAGCCAGCCGATCGTGTCACCGAAGATCTCCCGCGTCAGACGCTGGCCGTCGGCCGAGGCGGCGATGGCGATGATCGCGTCCGGATGGACGTGATCGACATGCGGCCAGGGGATCAGCCCGTGCAGCGGCGTGTCGATCGAGGTGGCGCGCGGATTCAGATTGAAGGTCAGGTGGGGATAGAGACCCACCATCGCATCCTCCTGCTCCGGCCCCCGGTAGAGCTCCTGGAGCCGCAGCAGCCGGTCCTGGTAGAGCGTGGCGAAGCCGTCGAGCCTCATCGTGCCGATATCGCCGCCCGAGCCCTTCACCCAGAGCACCGTCACCGCCTCGCCCGTCAGCGGATCGCGCATCGGGATCTTCGAGGAGGTGTTGCCGCCGCCGTAGTTGGTGACGCGCTTGTCGGAACCGAGGAGGTTCGAACGGTAGAGCAGGAGTTCCTCCGGCGTCAGCGTCGCGGCCCGCGCGGCGTCCCAGCGGTTCTCCAGCAGGGGAATGATGGGGGTGACGGTGTTCATGGAGCCTCCCTGGACGCTTGGCCGGATCACGGGCGCGAGCCCTTGGGCCAGCCGGTCCGCCTTCATGGGGAGGCTTCCATATCGATCAGATACGATCAAGTCCAATCTTATCCGACCGATTTTGATCGAACTCCCTTGACGCCCTTCCGGCCGCGCCCTTAGCTGTGCGCTCCACCTCCCAGGGAAGGACCGGCGGGTGCTGGAGCGGGAACGTCAGCGGCTGATCCTCAAGACCGCGGAAGAGCGCAGCGTGGTCAGCGTCACCGATCTCTGCGACCTGCTCGGCGCGTCCGAGGCCACCATCCGCCGTGACATCGTGGCCATGGCCGAGCGCGGCGAGATCCGCCGCGTGCGGGGCGGCGTGGAGGCGCTGGAGCCGCGCTACCAGCCCCAATTGGTCGGCCGCCCCTTCGCCGTGAGCCAGGAGGTGCAGGCTCCGCAGAAGCGCGCCATCGCGCGCGTGGCGGCCGGCATGATGCGGCGCGGCGAGAGCATCATCATCGGCGCCGGCAGCACCACCTATTGCCTGGCGGAATTCCTGGAAGGGATGAGCCTCGACATCCTGACCAGCTCCTTCCCGCTCGCCAGCCATCTCGTCGCCCAGAGCCGCAACCGCATCACCCTGCCCGGCGGTCCCGTCTATCGCGAGCAGGGGATCGTGCTCAGCCCCTTCGAGAGCGACGTGGCGCGGCATTTCCGGGGCGAGCGGATGTTCACCTCCTGCTACGGGCTGAACCGCTTCGGCCTGATGGAGAACGACCCGCTGATCGTGCAGTCGCAGATCCGGCTGATGGCCAGCGCCGAGACGGTGGTGGTGCTGGCCGACAGCCGCAAGCTGCGCCAGCAATCCTCGATGATCGTGGTGGAGCCGGAGCGGATCGGCACGCTGATCACCGACTGGGAGGCCCGCCCGGAGGAGCTGGAACCCTTCCGGGCCATGGGCATCGAAGTCATCCAGGCGGAACAGGGCGAACAGGACGGGATCAGGCGGGTGGCCTAGCGGGACCGGCGAAGGGGCAGGCCGCCGGCAGAGCGGCCGCCCCGGGAAACAGGGCGGGGAGGGAACGGAACCATGATGGACGACGCGGCGGGAATCCGCCACGCCGGATGGCGCGGGACGCGGCCATGAGCGGTGGCGGGAAGATCGCCTTCCGGATGCAGCTCAATCCCGGACAGGCGGCGTCCTACAAGGCGCGGCACGACGCGATCTGGCCGGAACTCACGGCCCTGCTGCGGGCGGCGGGCATCAGCGACTACAGCATCTTCCTGCACGAGCCGACGCAAAGCCTCTTCGCGGTGATGCGCCGCGCGCCGGGGCATCGCGCCGACCACCTGCCGGAGGAGGATGTGATGCGCCGCTGGTGGCGGCACATGGCCGATATCATGGCCACGGATGCCAGCGGTGCGCCGCTCGCCGAGCCCCTGCCGCTGATGTTCCACATGGACTGAGCCCATGCCCAGTGAATGGCCCCTTGGCGAATGGACCCCGGGCCGGCTGCTGGCCGTGCTCGATATCGGCAAGAGCAATGCCAAGCTGTTGCTGCTCGATCCGCTGAGCGGCGAGGAACTCGCCCTCCGGCAGAAGCCGAACGCGCCGCGCGAGGATGGCCCGCTGCGCCAGCTCGACCTGCCCGGTCTGGAGGATTGGCTGCTGCGAACGCTCGCCGGACTGCCGGAACGCAGCCGCATCGCCGCCATCCTCCCGGTGGCCCATGGCGCGGCGGCCGTGCTGCTCGATGATGACGGTGAGCCCCTCCTCGCGCCCGACTACGAGGACCCGGTCCTGTCGGAGGAGGATGCCGCCTACGAGGCCCTGCGCGCCCCCTTCGGCGCCACCCTCTCCCCGGCCCTGCCGGCGGGGCTCAACCTGGGGCGCCAGATCCACTTCGTGCAGCGCCGCCTGCCCGGGGTCTTCGCGCGCACCGCCGCGATCCTGCCCTATCCGCAATACTGGGCCCACCGCCTCTGCGGCGTCGCGGCCAGCGAGGTCACCTCGCTCGGCTGCCACACGGATCTGTGGCAACCGGCGCAGGCCCGCTTCTCCGGGATGGCCCTCCGCCAGGGCTGGGAAAGGCTCTTCCCCCCGCTGCGGCCCGCCGGTGCCGTGCTGGGCCGGCTGCGGCCCGCCCTCGCCGCCCGCTGCGGCTTGCCGGGGGATTGCGCGGTGCTTTGCGGCCTCCATGATTCCAATGCCTCCTACCTGGCCCATCTGACGCATCGCGCGGCGGCGGAACCCTTCGCCGTCGTGTCCTCCGGCACCTGGACGGTGCTGATGGCACGCGGCACCCCGGCCTCGGCCCTGCGGCCGGAACGGGACATGCTGGCCAATGTCGATGTGTGGGGCGGGCTGGTCGGCACCGCCCGTTTCATGGGCGGGCGGGAATACCGCGCCGTGGCCGGCCCGGATGCCCCGCCGCCTGGCGAGGAGGGCCTGTTCCAGGCCCTTGATGAAGGGGCCTGCGTGTTGCCGGGCTTCGCCGGGGGCGGTGCCTTTCCGGGGCGCCATGGCGTAATCCTGCGGGCCGAGGGGCTGGATGGCGCGGGCCGCAGCGCCCTGGCCAGCCTCTATCTGGCCCTGCTGACGGACCTGTCGCTGGACCTGCTGCGCGCCGCCGGGGATGTGGTGGTGGATGGCCCCCTGGCGCGGAATCCGCTCTACCCGGCCCTTCTCGCCGCGCTGCGGCCGGGATCGCGCCTCCTGCGCTGCCGGGACAGCGCGGGGCCGGTCGCGGGGGCGCGCTGCCTTGTCCTCGGCCGGAAGGCGCCACCGCCCGTCCTGGACGAGATCCCTCCCCCGCCTGGGCGATCCGGGTCCGCATGGCGCGCCGGCACTGGCGGCGGGCCCTGGCGGCCATCCCGGCGACCGGGCCGGGAAATGTGGCCATTCCCACCGGGCACGGCATCGCCAGCATCCTGCCCGAATCCGCCCCTCCCACGGCACCGGGCGGGATGGCCTGACCCGCCCCCCTGGAAGCGGTGGCATGGGAGGAATTCGTGCACCCCGGCTTGGCACCCCGCTCCCAACTGCCTAGCTTCCCCCGCAGGTGGGGGGCAACCCGCGCCGTGGCGGTTCCGCACGGACCTCCGCGGTCAACAAGAATGGGGGACGCCGCCGGATCAGGACTTCCTGCGGCCGCGCACGATCCTCCACCGCACCAAACAAAGGAGGAAGACTTGACCGCGACCGACAATCTTCGCGTTCTGCGCCAGAATCTCCGGCAAGCCCGGGCCCATACGGCCGCCAGCGTCATGGGGCGCGCCAATCTGAGCGTCAACCAGGGCCGCCTCGGCCGGGTCCAGCGCCTGATGCACTCCGTCAACCGGACGCTCTGGCCGCGACAGGACGAGGCGGACACGGCGGCGGAACGGGACAGCCGGCAGCACTGAGCCGGAGCACCAGGGCATGATCCGCCGGCCTCCGCCCGCGGATCATGCCCGACCGCCGATCCCGCTGGGGGTTCAGGCGGCCAAGGCACCGGGGGCGCAGGCCCGCACCGCCTCGCCCAGCCGCTCTGCCGCGCGCCGCAGCGCCGGCAGGGAATGGCCGGAGAAACCCAGCACGAAGCCATCCGGCCCCTTCTGCACCAGCCTGGTTTCCGACAGCAGCCAGCCCTCGATCCCGGCTGCCGCCCGGATGCGCGCCGCCGTTCCGGGCGGCCAGTCCTCCGGCAGCAGGGCCAACAGGGAAAGCCCCTGATCCGGCACCGCCACGCGCAGCAGGCCACCGGAGGCGCGCGGCAGGAGGTCTGCCAGAAGGTCCCGGGCGATCCGGTAGCGGGAGCGCATGCGCCGCACATGCACGGCGAAGCCGCCCTCCCGGATCAACTCGGCCAGGGCCCCGCCGGTCAGGCTGGGCGGGAAGCGGTCGCTGACCAGCCGCGCGGCGGTGACCCGTTCCAGGAGCTCCCCCGGCAGCACCGCGAACCCCGTCCGCAGCCCGGGAAACAGTGTCTTGGAGAAGGTGCCGAGGTAGATGACCCGTTCCCGCGCATCGATCCCGGCCAGGGCGGTCAGCGGCGGGCCGGCGTAGCGGAACTCGCTGTCGTAATCATCCTCCACCACCCAGCTTCCCGCCTCCCGCGCCCAGTCGAGCAGGGCAAGGCGCCGCTCCATGCTCATCGTCACGCCGGTCGGGAACTGGTGGGAGGGCGTGACATAGGCCAGCCGCGCCGCAGGGGCCATGCGCCGCCCCTCTTCCGCATCCAGCCCATGACGGTCCACCGGAACGGGCACCAGCCGGGCGCCGCGGGCCTCCAGGATGCGGCGCGCCGAGGGATAGCCCGGGTCCTCCATCCAGACCGCATCGCCAGGGCGCAGCAGCACCTCGGCGCAAAGGCGCAGCGCCTGCTGCGTGCCGCTGGTGACGAGCACCTGCCCCGGATCGCAGGCGATGCCGCGCGTGGCCGCCAGATGCGCCGCGATGGCCTCGCGCAGCGCCTCGCCGCCGCGCGGGTCGCCATAGCCGAAATGCGCCGCATCGGCCGCGAGATGGCGCCGGATGAGGCGCCCGAACCGGCGCAGCAGCGCCGGGTCCGCCTGGGTGCGGCCCAGCGCGAAGGGCGCCTGCCCCGGCAAGGGGATGCTGGCCCGGGCCGGCGCCGCGGCCCCCGGCCCGCGCGGCACCCGGGCGGCCACGAAGGTGCCCGCCCCGACCCTGGCCTCGGCCAGCCCGTCGCTCAGAAGCTGCTCATAGGCGGTGACCACGGCATTGCGCCGCAAGCCGAGCTGGGCGGCGAGGTCCCGGCTGGAGGGCAGGCGCAGCCCGGGCGCCAGCCGCCCGCCCAGGATCGCGGCGCGCAGCCCGGCATGCAGCCGGCCCGATTGGCTGCCCGCCCCGTCCAGCAGCAGGGGCATGTCCAGCAGCCCGGGCTTGTGCCGGGAATTGGTTGGCATCTCGCGCTCCGGATTGGCCCTCGCGGCAACCAATCTCGTGCCTCCATGATGGCGGCGTCAATCGAGGCCCTTCCGATGTCCGAGACCCAGACCTATCCCGTGGAAGCGCGCAACCGCGTCAAGCGGCGGCACGACCGCGGCTTCTACGACCACGAGACCGTCCACCGCCTGCTCGATGCCGCGGCCCTCTGCCATGTCGCCTATGTCGTGGATGGGCAGCCCTATTGCACGCCGACCCTGTTCTGGCGCGAGGGCACGCGGCTCTACTGGCATGGCAGCAGCGCCAGCCGCATGCTGCGCAACCTGTCCGAGGGGCAGCCGGCCTGCCTGACCGTCACACATTTCGACAGCCTCGTCCTGGCGCGCTGCGGCTTCAACCATTCCGCCGACTACCGCTCCGTGATGGCCTTCGGCCAGGCGAGGCTGGTGACCGACCCGGAGGAGAAGCGCCAGGCCCTGGTGATGATGGTGGACCGCTTCTTCCCCCATCGCACCGCCGGGCTGCGCCAGAGCACGGAGCAGGAGATCAAGGCCACCGCCGTCGTCGTCATGGAGATCGAGACCGCCTCGGCCAAGATCCGCGCCAAGGGCGTGGCCGATGACGAGGAGGATTACGACCTGCCGATCTATGCCGAGCGCCTGCCCATCCGCACGGTGATCGGCGCGCCGGAACCCTGCCCCCGCCTGCAGCCGGGCGTCGGGCGGCCGGAGGACCTGTCAGGCTACCGCGCCGGGCGGCCGCTGGAGGAGGCTTTGGCCGAGGCGCATGCGGAGGTCTATCGCGACTGACGCTCCCCTGGGCTACGGGTGGGCATGGGCACGGGCGGGATTCCCTCTTCCGCCCGGCACGTTGCGCGCAGCCCCGGCCGTCCGCATCCCATCCCGGGAGATCGCCGGAAGGAAACAGCCGGGAAAAATCGTCCCGCCCGCGTCATTTCCCTGGCTCCGTCCGGCCGGAACCGTCTGGCATGGCCCGCGACAAGGTGACACAAGCCGCCGGATTTTTCGGGAACGGGGTGGCCCTATGGCGGAACCAGCCAAAGCCTTCGCAACATCGGAGCAGGACAGGATCACGCCCGCCGCGCGGAAGGCGCTGTGGGGCTCCGCCCTGGGCTATGCCATGGATGGCTTCGACCTTCTGATCCTGGGCTTCATGCTGCGGGCCATCTCGGCCGATCTCGGGCTGAGCCCGGCCCAGGCCGCCTCCCTGGTCACGGCCACGCTGGTCGGCGCGGTGGTCGGCGGCGTGGGCTTCGGCATGCTGTCCGACCGGCTGGGCCGGGTGCGGGTGCTGACCTGGACCATCATGCTCTTCGCCGTCTTCACCGGCCTCTGCGCCCTGGCCCAGGGATACTGGGACCTGCTGATCTACCGCACCATCGCGGGCATCGGCCTGGGCGGCGAGTTCGGCATCGGCATGGCCCTGGTGGCGGAGGCCTGGCCTGCCTCGAAACGCGCCCGCGCCTCCTCCTATGTCGGGCTGGGCTGGCAGGCCGGCGTGCTGCTCGCGGCGGTGGTGACGCCGATGCTGCTGCCGGTCATCGGCTGGCGGGGGATGTTCGCGGTCGGCCTGTTTCCGGCCGTTGCTGCCTATTTCATCCGCCGCAGCCTGCATGAGCCGGATGTCTTCGTGGAGCGCTCGGCCAAGGCCCCAGCCGCCTCGCCGCTGCGGCTGCTGGTGGCGGATACCCAGGCCCGGCGCAGCAGCCTCGGGCTGGTGATCCTCTGCTCGGTGCAGAATTTCGGCTATTACGGCGTCATGATCTGGCTGCCGAACTACCTGTCCAGCCGGTTCGGCTTCGGCCTCACCCAGTCCGCGACCTGGACCGCGGTGACCATCCTGGGCATGGCGGTGGGCATCTATGCCTTCGGGCAGGTGGCCGACCGCGTCGGGCGCAAGCCGGCCTTCTTCGGCTGGATGCTGGGCGCGGCGA
Organism: Roseomonas gilardii subsp. gilardii; assembly: GCF_023078375.1. Lineage (NCBI taxonomy): Bacteria > Pseudomonadati > Pseudomonadota > Alphaproteobacteria > Acetobacterales > Roseomonadaceae > Roseomonas > Roseomonas gilardii. The sequence continues at coordinate 1,676,695 of NZ_CP095554.1, read as the reverse complement.
TCATGGTCGTCGTCTATTCGAAGCTGACCGACCCGGCGGCGCTGCTGATCGGCGGGGCGGTGATGGGCTTCTTCGTCAACGGCATGCTGGGCGGCTATGGCGCGCTGATGAGCGAGCTCTACCCCACCGCCGCACGCGCCACGGCGCAGAACGTGCTGTTCAACATCGGCCGCGCGGTGGGCGGCTTCGGCCCGGTGGCCGTCGGCGCCGTGGCAGCCGCCTATGGCTTCGAGACCGCCATCGCCCTGCTGGCGCTGCTCTACATCCTCGACATCCTGGCCATGTGGTTCCTCATCCCGGAACGCCGGGGAGCGGAACTGGCCTGAGCGTTACGTCCGACGTCCCGCTATCCTCGGGGGACAAGGCTCCGCCGTCGACGCAGTGCGTCGACCCCCCGCGCCCCCTATCCGCCAGGACGCCCAAGGGTCCCATGGGGCGCCCTGGCCCCCATTCGTTGGCGCCTGCTGCGGCCGGATCGCGCCGGAGAACATGGCTCTCCGGCGACTGCGGGCACCACCAGCACGGGCAGGGTTTTCATCTTCTTCGGGAGCCCCGCTGATCCACCCGCCCCAGGGATCGGGCTGCGGAGCAACGGTAACCACAGGCGCCAACGAAAGCCCGGGGTCCGGGGACCGGCTTCGGTCCCCCATCCTGGTCATGGGCGGAGTGGGTGTGGGAGAGGCGGCGCCTCTCCCACGGCGGGCCGCCACGAAGCGGAACGCTCAGGGCAACCCGGCCGCACCACCGGCCAGGGCCACCTCGGGCCGCCGGGTTTCCGCCCGCCCCTCCGCCAGATGCCGCGCGGCGATATAGCCGAAGACCAAAGCGGGCCCGAGGGTGATGCCGCCCCCCGGATAGTTGCCACCCATGATGCTGGCCATGTCGTTGCCCGAGGCATAGAGGCCGGGGATGGGCCGCCCATCCTCGTCCAGCACCCGCGCGTCGCCGTCGGTGCGCAGTCCGGCGAAGGTGCCGAGATCGCCCACCACCACCTCCACGGCGTAGAAGGGCCCCTTGGCGATCGGAGCCAGGCAGGGGTTGGGCTGGAATTCCGGGTCGCCGTTGAAGCGGTTGTAGGCGGTCGAGCCCTTGCCGAAGGCCCGGTCCTCGCCCGTGGCGACGTCGCGGTTCCATTCCGCCACCGTCGCCTCCAGCCCGCGCGGGTCGATCCCGGCCTTCTGCGCCAGATCGGCCAGGCTGCGCCCGGCCTTCAGGTAGCCGGAGCGGATCTGCGGCCCCACCGGCACCAGGAAGGGCTTCACGAAGCCCAGGCCGAAGCGGCGCAGGAAGGGCTGGTCCACCACCAGGAAGGCCCGCACCCGCTCGCCCGGCGGCGTCGCGGCGAAGAGCGCCTGGATGAAGTCGTGATAGGAATTCGCCTCGTTCACGAAGCGCCGTCCGTTCGGCAGCACGGCGATCAGGCCCGGCTTGGCCCGGTCGATGAAATGCGGGAAGACACCCCAGCCGCCATCCTTGCGCGGCACGCGGGAGACCGGGACCCAGGCCGCCGCGTTCGGATAGCCTTCCTCCACCGCCCCGCCGGCCTGCTCGCCGAGGCGCAGCCCGTCGCCCGTGTTGCCCTTCGGGGCCGGGGAGAAATGTCCCTGGTTGGTGCCGTCATGCGGGAACATCGCCCGGCGCCGGTCCAGGTCCTGCGGGAAGCCGCCCGCGGCGAGGACCACGCCCCGGCGGACGCGCAGGTGCTGCTCCTGCCCGCCACGGCGGAGGACGGCACCGCGCACCGCGCCATCCACCCGGTCCAGCCGGAGGACGGGTGCCTCCGTCCAGACCTGCACGCCACGGTCCAATGCGCTGCGGAAGAGGCGTGCCGCCAGGGCATTGCCATTGGTCAGCAGCATGCCGCGCCCGTTCAGCGCGAGGTCCCGCGCATGCGCGCTGAGCCGCCGCGCCACATAGGCGGCGGAAGTCAGGGAGCGCGTGGCGTTGAAGAAGTGCTTCAGCTCCGGCCCCGATCCCACCATCAGCCCGGCGAAGGTCAGTTCCGGCAAAGGTGGGCGGAGGCGCTTCAGCTCGCTGCCCAGTTCCTGCGCGCGGAAGTCGCGCGCCTTGATCGAGCGCCCGCCCGGACGTCCGCCCGGCGCCGTGGGGTGGTAGTCGGAGAAGGCGGAGGCAGCCTCGAACTGCAGCGCCGTCTCGCGCTCGAAGAAGGCGACGGCTTCCGCGCCGGTTTCCAGGAAGGCATCCACCGCCGGTGCGTTGAAGTGGTTCCCCGCCTCATGCCGCAGATAGGTGCGGGCGGCCTCGATGCTGTCCTCGATGCCGTCGCGGCGCGAGACGGGGTTGTTGGGCACCCAGAGGAAGCCGCCGGAGAGGGCCGTGGTGCCGCCGACCCAGGGCTCCTTCTCCGCCACGATCACCGAGAGGCCGCGCGCCGCCGCGCTGACCGCCGCCGAGAGGCCGCCCGCGCCGGAGCCGACCACCAGCACGTCGCATTCCATCATGTCGCTCATTCCTGTTCTCCTCCCACCGTGGCAGCCATGGCCCGCGCCAGTTCGGCGCGCCGCCGGCGCAGGAGGCCGCCCATGTTCTGCTCCCGCTTGGCCAGCCAGACGCCATGGCGTTCCGGCCAGCCCGCATAGTCCTCGTCCAGTCCCAGTTGCTCCGCCGCCCGGCGGGGCCAGTAGGGGTCGCGCAGCGCCTCGCGCGCGATGGCGATGAGATCCGCCTGCCCGGCTTGCAGCACCGCCTCGGCCTGTGGCCCGTCCAGGATCATGCCGACCGCCTGGGTGGGGATGGCCGCGCCCTGCCGGATGGCTTCGGCGAAGCCGCACTGGAAGCCGGGGCCGCGCGGCACGGCCAGGCGCCGTGTCTCCTCGGTCAGCCCGCCCGAGGAGACGTCGATCACATCGACGCCGAGCGCCTTGAGCCGCCGGGCCAGGATGACGGAATCCTCCAGGCCCCAGCCTCCCTCGGCCCCGTCCACGGCGGAGAGGCGGCAGAAGAGGGGCTTCGTGGCGGGCCAGGCCTCGCGCACCCGTGCCGCGATCTCCAGCGCCAGGCGCATGCGGCCTTCCAGGTCGCCGCCATAGGCATCCTCGCGCCGGTTGGAGAGCGGGGAGAGAAAGCTCGCGACCAGGTAGCCATGGCCGAAGTGCAATTCCAGCACATCGAAGCCGGCGGCCTCGGCACGCCGGGCCGCGGCGATGAAATCCCCGGTGATGCGCGCGATGCCATCCGTGTCGAGCGCCTCGGGGTGGCTCCAGGCGGGGCCGGCGGCGATGGCGCTCGGGCCCAGGCGCCGCCAGCCATGCGCCGCCAGATCCGCCTCGCCCAGCGCATGGCCCCCTTCCCAGAGCGGCGCGCTGCCGGCCTTGCGCCCGGCATGGGCGAGTTGCACGCCGATGGCGCCGCCCTGTTCGTGGACGAAGCGCACCACGCGGCGCAGCGGCTCCACCTGATGATCCGCCCAGAGGCCCAGATCGGCGAGGCCAATGCGCCCGTCCGGCGAGACGGCAGTGCTTTCCGTCAGGATCAGCCCGGCGCCGCCCAGGGCGAACTTGCCGAGATGCACCAGATGCCAGTCGGTGGCGCAGCCTTCCTCCGCCGCATGCTGGCACATCGGCGAGATCACCACGCGGTTGGGCAGGGTCAGGCCGCGCAGCCGCAGCGGGGAGAAGAGCAGCGGCGCCATCACAGCACCCGGCGCGGATCGACCAGGAAGGTCGTGATCTCGGCGATGAAGTCCAGGGCGTGGCGCTGCGACACCTCGGCCGCCGGGGAGGCGAAGGCAGCCTCGAGATCCTCGCGGCTGCGGAACCACATCTCCACCACGCCATCGACGGGCAGGGCCTCATAGGGCAGCGGGTGGCGCGGATCGCCGCCGCGCTGCACCACCAGGTTCTGCGTGTAGCCGGCGATGCGGGGGAACTTCCATACTGCCTCGGCATGGAAGCCGAACCATTCCTCGCGGAACCGCGCTGCATCCAGGTCGGGCCGGCGGCGCAGCAGCGACATGCGCTTGATCAGCTGCCCGTCCTGCATGGGCTCCTGCACCGGCACCACCGGATTGGGCGTGGCCAGCAGCACGCCGCGCAGCATGGCGAAGCGATCGTTGTCTTCCGGGATCGGGGCGAATTCCGGGGAATCCACCGCCGCCTGCATCGCCGCTGTATCGTCGAACCAGAGCTGCGAGATGCCGTCGATCGCCCAGTCGCCGCGCGCATGGTCGACGGCGAGTTGCGAGCGGTCGGTCACGAGGTTCTGTGTGTAGCCCCGCAGGCCCGGCAGGCGTGCAGCGAGCGGGCCGTGCGTTTCCCGCCAGTAGCGGGCGAAGCCCTCCGGCGACGTATCCGGCCGGCGGGTGAGGAGACCCATGCGCAGCATGACCGGCATCCCCCTCAGAGCGCTAGTACTACCTGAGCAATCTCGCGCCCCGCACGTCGCTGCGCGGGCTGGCGGCGGCCATCAAGGCGCGCTGGGTGTGCGAGCAGGCACACCAGCAGCTCAAGCAGGAACTGGGATTGGGCCACTTTGAGGGCCGCTCGTGGACGGGCCTGCACCGACACGCGCTGATGACCTGCATCGCCTTCGCCTACCTGCAGCACCTGCGCCTCGCCCAGCACCGCCAGGCGAGCCGGGGGAAAAATGCTGCCCACCGTTCCGGGACCGCCGCCGCACCCGAGCCTGCCTGCCGTGCGACAGGCCATCACCGCACGGCTGTTTGCTCACCTCGCATCACCCGTGCGATGTCCACATTGCAGACGACGATTCCTGCCGCCCATCAAACCTAAAGTGCCCAGGTAGTGCTAGGTAGCCGCCATCGACCACCAGCACCGTGCCGGTGACGTAGCTCGCCATGTCGGAAGCCAGGAAGGCGACCGGGCCGACCAGTTCCTCCGGCTCGCCATACCGGCCCATGGGGATGCGGGCCAGGAAGCGGGCCGAACGCTCGGGGTTGGAGCGGGTCGCCTCGGTCATGCGGGTGGCGAAGGTGCCGGGCGCGACGGCGTTCACCCGCACGCCATCCGGCGCGAGTTCCTGCGCCAGGCTCTGCGTCAGCGCGCGCACCCCGGCCTTGGAGACGGGATAGCTGACCGAGGTGGCGGTGGAGACGAAGGCCGCGATGGAGGCCATGTTCACCACGCTGCCGCGCCTGCGGCGCAGCGCGGGCAGCAAGGCGCGCGTGACGTTCAGCGTGCCGCGCAGGTTGACCGCCATGGCGGCCTCCCAGGCAGCATCCAGCGCCTCGTCGTCGATGGAATGGCGCGGGCAGATGCCGGCATTGTTGACCAGCACGGACACGTCGCCCACCTCCTCCGTCAGGCGCGTGGCCAGGGCACGGCAGGCGGGCAGGTCGGCGACATCCAGCGCGTGGGCATGGGCCGTGCCGCCCGCCGCCCGGATTCGCTCCGCGGTGTGCGCCGCAGCATCGCCATCGAGATCCATGGCCACCACCACCGCGCCATGCCGGGCAAGCCCCAGGCTGATCGCCGCGCCGTTGCCCTGACCCGCGCCGGTGACGAGTGCGAGATGCCCTGCAAGAAGCACTGGAGTTTCCTGACCTGTTCCATGACCGCTCCGGGCCAGGGCGCCTGTGGGGCGCCAGTGAGGGCCGGGCGGGGTTGCGGAAAGGCAAACACGGAACGAATTCATTCGCAAGGGACAAATCATCTCGTTGGAGACGATTTGTTCATTGCATAACGCTTCGCCAAGCCATAGCCTCCGGGCCAAGCAAGGGTCGGCAAGACCCGGCACGGAACGGGCGGGACGGAAACGGGGAGACGATGGCGCAGGCCGTCCTCCGCACCTCCTCCTGGCCGCTGCGCCCAAAGGCTCGAGGAGGAGCGTGATGACAGGAAAGACCCCCCGCCCGGAGGCCGCCATGGCCACAGGCCCCACGCGCCGTGGCTTCGGCCGTGCCGCCGTGGCACTGCTCGCCGCCCCCGCCCTGGCCCTGCCGCACCGCGCCGCGCTGGCGCAGGCGGAGCCGATCCGCCTGGGCTTCAACGGTGACCTCTCGGCCTCGCCCTCCGCCCAGTCCGGCCGCGCCGCCGTGGTCGGCATCCAGGCGGCGATGGAGGACGTGAACAAGGCCGGCGGCGTGCTCGGGCGCCCGCTGGGCCTGACGGTCCGCGACGACCTCTCGCAGCCGCCGAAATCCATCCAGAACATGAGCGACCTGATCGACAACGAGAAGGTCGTCGCGGTGTTCGGGCCGACCAATTCGGGCAATGCCCTGGCCTGGAGGCATATCCCGAACCAGAAGCGCATCCCGGTCATGGGCTGCATCGGCTCGGCCACCGACATCACCAAGCCGGTGCGCGAGGGCGCCGACAACTACATGTTCCGCATCGGCAGCGTGGACCGCATCCAGGTCGTCACGCTCATGGCCTATGCCAGGAAGAACCCGCGCACCGGCAAGATCGGCTTCCTCACCGAGACCACGGGCTATGGCCAGGGCGGGCTGAAGGACCTCCAGGAGGTGGCGCAGGCCCAGGGCCTCACCGCCGTGGCCAGCGAGAAGTTCAACGTCGGCGACACGGACATGACCTCGCAGCTCGCCAAGCTGCGCTCCGCCGGGGTGGAGACGGCGCTGGTCTGGGCCCAGGGCACGCCGATCGGCCAGCTCATGCGCAGCATGGACAAGATCGGCTACTTCCCCACCGTGCTGACGAGCTGGGCGGCCGACAATCTCAGCTTCATCAACGCCGCCGGCCCGGAACTGGCGGAGAAGCCGATCTTCCTGCGGACCGTGTCGGAGGACCGCACGCCGCACCAGCAGGCCTTCTTCGACCGGATCCGCCCGAAGCTGGACGCGGATTCCGCCTTCTCCTTCGCCGTGCACGGCTATGATTCCACGGTCCTCCTCGCCGCCGCGATGAAGCAGGCGGGCAAGACCGACGGCGCCGCCATCCGCGCGGCGCTGGAGGATCTGAAGGAGAAGGTCGAAGGCTATGCCAAGACCTACGAGCGTCCCTTCAGCCGCACGGAGCACGAGGGACTGACGGCCGCCGACCAGCGCTGGACCTGCTGGCGCAACGGCAAGCTGGCCGCCTATCGCGACGAGGTGGTGCAGAACCTCAGGAAGGCGACTTCAAGGGCTGAGTCCGGGCGGCTGAGTCCCGGAAAGGGAAGAGGGAGGAATTCCGTGCTGGCGACCTATCTGCAGGCGCTGGTGAGCGGGCTCGCGATCGGCGGCGTCTACGCGCTGATCGCGCTGAGCTTCAGCATCACCTTCACCACCACCCGCACGCTGAACTTCGCCCAGGGCGAGTTCATCGGCGTCGGCGCCTTCCTCGGCGTCACCGCGCTCTACCTGTTCGCCGGCAACGATGGCGGCGGCTTCGCCGCGCTGGAGCCGGCGGCCTCGGCGGGATTCCGCTATCCGGCGGCGGCCATGGCAGCGGGCGCGGCGATGGGCGCACTCGGCCTCCTCCTCTTCATCGCCGCCATCCGGCCCTTCGCCGGCAAGCCGGGCATGTCCTGGGTGATGAGCACCATCGGCTTCGGCATCATCCTGCAAAGCCTGGGCCTCGCCGTCTGGGGGCCGGCGCCGGTCAACATGCCCTCCCCCTTCGGCGACGAGGTGCTGCGCCTGGGCGGGGCCGGGGTGCGGCCGCAGGAGATCGCGGTGCTGGTGGTGGCGGTGCTGCTGATGGCCGCGCTCGACCTGCTGCTGCGCCGCACGCGCCTGGGCAAGGCGATGCGCGCCGTGGCGCATGACCCGAAGGTCGCGGCGCTGATGGGCATCAATGTCGGCGCGGTGATGCTCGGGGCCTTCGCCCTGTCCAGCGGCCTGGCGGGGCTGGGCGGCGTGCTGGTGGCGCCGATCGCCTCGGCCTCGCTCTTCATGGGCATGGGCATCGCGCTGAAAGCCTTCTCGGGCGCCATCCTGGGCGGGCTCGACAACCCGCGCGGCTGCATCTTCGGCGGCTTCGCGCTCGGCCTGCTGGAGGCCGGCGTGGCGCTCTGGCAGGCGCAGTGGCGCGAGATCGTCATCTTCCTCCTGATCATCCTGGTGCTCGCCATCCGCCCGAACGGGCTGTTCGGCGCCCGCGCCCTGGACAAGGTGTGACGCCCATGCGGCATGTCCTGGCAGCCATCCTGCTGGCGGGCGCGACGGCACTCGCCGTGGCCTTCGTCACCAACGACTTCTACCTGCGCATCCTCTTCAACATCGGCATCTACTTCCTCTGCGCCTCGGGGATGAACGTGCTGCTCGGCTTCGCCGGGCAGAAATCCCTGGGCCAGGCCGGGCTCTTCGCCGCCGGCGCCTATGGCGCGGCGCTGCTGACCACGAGCTGGGACCTCGGCCCCTGGCTGTCGCTGCTGCTCGCCACGGGCATCGCCGCCGCCGCCGGCGTGCTGATCGCCGCCCCGTCCCTGCGCGTGCGCGGTCCCAGCCTCGCCATGGTCACGCTCGCCTTCGGCATCGTGGTGGAGAAACTGGTCACCGAGGCATCCGACATCTTCGGCGGGGCCATGGGCATCTATGCCATCAAGCCGCTGACCTTCGGCGGCGAGGCGCTGGACATGCGGCAATGGGTCTGGCTCTGCATCCTGCTCGGGCTCGGGTTGCACCTGCTGCTGCGCAACCTGCTCACGGGGCGCTTCGGCCGCGCCTTCCTGTCGCTGCAGGCGGACGAGGTCGCGGCGGGCGCCGTGGGCGTGCCGGTGCATCGCTACAAGATCCTGGCCTTCGTGATCGCTGCTGCCACCTGCGGCCTCGCCGGTGCCCTGGTCGCACAGCAGAACCAGTACATCAATTCCGACTTCATCAACTTCAACCTGTCGATCTTCATCCTGCTGCTGGTGCTCTTCGGCGGTGCGGGTTCTCTGGCCGGGCCGATCCTGGGCGCGGTGACGCTGACGGTGATCTCCGCCCTGGTGGCGCGCTGGAGTTGGATCGAGCATTTCGTGCAGGGCGCGCTGCTGCTCTTCGCCCTCTACGTCATGCCGAAGGGCCTCGCCGGTGTGCTCGGCGGGCTATGGCAGCCGGCCCGCTCCGGGGAGCGGCGTGCCGCCGCGCCCGATGCCTCGGCGCCCCTTCCCATCCGCGACGCGGAATCGGTGGCCGCTTCCGTGCCCCTGTTGCAGGCCGAGGGGTTGAGCAAGTCCTATGGCGGCGTGCATCCGGCGCGGAACATCCATGTCCGGCTCACGCGCGGGCATATCCATGCGCTGATCGGCCCGAACGGTGCCGGCAAGAGCACCTTCATCAACATGCTCAGCGGCGTGGTGCAGCCGGATTCCGGCGAGATCCGCTTCCTGGGCCGTGGCATCGGCCGGGCGGGGACGCATGCGATCTGCGACCGCGGCATCGCCCGGACCTTCCAGAACCTGCGCCTGTTCCGTGACCTGTCGGTGCGCGACAACGTCCTGCTCGGCCAGCACGCGCGCATGCGCAACGGCTTCCTGTCCTCGCTGCTTGGCCTGCCCCTGGCTTGGCGGGAGGAAGCCGCCGCCCGGCGCCGGGTCGAGGAGATCCTGCGCTTCCTTGGCCTGTCGCCGCTGGCCGATGAGCCGGCGGGCTCCCTGCCCTACGGCCTGCAACGCCGCACGGAGCTGGCCCGCGCCCTGGCGACGGAACCGCAACTCCTGCTGCTCGACGAGCCGGCGGCCGGCCTCAACCCGCAGGAGACGGCGGAGCTGGGCCAGATCCTGCTGCGCATCCGGGAGCGCGGGATCACCATCCTCCTCGTGGAGCATCACATGGATCTCGTCATGGCCATTTCCGACCACGTGATCGTGCTCGATTACGGCGAGACCATCGCCGAGGGCACGCCCGCGCATGTGCAGGCCGACCCGCGCGTCACCGCTGCCTATCTCGGCACGGAGGAAGCGCCGGAGATCGAGGCCGGCGAGCCTGTCCTGGCGCTGCGGGCATGAGCGCGATGCTGGAGGTCGACGGCGCCTGCATCGGCTATGGCCCCATCCGCGCGGTGAGCGATGCCAGCATCCGCGTGGAAACGGGCGAGGTCGTGGCCATCGTCGGCGCCAATGGCGCGGGCAAGACCACGCTGTTGCAAGCCATCGCGGGGCTGCTGCCGCTGCAGTCCGGCATGATCCGCTTCGATGGGCGCGACATCACCGCTCTGCCGCCGCATCGCCGCGTTGGTGCCGGCATCGCGCTGTCGCCCGAGGGGCGGCGCGTCTTTCCGGACCAGAGCGTGCGCGACAACCTGGAGCTCGGCGCCTGGTCGCGCGATCTTTCCCCCGCGCGGATGGCGGAGGCGGTGGAGGAGCAGTTCGCGCTGTTCCCACGCCTGCGCGAGCGGCAATCACAGATGGCCGTGACGCTTTCGGGCGGGGAGCAGCAGATGCTGGCCATCGCGCGCGCGCTGATGAGCCAGCCGCGCCTGCTCCTGCTCGACGAGCCCTCGCTGGGCCTGGCGCCGCTGGTGATCCGCGAGATCTTCGGCATCATCCGCGACCTACGGAGCCGTGGCATGACCGTGTTATTGGTTGAGCAGATGGCCAACCTTGCTCTCGGCGTGGCCGACCGTGCCTATGTGCTCGAGACCGGCCAGGTCACCCTTTCCGGGACAGGCGCGGCCCTGCTGCGGCACCCGCAGGTGCGCGCGGCCTACCTCGGCGCGGGGCACTGACCGGCTCCTTGCCGGTGTCGCACTTCGTGTCCGGGGATGTTTCGGCCTCCCGCGTGAACGAGTGGCCCAGTTCCGCGGAAAGGCGGCGGGCGAAGGCGAGCACCGCCTCCGCCTGCTGGCTACGCGGCGAAGCGTCGAGCATGCCGGCATTGCCGATCGCGGTGATGGCGTACTGCATCTGCCCGGTATGGTCGAAGACCGGCGCGGCCACCGCATTGATACCCGGCACCGGAATGCCTTCCGTGACGGCGTAGCCGAGTGCGCGGATCTCGGCGATCTGCCGGTCCAGTTCCGCCTGGGAGGTGGCGCGGCCGATCTTGCGGCTGCGCGAGCCGAGGGCGAGTTCCTCTTCCAGCAAGGGACGCACCTGCCGCGCCGGCAGGAAGGCCGCGAAGAGCCGCCCCGTGGCCGTGCCGGTGATGGTATAGACCGAGCCCGCGCGCAGGTTCACATGGATCGGCATGCTGGATTCCTGGACCTGGATGATCGTAGGTCCATGCGTGCCCCAGACGGCGATGGTGACCATCAGCCCCAACTGCTCCATCATCTCCGCCGCCGCGTGTGATGCCATGCGCAGCAGATCGGAGGCGTGCATGCGGGCGAGGCCGAGTTGCAGTGCGAAGGGCCCCAGGGCATAGCGCCCGCTCAGCGGGTCCTGCTCCACGAGGCCCAGCTTGCGATAGCTCACCAGATAGGCGTGCGCCTGGGCTGGCGTCAGGTTCGCCGCTGTGGCCAGGTCGCGCAGCATGGCCGGTTGAGGCAAGGTCACCAGCGCCTGCAACAGCCGGCCGCCCACTTCGATGGACTGTACGCCTCGTCCTTCGACCTGCATGCAGCGCCTTTCCGGGATATCGAAGACCCCATCATAGATGGGAAGGCCTGTCCGATACACCGTCCGGGAGGTCTTTGCGGCCGGGGCACAGCTCATGGCATTGCGGCGAGAGCTACCTGCCCGAAGGCGGTGCCGCCGACAGGATGGGGAGTCATTGAGCTGAGTGTGCTGAACTGGTCGTAAGTTGTGATTGGGTTCCCATCGGGCGGCCTGGCGGCGACCGACTCTCCCGCGTCTTGAGACGCAGTACCATGGGCGCTGAGGCGTTTCACGGCCGAGTTCGGGATGGGATCGGGTGTGGCAGCCTCGCTAGGGCCACCAGGCCACCGGATGGGAACCGGGTGTAGTGTGTACGACCAGATGCTGGGGTGATGGGGGGATCTGGGGCAGGCTGCTGTTGTGGCGTGCGGGCTGCTCTGAGGGGGCGTGTTGGGTGGGTGTGTGAGTGTGTGTGGTGAGCGGGTGCGCTTTGGTGCTGCGCGCGGTGTCCCCTTGTTGAGGGGGGCTGCGGTGTGGGGGAGATGGAGTTCGATCGGGCGATTAGGATCGCTCGGCTGCATGCATTGCTGCACTTCCACCTGCGACCTATCGACGTGGTGGTCTTCCACGGCCCTTGGGGAGACCTGGTTTTGAGGCTGGTTTCCCGCTTAGATGCCTTCAGCGGTTATCCGTTCCGCACTTAGCTACCCGGCGATGCGGCTGGCGCCACAACCGGTGCACCAGAGGTGCGTCCATCCCGGTCCTCTCGTACTAGGGACAGATCCTCGCAAGTCTCCAACACCCATGGCAGATAGGGACCGAACTGTCTCACGACGTTCTAAACCCAGCTCACGTACCGCTTTAATCGGCGAACAGCCGAACCCTTGGGACCTGCTCCAGCCCCGGGATGCGATGAGCCGACATCGAGGTGCCAAACCTCCCCGTCGATGTGGACTCTTGGGGGAGATCAGCCTGTTATCCCTAGAGTACCTTTTATCCGTTGAGCGATGGCCCTTCCACGCGGGACCACCGGATCACTAAGGCCGACTTTCGTCTCTGCTCGCGCTGTCGCGCTCGCAGTCAGGCGGGCTTATGCCTTTGCACTCAACAGCCGATGTCCGACCGGCCTGAGCCCACCATCGCGCGCCTCCGTTACACTTTGGGAGGCGACCGCCCCAGTCAAACTGCCCACCACGCAGGGTCCTGGCCCGGGCTGACCGGGCTCAGTGAGATGCCAGAAAGAAACAGGGTGGTATTTCAAGGTTGCCTCCACCTGAGCTGGCGCCCGGGTTTCGATGGCTCCCACCTATCCTACACAGTTCCTTCCTGGCACCACTGCGAAGCTGCAGTAAAGGTTCATAGGGTCTTTCCGTCTGACCACGGGTACCCCGCATCTTCACGGGGAATTCAATTTCGCTGAGTCCATGCTGGAGACAGTGGGGAAGTCGTTACACCATTCGTGCAGGTCGGAACTTACCCGACAAGGAATTTCGCTACCTTAGGACCGTTATAGTTACGGCCGCCGTTTACCGGGGCTTCGGTTCGATGCTTGCACATCTCCCCTTGACCTTCCGGCACCGGGCAGGTGTCAGACCCTATACGTCATCTCTCGATTTCGCAGAGCCCTGTGTTTTTACTAAACAGTCGCTACCCCCTGGTCTTGCCACCCGCCTCTGGTTGCCCAGCGGCGGGTCTCGCTTATCCCGAAGTTACGCGAGTAATTTGCCTAGTTCCTTCAGCATGGTTCTCTCAAGCGCCTCGGTATTCTCAACCAGTCCACCTGTGTCGGTTTCGGGTACGGTCTTATCGACAGCGCTATTTCCTGGGCTGCTCCAGCCGCCATCCCAATCCGATAAGGGATGACGGAATTTCGCAGCCGTCACGTCTGTCAGGCCCAGGACTATTCACCTGGTTCCCATCGACTACGGCTTTCGCCCTCGCCTTAGGGGCCGGCTCACCCTGCGCGGATTGACCTTGCGCAGGAACCCTTGGACTTTCGGCGACAGGGGTTCTCACCCTGTTTATCGCTACTCATGTCCGCATTCGCACTTCCGATACCTCCAGCAGCCCTCACGGGTCTGCCTTCGCAGGCCTACGGAACGCTCCGCTACCACGCATGCTTGCGCATGCATCCACAGCTTCGGCACGTGGCTTGAGCCCCGTTACATTTTCGCCGCAAGACAGCTATTAGACCAGTGAGCTATTACGCTTTCTTTAAAGGATGGCTGCTTCTAAGCCAACCTCCTGGTTGTTTTGGCCGTCTCACATGCTTTCCCACTTAGCCACGATTTGGGGGCCTTAGCTGGTGGTCTGGGCTGTTTCCCTCTCGACAATGGACCTTAGCACCCACTGTCTGTCTGCCGTCCTGTACTCTTCGGCATTCGGAGTTCGGTAGGGTTTGGTAGGGCTTTGGGCCCCCCTAGCCCTTCCGGTGCTCTACCTCCGAAGGTAATCGGACGACGATCTACCTCAATAGATTTCGCGGAGAACCAGCTATTTCCGAGTTTGATTGGCCTTTCACCCCTAGCCACAGCTCATCCCCGACTTTTTCAACAGGCGTGGGTTCGGTCCTCCAGTGGGTGTTACCCCACCTTCAACCTGGCCATGGCTAGATCACTCGGTTTCGGGTCTTCTGCCGGCAACTCAAGCGCCCTTATCAGACTCGCTTTCGCTGCGCCTACACCTCTCGGCTTAAGCTTGCTGCCAACAGAAACTCGCGGACCCATTATACAAAAGGTACGCCGTCACACCTCAAGGGTGCTCCGACTGCTTGTAGGCGCTCGGTTTCAGGTCTCTTTCACTCCCCTCGTCGGGGT